>NZ_JAWOUB010000002.1:252312-680644 GCF_033339195.1 Vibrio sp. 811
CAGAACCAGAACCAGAACCAGAACCAGAACCAGAACCAGAACCAGAACCAGAACCAGAACCAGAACCAGAACCAGAAATTATATCTGTTCAGGATAAAGTACTGTCAAGTACTCCATCCGAAAAAACTGGAGTAAAACAAAAGTCACTAACTGATTTTGTAACAATCCGTCCAGCGGATAAAATAATAGTCCCTGAAAAAAGCATCTGGCCTAGTAAAGAAATATTGGCAGATATCTATCTCAACTTTTCTTTGTTGTCTGAGGGCGAAAGAAAACTTATGAATCGGGCGGCAAAAGAACTAGCAATAAAAAAGCTTGACCAACTATCACTAGCTAATGTTGTTTATGATTGGAAGCCGGCCAGACCTAATGCCGTAATACTTGGTCGCAAATTATTCGAAGTTTATGAAGAATTCAAAGATAAAGTGTATCCATACTTAGAAACAGTTGTAGATAAATCTGACGAAGAACTATCCGAGTCATTAACTGAGCCATCATTGCTACGTGTAGATCGATTATTCGTTTTACCGTCAATTGTTGTAGATAAAATACTAAGTAACGACCTTACATCATTCGTTGATAGTTGTGATGATAGAACAAAAGAAATCGTTCTATCTCGCTTTGGTATAGATGGCAATCCAGCAGTTACTCTTGAAGAAATCGGTCAACGGTTTGGGATAACTAGAGAACGAATTCGTCAACTAGAAGCAAAAGCTATTGCTTTGTTAAAGCTGTCATTAAGCTTAACTTCTACTGTTATTCGCCAAAACGTTAAACAGAACCTTACACATGAGTTTCAAGAGCTTTACCCAAGCTTAGCTGGTCGTTTTGAGCGAGAGAAAGATCTTTTCCTCTTCATGGAACACATTACTGACGCTAACAAAAATGAACTGAGAGATGTCGTATACCCTAACTTCAAAGTAGATGTTATAGAAGAGTGGTTTGCGTATAATCTAGCTCCTATGAGCACTGAAACAGCAGTAGAGCTATTGATGGAGCAATACGGCTGCAACGCTAGACAGGCTCTAAACGCTATCTATCAATTATCTAATGAAGAAAAAATTAATTTTCAATCGGGAAATATTACACCGAAGGGCTTAGGGAAGATTGCCGCAGCGGCACAAGCTGCGTTAGCTTTCCCTGACGGGGTTAACTTTAGAGACATCCACAAATTAGCAAATGAACAAGGTTTTTGTAATACACAATTTCCTCTTGACCGCCAAGAACATGGTATTCAAGGCGGTGTAGAACAAGGCTTATTGTACTTATCTGGTCATGGTTCATACCGCCATACGAACTTCTTCCCACTCGACGAAAAACAAGTAGAACACATAGTAAAACAAGTGAAAGAGATACTTGCAGTTCAAACACAAGGTACTGATTCATTGCATCTAAAGATGAATGTCTATGAGCAATCACCTGCATTAAGAGAATTTGATTACTTTGATGTTCGACACGTAGCGCGTGAGTTTGGTGAGCAGTTTGGTGTTTACTTCGCAGGGAAAAGTGGTGCAGACACCGTGAGTCTGAAGAGTGACGTTACACCTACAGGTCAACAACAAGCTATTCTAAAGTGGTTTACCACAGACAAAACTCCGCGAACTCGTGATGAAGTTGCAAAAATCATCCGTAGCGGATCGGTTAACCACGCGTCTTTCTACATCAATGAGCTAGTGACTGAAGGCAAACTTGTTCGTATCGACTTAACGCATTACACAACACCAGAATATGCATTTGAGGGAGCTCCTATTAAAGAAATAATGGATATTAGTGTTAGATACATCAAATACTCTGATCGCCCGATTGAAATAGGCATGATTGCTAATAAATGTAACGCCCTACTCCACTTAGAGAAGCCAAAAGTTTGGTACTTATCGATGTTACGTCAGTTTGCTAAGAACTTTGGTTTAGAGCTGTATACATACCACAACCTGATTTCTAACAAACCTCTAGATGGGTTGTCGATCCACAGCATATTAAAACCTGCAATGCAGATAACCGATGAACGCTCTGAACTCGTTGATATCGTGAAGAAGAAGATTGATGTAGAAGAGTCTGCAATACACGCAGCTATCCATCACTTGCGCACTACGCAACGTACACATAGCTATTAATTTCGTACATGGACTAAGTAAATATGGATGAACGTTACTATCCAATATCATTCTAACATTCGTCTGACATTAGAAAACGTATGGAAACCTGTGACGCCATCTCTATCTATCAGTTTCAGATTGAGCCAACTCATAAAGCCTCTTAAGTTAAAGAGGCTTTCTACTTTGCCGTAATACGACAGCGCTATTTATCATACGCTAGCCTAAATCCCATTTGTTCACGCTGAATGAGCATTCCACAAACCATTGATTCCATTAAAAGTAACAGTGAGCGAACCTTGCCTTCCGTGCATTGCTTTTTGTCTTCTCTTGTCGCCCTTCTCGCAATCTCACTTTTATTGAGTCCATAGACATAGTGAAGAATAAAAAATGTCATTGGCCTTGGATTTTCCTCATCCATCATACAAGCAACCAACTTATCAATGACTAGAGCATCATCATCACATAGCTTATATCTTAAGTCTGGAGTCACAGGCAGGACATTCGATAACCCACACATCTGTGTATACCAATGACAACCAGTATTGTTGTGTGACCAGTTCCCCCACCCTCTTAACAGTACTCGTGTACGTTCTAAATCTTGATCTTTCATATTGATACCATTACTTCAATTACATGTTGGTGTGAACTAAGCTGACTCGTAGAAATACTCAAAATTAGTACTCATCACGTCAGCCTTGGCCTTGTAGACTTTCTCAATGTCGTATAGGTCATACACCGTCCAGTTCTGCGGAGAGTGATAACTTTCTAACGTTTCTAAGCGAGATAGTCCGATACGTTCGATAAGTCCACGTCGGTACTCTTTCGAATTCCCCGATTTGTTCCCGTTGCATTCGTAGCACTGGCCATGGGCATTGTCTTCATTGAATCTAAGTTCAGGGGCTGCGCCTACAGAACGAAAGTGGCCGCAACACAGAGGCAAGTAGCGTCCACAGCTAGCACACGGTTTTCCGCTATCGCGTAACACGATAAAACGGTTAAATTGTTCTTGAGCTTTTTGAACTCGATACCCGTATTTCTTAATTTTCATTTGTCAGCCACAGCCCCATAAATCCAGTAAAAAGAGCCGTTAGGTAGATGAGAAACACACTATCGAAATGGAAGCCACGCCCAGCGAAGAGAAAGCAGAATTGCAAGAATGCTGACGATACCACTGCTATCGCACTAACCACCGTAAATAAGGCAAATAACAGACGTATCATGCGAACTCCATAAAGCGATATACGGCGTTTTGCATCTCTTGCTCGTCGTTAAATACTTGAAAAAGTGATTGGTTCCATATGACGTTAAAACAACCTTTGTAAATTTTTTCGAATTGTTCTTGGTCTGCGTTCTCAAAAGCGATAGACCAAGGCCGCTTTACTGTTCCACCATTGGGGAGCATTTCTAAATCAAAATAACCAGCTTCGATCATCACTTGGTATCGGTAGTGCTCAATACACTTGTAAGCCTCTGGGTCGCAGTGACTTTCTCGCTGTTTTTTTATTTTCGATAAGACGATGTTGGCAATCTCAATACCATGTGTTTCATACATGTCTTCTCGTCCAGCCAACTGACAGAATTGCTTCGCAGTTTCATGTGCTATGTAATACTCTGGTTCGCTGATTAGGCTTACGTCGGGAGACCAATACTCGAATCCTAGGTGTATCAACGCAAAAAACTTACGGTGGTGATCCAAAACACGGGCTTTCGCTTTAGACTTAGGCTTAATAGCCACAACGCGTCCACGCATCGTAGCAGCCTTTTCGCGCATTTCAGGTGTTGCGTACTGAATATAACCACCAGTACCAATTGCACCGATGATCTCTGTCGTTTCTTTTTTCGCCTTCACAGTTAAACAACTACGCACGTTTCAACTCCTTAAAGTGAATTCTTGGTTTCGCCAACTTTTGAGCTTTTTTGGCTTTCTCTATCATCAAGTCGACACGAAACTGAGTGTTTTCAGAGTCATCATCGTTAGCCGCGGTCATCTGCTCATAATCTTTGAGAGTAATGCCATAATCATTCGCTATGTCGTTTAACATCTGATTCGCTAACTCACGCGCTTTGCGCCACTCTCCACAATTGTGAAAGTGCTTGTAGATATCCTCATATTGTTCACTAGCAACTTTTTGATTTGCCATATTCAGGCGTTGCAACTTACCCTCGATAAACGGCAGATCAGATGGAATGCCCCACTTTTTAGAACCGGCATACCAAAACTTCGGTAGGTAGTAGATCATCTCTCCCCCTGCAATCGCTCTCGGATTTGTCGTTGTTGCTGGATGAATTTCTTTAACTTTTCAATATCCGCTTGGAAACTGACAATAGCTTTATCGCCACCAGGAATGTTCCATTGTTGATGCTGCATAATGTTCTGCTGCAAACCTGCTACTTTAGATTCAGCTAGACGTATCTCGTTCTCAATTTGGGCTGTACAGTCAAGCTGAACTGGTGACTCTAGGTTTTTATTGCATCGTCCCTTGTTCTGCTCTTTGGCTAACCAAGAATTGATAAATCTAGGGATTCCACTTTTGGTCTTGCGTCTGGTGGGATTAGATTTCAACCAACCAAGCATGTTTCGAAATTCCTGATAAACATCTACAGACGGATACAGCTTTCTGAACTCGAATATGTCCTCCATGTACACGGAATAAATCTCACCACGACGATTCGTTGGAAATTCAAATTCAGATTCAGGTTTTCTGGTTTCAAGCAATTCATCATTGCTTGGAATAAGATCTTTTAAAGGATCAATGGTTGGTTCTATGACTGGTTCTGTTACCCAATTTTGGGTACCTTTCAAATCCGTTTTTGGGTACCTTTCAAGTCCAATTTTGGGTACCTTCGGAAGGTGTCCATTTTCGGGTACCTTCTTTTCAGGGCTCGTGGTTCTTGATGATTTTGGGACTTGATGCTTCACATCGTCTTCTATGCCTAACAATTCCCATACAACAACCTGATTCGTTGACCCCTTTCTTTTCCCAGAATCTCGAATGATCCCAAGCTCTTGCATTACCTTTAGGTTCGAACGAATTGTTTTGATGTTTAAGCGAGTATCGAGCTCTATACGCTCCGCACTCGGATATGCTCTATGATACTCATCAGCTCGATCGGCAAGAGATAGAAGAATTAACTTCATCGTGGCCTTGATATCTTGTCGCCACGCCCAATCTGTAGCTCGTCTACTCATATTCTTGACTTCCAGCGCTACGCTGCGCTTTTCTTATACGCCTAGAGGTAAAACCAACAACCCTCTCACCAATCGTTAAGCGTTTGACTTTTATGGCGGTCAAACTCGCGCTGCTTTTCCAGCAATATATTCGTAAGCCCCTGATAACAATCAACGGTCTTTCCTGCCACGACTAACTCTTTAACCGTAAACTCTCCATCTCTGATGACGACTTGAACTGGAGCAGTGATTGTTACGATTTCAGAAACGGGAATTAATGATTTATCAATTACGCCTTTTTTCATTTGTCCATCCCATAAACTCGAATCGCAGCTAACTTGCTCGCGATAACTCGTGCAGCTGCTTCAATAGCAGCTGACTTAATAGCTTTCGCTTCTTTGTTGTCGATCATTTGGTCATCTGCGAGTGCTCGGCAAATCTCGACATTCGCTTCACCAAGTGCAGCCATCTCTTTGATCTGGATTTCGCTAAGCTCTTCCGCGTCAAGTTCGAGTTCCGCCATAGGAACAAACAAACCACCGCGTTGGCCTGCGCGATATTGAGCCAGAAAGTAGGTACCAGCGTGGATTTCCATTGCTTCTAGATCTTCATCATCGAAAAAACGGCAACCGTTTCGTTCATAGAGCTTGTTGTTGAAGGTGGTTTCAGACATACCAATTGCGCCAGCTAAAGCACCTCGACCGCCCTTGGTCTTCTTGATAATTTCTTTGACCACTTCTTTTTTCGAGTCAAATTTCACTAACATAATCAATAACTCCTTGTAGTTATGCAGTTTTCTTTGGTGCTGTATTATCTGGAAATACATCTTGGAACTTGCATTTAGCACCCAAAGAGCAGAGAGCATTAATTATCTGCCAGCATGTTTTTAGATTCGGGCTACGCCCTTTTTCATATCGATTAACTGTTGCTTGATAAACACCTAGCTCATCAGCAAGTTGCTGCTGAGTTATTCCTAAATTGGTACGGTAATCTTTAATTCGGTTCATATGTCCTCCGTCACATGAGGACATTTATACCAATTTGGAATTCTACATGCAATCGATATATTCCATAACGGTTGTTTTTAAAAAATACCGCAGTGGCATAATTAGCGAATGAAAACAAATTGGAATGAACTGGTTAAATCCAGGATGAAGACCTCAGGCATAACCCAATCAGATCTTGCTGAATTAATGGGAGTGGCTCAGGGAACTATTGCTCGCTACTTAAACGAGAAGCGAGAACCAAGCCTTGATACGATTGCCGAAATGATGAAGCACGTCGGACTTAGTCAAATGACTTTGCTTTCTGACGGCTCTGTTACACCTGATGGTTTTGCTAATGTAAAATCAATAGATGACCAACCTGAAACCAAAGGGCTATTCCCTTTAATCAGTTCGGTGCAAGCGGGACAATGGAGAGAAGCTTGCGAACCGTATAACGTTAAAGACGCACAAATGCTGGCAACAACTGAGAAAGCGAGTTCAAGTTCATTTTGGCTAACAGTTGAAGGCGATTCGATGACAGCACCGCCCGGTTCACCACTTAGTTTCCCTACGGGTGTTCGCGTTCTAGTCGATCCTGAGGTTGAAGCGGTTAATAAGTCACTGGTTGTTGCCAAGCTTGATGATGTTAACGAAGCCACATTCAAACAACTCATCATTGACGCTGGACAGAAGTTTCTCAGTCCGTTAAACCCATCATTCCCCAAACTGCCAATTAATGGTAACTGTAAGATTGTAGGTGTAGTGGTTGATGCTAAGATTAACGTCAAACTTACCTGAGCATAGAATCTACACAGAGTAATCCCCCCACCAATTTGATGATAACCGCCCTAGTGGCGGTTTTTTATTGTCTAAAATCTGCCCCCCCATATTTCAGAATTCATCCTACCATAAAAAATAATTCCATTTTGGCATTTACATTCAAATGCCATTATGGAATATTAATTATACCAAGGCGATGCCTTGAGGCTCTTTAAAACTGTTGGAAACCCAAAATAAACTGATACGCCCCGCTTTCGATGGCGTGAAACACTTAAACGGATGAGCGAGACCACTAGGTGGTACAAAACGTTTGAGAGCACCTATCAGCAAAGGGCTGATAGATGAGTAACGAAAGTAAATCTACGGTCACCCGACATAGTGAGGTGACTAGACCTATCCCATAGGTACTCTAGTAGTAACGGGCTTTGGCTTTCTTATGAGAGCCATTTTGAAATGCTCTTAACGGTCGGTCGATTTTGATAGTGACAACCGACTGAGCCTTGATAAATCGCGTTAGGGGCATTTCAAAATTGCGGTATCGGACCGGTCTTTAAGATCTGTGTATTAATTTTTATCCGGTACCGCAATTTACCCTAGTACACACACGTCCCAACAAGCACAAGACTTTCTTTAGAGGTATTAAAGAGCGCACCCATTGCAACCTCTCTCCCACCTAGCCAGCTCTGGCTTATGCGTGCTCTGTTTAATGTCTCTACTGAGGAATTGACTGTGGACAGACCTTCCCAAGAATCCGTTGAGCAGTTCTGGCTCTCGGTAAAAAAACTACCGCACGATCGAAAAATTATGACCGATTACTGCCGGAAGCATGGTTTCCGTAGTCCTGACTCGGTTGAAGAAAATTTTGAAACTGCATCTTCCCTCAAAATTCAAGGCAGCTTAGCTGTATAAGGACACCTTAAAATGGCTGATAAGTATTTCAAATTAACCTGTAATAAAAAGGTATCGCACAAAGCGGTAAAAGAATCTGGCGATTTGGAACCTGTAATTCACTACATTAAAGCCGCAACCCAAGAACTAGCCAAATCGGAAGCTGTTTGCAAGGTTGAAGCAACTCATCCACTATGCACCGAAAATGAAAATTCCGGATACAGTGATTTCTTCAAAGGCGTTAAGGCCGAAAAAATATCAGAAGAAGACTACAACGCAGCAATTATAGAATTAGAAGCCAAGGGGGTTGACGAAGGCGAGTTCATTCACTCAGATGAACAACAAATAAATGTTCCGGATACCCCGTACCCTACCCTAGGCCAAGATGGATACTACGACACAAAAGATCCTCAAGTTGAAGATTCCTCTTTCATTTACAGTAGCGAAACCGACAGTATGAAAGCTGCTAAGGTCTTCATTCTGAGAGTTGGCCATAGCCAATATGCTTACGGCTTCCGATTTAAGTTTGGTGACTTCGATAAGCACGAAAAAATGAACTTAGATCGAACCGAAGAAAAACGTTGCGACGCGATTGATAAAGCGGTGGAACGCCTTGAAAAATTCCTAGATTACCAAGATGAGTTTGGCCCCGAAGACCAAAAAACCTTTATCTCCGCAACGATGAAACATGATTTTTATCATGCATTCCTAGAACCTAGTGAACTGTTTATAACAGCACTATCACAGCACCCAGACGCAAAGAACGCATTAGAAGCCCACAGCGATTATTTAGAAGTTGTTGAAGGTCATTTTGCGGACATCTGGCCTTTAGATAAATCCCCAAATCAAGCAATTGAGCATGTGAACTCAATGGTAACGATTGGTGTTCTATACGATTTAGAAGCTTTCACCGAGAGCTTGAAACCTTACCTTCCTGCCGTACTAACCGAGAAAACGAAAGAGTCGATGAAACATATTGAAGATGTTATCGACAAGCCAGCAGCCAATGAATACATCATTGAACCTAACTGCTGGAAAGCCGCTCTCCCTGTAACCGATGAATTACACGTCGTTATTGCAATCCGAGATTGTGGTGACGAGGGGTGGCAATATGCTGTCGGAGGCAATCAGAAAGCAGAACGCGCATTCGGTGACGCTAACGACTTTGGCTGTGAGTTTGCCACCACCCGAAAAGAAGCGATCAAGATGGCTGGTCAGGCAATTATTGACGCTCTGTACAAGTACGATAGCTCATTAAGTCTAGCTAAGATTTTTATGAAATCTCCATACATTCAGGAGTTCGAAGAAAATTGCATTGAGGTGATGGATAGCGAAGACTTACCACCTAACGAATGTTCACCAATAGAAAATGCAGTACGTGAACGCCTAGCTCGTCGCCCTACAGCAAGAATGACAGAGGGCGAAGTAAAACTCGCTATGGATGCACTACAACCTCACATCACAGCTCAAACCGACATCGAAGAACTAGTGGAGACTATTAACGGCTTGGAAAGATGTGGGGTTTTATTTAATGAAAGTGAGGCTGAGTATCTAGTGGCCAGATGTACGGTTACTAAAAATAACATTCAACACAAACCAGCACATAATTTAGAAAATGAGTATGAATGCTTTATTGCTGAAATATTTTCTCGCATTAGTGATGGTAGCCCATATCTAACAACAGAGCAGTATGAAGAGGCAGGAGAGAAGCTTGCTGCCGTAGTAGATGAACTCACTAATTGGCACAACGGAGAACGGGAACACAACGGTAAATACTTAACTTTCGTTAAAGACAAAACACTAGAAAACATACGCAACATTGATTTTGATGATGCAAGCGAGGTGTCAAAATCATTTCTAAACATCCGAACTCTTCGCGCTGTCTTTCGAGAAAATATCGAACTTATTGAAAGTATGGAGCCAGCATCCAACACTCTGATATCAGAAGTAGAGCATCCATCTCTCTTGCTCGCCATAGCTGAACGCTTGGCACATGAAAATCACGCAGTAACACCTGAGCGTGCCTATACCCACTTATTAAAAATCATTACCAAAGACACCGACATTAACGCTTTAGCTGATTACATCAAACAGCTTAAAAATCCGGTGATCATTTGGCATTCAACTGAGTCGGTTAACCTAGTAATGAAGTTTACCGGCCAACCCAAAGCCGATGGTAATAATGAGCTTTCAAGTGGCAATAATGAACAAAAAGAAGCCCAAAAGTTACCAGAACAAGGCAAAAAAGAACCAACCGATGGTAATGGAAAGCCTAAGGTTACCAAAAACGCACCTTTACCCGAATCTGCTAATGATGAGCATCTTGCCGATTCTGATAACAACATTAGCGGCACTGACGTTCCTCAAAATATTGTAGAGCAAGAGCCAGCTAACGATCCTGAAATTCCAGATGTCGATTTAGACGAAAGCAATTCAAATATGGGTATTTGGAATCAGTCATTTAAAACCGATTTGAATTTCACTAAGCAAGACCCATCGACAGGTCGATTATCCATCAATGCTCAATACCGCCAAATGAAAGCAACCGAAATATTTGGTCCTCGTGGCAAAGGTTGGGGTGTCGATGTTAAGCGGGAGTGGATTGAGGACGGTTTGCCAATTTTCGCTAACGGTACGTATACCGGAGTGAATGAGTCCGTCCACAACATGGAAGTTGAGCTTTGGTACATCCACCCTAACAGTGGCGAACGATGCACATTAACAGCTTTTGGTGAGACTGAGCGTTTCTATTGGTCACACAATTACAGTCGCATGATCAAAAACGGAGAGTGCCGTAAAAAGTCACTTACCGACGCGACAGGTAAAGCGCTTTCAATGTTAGGCATTTGTGGTGACGTATACATGGGTGAATACGACGATGAAAACATCATCAACCGTTCGCAAATGACGAAGACAACCGACAATGCGCTTAAACAGCTTGAGTTTGATGCGAAAGCAACACAACAGGCGCTAGATAAGGCTAAGTCATACACTGACAAGTTCTCTACTGCTCCTTCTCTGGCAGAAATCAAGCGACTTCAAAAGCTAGCTGAAACAGCTCTGGATGCAATCCCTACCGACGACAAGGCAAGCAAAGCCAAGAAAGACAAAGCGCTTTCTCGAATCGCGGAGCAAGCAGAATCGGCAATAAAAGACTTCAACGCTGACATTAAAGATAAGGATCAGGCAAATGGCTGATAAGACAGAAAGCATGAACAATATTAACCAGCAGGTCTTTGACCTGTTGGAGCTGGCCAAACAAGAAGAATGGGACGAGCAAACCATTGCGGATAATTTGGCAGGTATCGAGTGTTCTATTGATGACAAACTCATGGCCTACCGTCGATACATGGATAAGTTAGAAACAGCAGCGAAGCTGGCAGATGCGGAGAAAAAAGTATATGCCGAGCAAGCAAAACCATACGGTGACCGCGCCAAGTCTTTAAAAGACGAACGCAGTCGAATGACCTACCCGCTTCTGAATTTATTCCAAATGTTAAATGTCGAAAAAATGAAAGGTGCATACGGTACTTTTTACATCAAAAACAATCCAGCCAAACTTCGATACGAGGAAGCCCACCTTCCTGAGAAATATCTAATACGCGAAGTTCGTTTTGTCCCTGATGAGGACGCAATAAGAAAAGCGCTAGATGATGGTGAAGAGCTAGATTTTGCTTGGTATGAGTCTCAGCCTCAACAAGTCGTACTGAGAAAATAAAAATGAGTATATTCACCCTACAAATTGAGCCTCACTTAGCTGAGGCATTTTTTCACTACTTAAAACAACGGGGCTATTCAATCTACCCACCAGTGAGCCCTTCTTCACCACAAGTAGCGAGGCGTGGCTCGAGCCGACACACTCTATCGACTAAGCCTACGGGTACACTCGTTGTCTCTATAGGGCTGCATCTTGAAGCAATGAAATTTCTCACTACTATAAAATAAGAAACCTATTGCATTGCATGAGCTAAATATAAACAACCAGTCTCATCGAGACGCTATTACCGTCGCTCGTCAATCTGCAAAAAACAGAGGTAATGCTATGAGTAACTCATACAAAGAAGAACTAAATGAACGTTTGATAAATGTCGTGAACACTAAATGCAACATTTTAGGGTGTGATAACTGTGACCTAAAATGGGATGGTGGTTGTAGCACTACAAACTTGGAAGCAAAAATCATCGAAATTGAAATCAAAGAAATGAACTCTGACACAAGTTCAAATGATTAGGTAATCGGAGACTTCTAAAATGCGTGAAATGACCATTCCCCAATACAAACGCAATTATTATCCTGCTCTTTGCAGCCAAACTATTCGAAATTGGATCAGACAAGGAATCCTTCAGGCTCGTAAAACACCTACCGGCCGCTGGCTCATTTACATACCTGACGCAGCGAATGACCCAGAGTTAACTACTACACCCAAAGCAGCACAGCTTCTAAAGTTGATGAACGGAGGCAGTTAACCTATGAATGCTCGCAAGCGAACTACTGGTCGTGAGCGCATTCCCAAACACTTGTATGTAGAAAAACGAAAAGGCCAAACAAGGTATCGCTTTACTCTTATCGATGGTACCAAAATGCTAATGCCAGCTGAGTTTTCTTTAGATGACATTATTGCAGCAGCTAACGCATACAATGACGAGCACAGACCAGCACAACACTTCCAAATTTCCCCTAGATCTAGAAAAGACAAATTCAACCGCCCGATGAATGAGTGGCTTGAGCATGTAATGGTTAGAATTAAAAACGAAGAAGAACTGTCAGCAGAAATCCTTAGACAAGTATCGAGTGATATAGCTCGACTTAATGAGTTTTTAGGAGACAAGTTTTCCAAGTCAATTAACTTAGAAACCATGAACGACTTTCTAAATACATATTATGGTGATAAATCCAAAGAGGTTTATAACAAGAAACTTTCTCGATTAAAGAAGATCTTTAGCTATCTAGCAGATGAATCCGCAATTGGTGAAAACTTCATGTTGAACAAAAAACCGAAACGGCTAAATGCTTCGGATAATAAGAAAGAACGCTTGGATTTAGATATAGAGGCATTCAAAGCAATTGAAAAAGAGGCCCCACTATTTTTAAAAGTAGCTATGGGGTTATCGATTCAATCGACTCACGCAGTAGCTGAACTACATAGAATAAAATACCGTATACCAAAACCAAAACCGGATACATGTGGAATTGTCTGGTTTGATACTCCAAAACCAGAGAACGGAGAAATGGTATTTGGTACCTTGTACATACACCGAGCAAAGGTTAAGAATGCTAA
This sequence comes from Vibrio sp. 811, assembly GCF_033339195.1. Taxonomy (NCBI): domain Bacteria; kingdom Pseudomonadati; phylum Pseudomonadota; class Gammaproteobacteria; order Vibrionales; family Vibrionaceae; genus Vibrio; species Vibrio sp. 811. The sequence goes on from NZ_JAWOUB010000002.1 coordinate 265,510, forward strand.
AACGTCTTATGTTGCTATTCCGGTGACAAGCGCTATCAAAGAAGTTGTAGAGCTATCTAAAACAGATAAGCTACATTGCCCTTACGTAGTGCATCGTAGACCTGCAAGAAACAATAATATCGCTAAGCAGTGTGACCACCGTTACCAAGTAACCAGTCGCATGATCAGCGAAACATTTTCCAAAGTACGCGACGAACTCGGTTTGTACTCTAACGTAGAAAAAGCTAAGCGCCCTACTTTCCATGAAATCCGGAGACTATCGGCAAAACTCATCGATGAAATGGGTGTAAACCCTCGCCAACGCATGGCACATGCCAGTGATAGAACCACTCAGATTTACACTGATAGTCACGACGTAGAATGGCATGAAGTACCAGCCATAAGCGTCGCAATATAGCCCATTTCAAGCGCTGTACAAACTACTGTATTTTACCACCTTTTTACCACCCTTTTACCACCCCCTCGAACTTTACTCAGTACTAACGCAGAGTAATAACAAGGGGAGAAAAAAGGACAAAAGAAGGAATTTCACTTGAATATCAATAAGTTACAGATACAAAAAAGCCCACCGTTTGGTGGGCTTTTTCTAAAATTTGGTGGGTCCGGGCGAACTCGAATCGCCGACCCCTACCATGTCAAGGTAGTACTCTAACCAACTGAGCTACGGACCCAAATTTTTATGTTCCTAACCATTCAATTCAGAATGGTGCGTCCGAGTGGACTCGAACCACCGACCCCCGCCATGTCAAGGCGATACTCTAACCAGCTGAGCTACGGACGCATTTCTCTGGAACGACGAGGATATTAGCTATAAGCGAACGACGGTGCAAGCACAAATTTACCAACTTTGAACCGTTTGGCGAAAATGTAAACTCAACACGCGTTTTCAGATGATTTTATCGACAAGGACTGAGCCTGCAGGGTTTAAAAGTGTGATCTATATAACTTTTATTATCTCACTTAATTGTCGTAAGGCACTTCACTGAGCATCCAAATCTGTAAGGTTTGCGATACCTTAGGGCAAGTGCCGAACAAAATCTGATATTTAGGTTTAAATGGTTCGCCGATATAGGTTGTACGAATCAACTCTCCTGTTTTGACGTCCACTTGAGTGCTCACCCTGCCTTTGAAGTTTTGAAATATGACAAACTGCTCACTGTGGTAAACCATTTGCTCTCGGTAAAACAAGAAATGATCTTGGGGTGTCTCTGTCAATTCACACTCCAGTGGTTTCAAATTAGGTATCGCACTAACATTAGATGCGATGAACAATGCTGACAAAATCCATCCGTATCGCATATGGCTGCCCTATTCTGCACTCTTTTTCAAAGTATAGGTCTTGCCTTGAGGACAGATACAAAAAAGGCTTTGATCATCTCTAATCAAAGCCCCTTATTTCTGCAGGTTAATTGTCGTGTTTAGTCGTCCGCCTCAAACACAACGTTATAATTTTCGGTGTATGTACAATTCGGCTGACGGCTACAAGTAAAGAAACGTCTCCCTTTGAACTCACCTTGGCTTGCGGTTTTAATGATCATCGGACTGCCGCATTTTTTGCAAAAGCGCACTTCTTTATCGGGCTCAATCAAATCAATGTGTGCCGCAAGCAAACGACGTAATCGCCCAACTTGATAACTGTGCTTTATCGAAGCGCCGATTAAAGGCAGGTTGGCCGTCTTACAAACATGAATCAATAACTTTTGTCTTTCTATCTTACCCTTGTTTAGCTCCTGCCCATTATCCAATTCAACGATAACGCGCGGCTCTAGTGTCCTTGGGTCACAAATAACGTAATCAAAATAGCTTCGAGATATACGATTGTTCGCGACAAAAAACTGCTTCTTATTTTTGATTTCTTTTGGCGTAACCAAACTGGACATGTTTACTTTCGCGAATACTACGGCATGCTCCCCGACCGCCGCTCTTAACGCATTATAGAACGCACCCTCTTGACCTCTGAGCAGAGGGCCTTTCGAGCGATAAGGATAATCACGCGTGTCATCGTGCTTAATCACGTACTTTTGAATAACAAAGAAGAATAAAACCAGAAGAACAACAATGATAAAAATGTTGGTCATAAATAAAGTGCATCCAAAACAACTCGTTGCTCAAAGCGTAAATGGAAATGTTATGCAGAGCAACAAAACCTCGCAATTTTGAGGCGCCACGACGATAGCGAGAAACAGAAAATTTTGCTCACCAATAAAAACAAGCCAATCACACACTTGGATTGGCTCGTTTAAATTTTGTTAATACATTATGTATGCTAAGAATCAACTATTAGCGTCTGGCTGATTCTCTGGCATCGCATCAATAAAAGCTGGCAGTTGATTGCATGACTGCACAACAGCGTTAATGGTTGGATAAAGAGAAGTATCTACACCAAAGCGTTGTGCGTTATAAAATTGTGGTACCAGACAAATATCGACAATAGATGGCGAGCTTGTCAGGCTAAACTTGCAATCACCATTTAGTTTACGATGCTTCTGAAGTTTCTCTTCTAATGCTGTAAAACCTTTGTGGATCCAGTGATGAATCCAAGCGACTTTGCGCTCTGGTTCGCAAGCTAACTCCCCCTCTAAATACTGTAGAACTCTTAAGTTATTCAGGGGATGAATCTCCATTGCAATATCCTGAGCCAAAGCTAGCGCTTGGTATCGAAGCGGCGTTTGCTCGGGGATCACAGTGACATCCGGGTAGTGTTCTTCTAAGTATTGAATGATCGCCAGTGACTGGGTTAACTGAACCTCCCCATCCACCAGCAAAGGAACCAGTTCAGAAGCGTTTAACTCATGGTACTCGTCACTGTGTTGTTCGCCACCATTGCGCACTAAGTGTACCGATTTTGAATCATACGATAACTCTTTAAGATTCAAGCAAATACGCACACGATACGCCGCCGATGATCGCCAGTATCCGTATAAAATCATGCTATCGCTCATATCGTCTCCCAACCAGCATTGTTAGTGCTTGAGATATTGGCTAACTTGTTGGTCAATCGAGCCGAATATGTTGTTGCCATCCGCATCGAACATTTCCAATCTGATTGAATCTCCAAACGACATGAAGTTAGTCGACGGCTTACCATCACGAATGGTTTCAATCATGCGAACTTCCGCGATACATGAATAGCCAACGCCACCTTCTTCAATAGAAGTGCCATGTTCCGTTCCCTGCTTGTTGGATACCGTACCTGAGCCTATAATCGCCCCAGCAGATAGCGGGCGCGTTTTAGTCGCGTGAACAATTAAGTCTGCGAAATCAAACGTCATATCGATACCTGCATTCGGGCGACCAAACGGCTTGTGGTTGTAGGTCGAGACCAATGGTAAATGCACTTTGTTTTCGTACCACGCATCGCCTAGTTCGTCAGGTGTTACTGCCACAGGAGAAAACGCAGAAGAAGGTTTAGATTGGAAAAAACCAAACCCTTTAGCTAATTCTGCGGGAATTAGCCCACGCAGTGAGACATCATTCACCAGCATGATCAAACGAATCGACTCCTGAGCCTCTGCAACACTCGCGCCCATTGGTACGTCACCAGTTACCACAGCCACTTCACCTTCGAAATCAATACCCCATTCATCACTCGCAAACTCGATGTTGTCACAAGGACCAATAAAGGCATCAGAGCCTCCTTGGTACATCAACGGATCCGTCCAAAAACTCTCTGGCATTTCAGCGCCGCGAGCTTTTCGAACCAACTCAACGTGGTTTACGTAAGCACTGCCATCAGCCCACTGATAAGCGCGAGGAAGCGGCGACTCGCAGTAGTGCGCTTCAAACTCTTCATACCCTGCAACCGTGCCATTGTTCAGTGCAACGTATAGCTCTTCCAGTTGCGGTGCTAGCGTATCCCAGTTATCAAGTGCCACCTGCATCGTCGGTGCTAAGTTCATGGGGTGGAAAATTTCTGTCGCTGGTACGCAGCGCGTTAAGTCTTTGCTCACGACCATCAACAAACCGTCACGAGTGCCATTTTTCTTGGTTGCTAATTTCATCCTTGCCTCTTACTTCTCTTGCCAGCTATAGACGTATTCTTTGTTTTCTACTTTTTCCAGCTCATCCGAAAACTGAAGTGCGTGACGCGTATCAATCATGACCGCAACTTCGTCGGTGAAAGTCTTCTTATGCTCTCGCCCTGCTTTGAATGCTTTCGGGTGAGGACCATGTGTAAATCCTGCTGGATGGAATGTCACCATGCCTGCTTCAATGTTGTCACGGCTGAAAAAATCACCTGCATGGTAGAACAAGACTTCGTCATAATCGTCATTGTTGTGGTAGAACGGTACTTTGAGCGCTCCAGGATCACTTTCAATTGGACGAGGAACGAAGGTACACACCACAAATCCTGCTCCTACAAATGTAGTATGTGCAGAAGGCGGTAAATGGTAACGATGTGACATAAGTGGACGAATATCACGCCAGTTCACTTTTACTACCGCCAAATCACCATGCCACCCAATCGCATCCAACGGGTTGAATGGGTAAGTGATAACACTGACTTTATCGTGGCGTTTCACCTGAACCTGTGTTTGATTCTCAGAATATTGAGCACGGAACTGATCGTTGATCGACGGCGTTTCTAGAACCGCCGGATCAAACACCGCGTGGTTTCCAACCATGCCTTTTTCGGGCAATGTATAAGCCGCATCGGTGTTTTCGATCATCAGAATGAACATCGGTTCGCTTGGCTCTAAACGCCAGCTCGTTGAGCGCGGGATCATGACATAATCCCCTTCGCTCACTTTCAAATGACCATAATCACAGTAGAGATCTGCCGTACCTTGGTGGATGAATAGCAGTTCGTCTCCATCTGCATTTCTCACCAAGAAGTCCATTTTTTCATCCATACGCCAAACACGAACTTTACAATTCGCGTTGTGTAATAGATGCGGGACTGCCCACGGGGTAATATGGCTGGCTTTCTCAACTAGATTAAAATCGAACGCTCGTGGACGTAGCTCGCCCTCCCACTCAGACCACCCCGTTGGGGCATGTTGATGATGAAAATGTGTTGCGGGGCCGAAGAAGCCACTTCGACCTGCCTCACGTTCATAAATTGCCTCTTCCGGGAAGTCAGCATGCGCTTGTTTAGAGCACACTCCCTCCCGGTGAGGGAATGTGATCCATTTATGCATCGCTCAATACTCCTCGGCGAATTTGGTCTTCTTCTATCGATTCAAACAACGCTTTGAAGTTACCCTCGCCAAAGCCTTCATTGCCTTTACGTTGGATGATTTCGAAGAACACAGGGCCGATAACGGTTTGAGTAAAGATTTGTAGCAAGATGCCATCTTTCGTTGGCGCACCATCAATAAGAATCTGCAAATCACGAAGCTTGCTTACATCTTCACCATGGCCTTCAACACGCTGATCGACTTTCTCGTAGTAAGTATCTGGCGTTGGCATAAAGTCCATGCCGCGCTCACGCAAGGTTTTGACCGTTTCGTAGATGTCGTCTGTGGTCAATGCGATGTGTTGAATACCTTCGCCATTGTATTCACGGATAAACTCTTCAATCTGCGATTTATCATCTGACGACTCATTGATAGGAATTCGGATTTTGCCGCAAGGTGCGGTCATCGCACGGCTGACAAGACCAGTCAGCTTACCTTCGATATCGAAATAACGAATTTCGCGGAAGTTACCAATGCGCTCATAGAAACCTGACCAGACATCCATGTTGCCCTGCTTAACGTTGTGCGTTAAGTGGTCGATTTCGTAAAGACCAACATTCGCTTTTGATAAACGCTCATCAGCATCATCATAAAAACGAAAATCGACATCATAAATACTCTGCTTTCCATAACGGTCGACAAAATAAAGCAAGCTTTCACCGATGCCATAAATAGCAGGAATGCTAAGCTCCATCGGCCCAATTTCCGTTTTATATTCTTTACCGCCATTCTCTAACGCATGCGCCAGAGCAACGGTGGCGTCTTTCACCCGAAATGCCATGCCACAAACCGACGGACCGTGAACTTTGGCGAATCCCTCAGCTTGGCTATGCGGCTGCGCATTCACAATAAAGCTAATGTCACCTTGTCGATATAACCACGCTTCTTTTGAGCGATGCTTTGCGATTTCCGCAAAACCTAACGATATAAACAGATCTTTAAGCTGTTGAATGCCTTTGCTGTCTGCAGCGGTATATTCAACAAACTCAAATCCGTCTGTTCCTAGTGGGTTATATGCATCAACCATGACTTTCTCCTTGTCTCAATAGCTTTTGTTTGGACTTATTTTTCTAACTTGGCGCAGGTCTTGAGAAATTGGAATAGGTGGGGAGAAATCTTTATCTTGGCGATTTTTACGCATGATTGTAAAATATATGTTACACAAAGGGGGCGCGTCGAATCCACTTTCGCAAAAATCAAACAAACTGCTTATTTTCAATATATTAGATTGATATTTTCGGCTTTACGCCAACACATAAAATGTAAAAAAGTTGTTACTTTGGCATTTTATCTTGGCAACGTAGGTCAAAAAGCAAAAGGGGATGGAAAGTCTATTGCACCCTATCTCTATCCGATTTATTCATTTGATCCTGCAAAACATCAAAAGTAATGTTTCGTGACGCTTCATACAGTGCGAAAGGCTCATCGGTCAGAATCGTGTCATGGATACCCCTTTATTGATTCACCTCAGTTTTATTCAAAAGTAACTGTGCCATAAGTGGTGCTCTGTTCCCTATCGAGCCGAGCCACAAGGCTTCACGCTCGATCAGAAAAAGAGACATCTAATGACACACATCAATCAAGAACGCTTAGTTGAACACTTTTGCCAACTAGTACGTATCGACAGCGAATCAAAAAACGAAAAACAAATTGCAGAAACACTGGCAGAACAGCTAGGCGAGCTAGGCTTTACCGTACGCAAACTTCCAGTACCTGAGCACATTTCTAACGGTTTTAACGTGTACGCCCGTTTAGACGGCAAAAAAGACGGCTCTATTCTAATGAGCTGTCATATGGATACGGTCACTCCAGGTATTGGCATTGAGCCACTCATCGAAGACGGCGTTATCCGTTCAAAAGGCAATACGATTCTTGGTGGCGATGATAAATCTGGTATTGCTGCCATCATGGAAGCCGTTCGTTGTATTCAAGCGGAAAACCGTGAGCACAAAACGTTAGAACTTGCTTTCACCGTGTATGAAGAAGGCGGTTTATTCGGTTCACAATACTTCGATATGTCACACGTCACTTCAACGGAAGCAATCGTGTTAGATACGGGTGGCCCTATTGGCACCATTGTGACCGCAGCCCCAGGCCAGCAAAAGATCATGGCAAAAATCAAAGGTCGACCAGCACACGCAGGGCTTGCGCCAGAAGAAGGCATCAGTGCGATCATGGTGGCGGCTGATGCTATCAACCAAATGAAGCTACTTCGCATCGACGAAGAAACGACAGCCAACATCGGTATGGTTAACGGCGGTCAGGCCACAAACATTGTTATGCCTGAATTAAAAATCGTGGCAGAAGCACGCTCCCTGAATGGCGATAAACTAGATGCTCAGGTCAATCATATGATCTCAACATTAGAGTCTGTCTGTAAAAAACACGGTGCAGAAGTCGAAATTGAATCTAGCCGAGCCTACGACGCTTTTGTTATTGAAGAAAACCACCCACACGTAAACGCTATAAAAACAGCGTTTTCAGAGTTGGGAATTGACGCCTTCACAAAAGGCACTGGCGGCGGTAGCGATGCCAATAACTTTAACAAGAAAGGTCTCACAACGGTCAACCTTTCAACTGGCATGGCAAAAGTACACACGACAGAAGAGTTTATCGCGGTAAGTGATATGGTCAAAATCACTGAGTTCGTGAAACATTTCCTAGTCAGTTAACGTCGTGCCTTTTGAAGAGCAGACTGACTATCTTCCCCTTCTAGCCTGTGCTTGAAGGGGATTTTAATTTGTATCGAAGCAAAATTACTTCCCATCATGCCAACTTGATATCAGATCTTCAAAGAAATTCCCCTAGCTCACTTTTTGAGACCAGACAGCTCAACACCTGACACCCTGTTACAGTAATGTTAAAACTCGATTGTGTAGACAATTTATACAATATACATTTTTGGCATCTTTCAGGATGAAAAGAGTGAGACAAGGATGAAATTACCTAAGTTGCTTTTATTAGCGTCGATGATGAGTCCAATACTGGCAACAACAAGCTATGCCGCGCCGTATCCCGTAGGTGTGACCCTCGATGAGACACAAGAAATTACGCTAAACAATGGGGCTGAAGTTACTTCTATTGACCCAGCCAAGCAAGCCGCAGAGCCCGCTTTCAATCTCGGTCGAGACCTGTTTGAAGGTCTGGTCATTCAAGATAAGCAAGGTAAAACCATTCCTGGTGTTGCTGAATCTTGGTCAGTCAATGACAACAATACGGTTTATACCTTCCACTTACGTGATGCAAAATGGTCAAATGGCGAAACGGTCACTGCACAAGATTTTGTCTACAGCTGGCAACGCTTACTGAATCCAAGCACTGCTTCACCGTACGCTTGGTTTGCGGCCATTCCAAATATCGAAAACTCGCAAGCGATTATGAAGGGCGACGCCGCACCCGAGTCTTTGGGCGTGAAGGCACTGGATGAAAAAACGTTCCAGGTAACACTAGAAGAGCCTATTCCCTTCTTTACGAAACTATTAAGTCATCCAGTGCTTGCCCCCGTTCATAAAGCGACCATTGAAAAACATGGCAACCGTTGGACCCAGCCAGAACATATAGTTACAAATGGTGCGTTTACTGTCTCTGAATGGAAAGTTAACGAAAAACTGGTGATGGTTAAAAATCCACATTATTGGGACGCAAGCAATGTAGTGCTGGAAAAAGTCACCTGGCTACCAATTGGTGATGCAAACGTAGTGCTAAACCGCTACCTAGCTGGTGAGATAGACCAAGCGGTTTCCATTCCTGCCGCTCAGAAGAAAAAGTTAATTCAACAACGCCCACAAGAAGTGGCAAGCACCAGTGCGTCTCTTGGCTCCACATTCTATTACCTCAACACTCAACAAGGGCCAACAAAAGACGTGCGGGTTCGTAAAGCCCTCTCATATGCCATTGACCGTCAACTGTTAACAAGTGCTATTTTGAGAAACGGTGGGGTTCCAATGTATACCCTTGTGCCACCTCAAACAGATGGTTTTAAATCTCACACTCCTGAGTTCGCAACTTGGAACCGCCATAAACGTATCGAAAAAGCGCAGCAATTACTGTCAGAAGCTGGATACGATAAAAGCAATCCGCTTAAGTTAACGTTTACCGTACCAACTTTCTCGATGGACGTAAAAATGGCAACCACCATGGCAGGCATGTGGAAAAGCCGATTGGGTGCGCAAGTCACGATAAAACAGCTAGAACCGAAAGTGTTCTACGCACTTAAAGAGCCGACCGACATTACTCGCGGCGGCTGGACGGCCGACTACAATGAAGCCTCTACATGGTTGGATATCTTCGTTTCTAGTGGCGAGTACAACGATTCTCGTTATAACAACCCGCAATACGACGAGTTAATGGCTCGCTCAAAGACCATGAGCAACCCATCAGAACTGTATTTACAAGCAGAAAGCATGCTGATTGAAGACATGGCCATTATTCCTATTTATCGTCCGGGTAACGATCAATACCTCATCAAGCCTTATGTGGGCGGCTACGAACTGACAAACCCTGAGTCGTCGTACTACCGCAAGAATGTCTATGTGAAAGCCCACTAAAAGCATGTTTTCGGTCTGAGTCGGCAAGTTCAATGTTTACTTGTCGTTCCTCATATCTCTCGGTGGAGAAGGCAACCTGAGCTCAGGCCATTTTTTTATTCATAACCGTTCGAAGTGATTTCGGACGACCAAAGGATGATGGATCATGATTTGGTACATTGTTAAGCGATTAGCTATCGCTATCCCCACGCTTCTATTCATCGCACTCGTATCATTTTGGCTGATGCACATTGCACCAGGGGGGCCATTTGATATGGAACGGCCTATGCCAGAGGTGGTACGTGCGAATATCGAAGCAAAATTCCATTTGGACCAGCCCTTCCTTACTCAGTTTTGGATTTACATTGGTAATTTCATACAAGGAGATCTAGGTCCGAGCTTCGTTTATCAAGACTTCAGTGTTACACAGCTCGTCGCACAATCATGGCCAGTTTCAGCAGTATTAGGCGTACTCTCCTTTTGTATTTCCGTTCCACTTGGCATGTTGCTTGGCACCATTGCGGCATTGAACCGAAATAGCCGCCTAGATTACGGCCTGATGACACTTTCGATGACTGGAGTTGTGGTTCCGGCTTTCGTGCTTGCTCCAGTTTTAGTCATGATCTTCGCCATTCAGCTCGGCTGGTTCCCTGCTGGTGGTTGGGAAGGAGGAAAGCTGGCTTTTCTTGTTCTTCCCGTGCTCAGCCTGGCGATTGGCTCCATTGCGAGTATTGCACGCGTCATGCGTGGCGCAATGATTGAAACGCTCAACCAACCATACATTCGAACGGCAAAAGCCAAAGGTTTGTCCACAACCTACATTTTATTCCATCACGCTTTGCGACCATCCCTGATTCCCGTCGTTGCGATGCTCGGCCCTGCGTTTGTGTCTGTCGTGACAGGCTCGGTGATTATCGACATTTTCTTTGGTACAGGTGGCATGGGACAACACTTTGTGTCTGGGGCTCTCAACCGCGACTACGGCCTAGTAATGGGCATTACTCTGATTGTCGCTTCACTCACTATCTTCTTTAACCTTGTGGTCGACTTGCTATATACGATTATCGACCCTCGTATACGCGTTTAGGAGTCCGGCATGTTAACGATCAAAAAACTGGATACACAAGCTCTTCAAGATCAAGTCGTCGACAATATTGAAGCCGTCGAAGGTCGCAGTCTTTGGCAGGATGCATGGACTCGATTTCGTAAAAACAGAGCCGCGATGACATCAGTGTATGTTTTGGCTTTCATTACCTTATGCATCACCTTCGGCCCCTCTCTTGCCGCTTTTGGCCATGATGAAATTGACTGGGAAGTGCTAATCGAACCATACGAGCTAGGGAAACCTTCACTGAGCAGTGGCCATTACTTTGGTACCGATGATCTCGGGCAAGATGTCTTTGCTCGCACGATGCAAGGCGGCAGGCTCTCTATTTTGGTAGGTTTTGTTGGCGCCTTAGTCGCCGTTGTTATTGGTACGATTTGGGGAAGTATTTCCGGCTATCTTGGCGGCGTTGTCGATAGCGTAATGATGCGCATTATTGAGGTGCTCGATTCGGTGCCATTTATGTTTATGGTTATCCTGTTTGTTACCCTTTTTGGCAACAACATCTACCTGATTTTTATCGTGATCGGAATGGTATCTTGGCTGGGCATTGCCCGTGTTGTACGTGGTGTCACCTTCGGTCTAAAAAAGCGAGAGTTCATCGAAGCCGCACACTCTATTGGGGTTTCTAAATTGACAATTGTCCGACGCCATGTTCTGCCTAATGTGCTTGGGATCGTGATGGTTTATTCCTCCTTAATGGTACCAGGATTCATTATGTTCGAATCGTTTTTGAGCTTCTTAGGGCTTGGTGTTCAACCACCAGACACGAGCTGGGGAATCCTAATTTCCGAAGGCGCAAAAACGATTGACGTTGCATTGTGGATGCTGCTTTTTCCCTCTCTGTTTTTAGTTGCCACCCTCTTTTGTTTTAACTTCATCGGCGATGGCTTGCGTGATGCTCTTGACCCGAAAGACCGATAAGGACAAACCCATGCTATCTATTGAAAACATGAACGTGCGCTTCGATACGCCAGATGGGCAAGTGCAAGCGGTCAGTAATCTCTCCTACTCGATTAAAGCGGGCGAAACTCTTGGGATTGTTGGGGAATCAGGTTCGGGAAAAAGCCAGTCTGTTTTCGCATTAATGGGGTTAACCGCGGATAACGGCGCCGTGTCTGGAAGCGCAATGTTCCACGGTGATGATTTACTCGCGATGTCTAAAAAGCAGCTCAACCGCATCCGTGCAGAGAAAATCGGAATGATCTTTCAAGATCCGATGACGTCACTCAACCCATTTATGAAAATTGGCAAACAGCTTTGTGAAGTTCTCATGATTCATAAAGGAATGACCCGAAAACAAGCAAAAATTGAATCGATTCACATGTTGGATGCGGTGCGTATTCCCTCTCCCGAAACTAGGATGAATCAATACCCTCACGAATTATCTGGCGGAATGCGTCAGCGAATCATGATAGCGATGGCCTTGTTGTGTAAGCCCGAGTTGTTAATTGCAGACGAACCAACCACCGCGTTAGATGTAACCGTTCAAGCTCAAATTTTGACGCTATTACGAGACTTACAACAAGAGTTCAATACGGCTATTTTACTGATCACTCACGATATGGGCGTCGTCGCCGAGATGTGTGATCGCGTATTGGTCATGTATGGTGGTCAAAAAATGGAGCAATCAGATACCGAGACATTGTTCGCTCAACCTGCGCACCCCTACACTCAAGGCCTGCTAAAGGCGATTCCTTCCATCACTGAAGATATGCCGCGTTTACCAACCATCCCAGGTAACCCACCAAGTGCGTTGATTAACCATCAAGGGTGTCCGTTTAAAGAGCGGTGCGAGCATCGAGAGACGCGTTGCCAATACGAAACCCCACGGTTTTCTCCATTAAACACGAGCCAGTCCATTGCCTGTCACGTTAAAGCACCCAGTGTTATCACTCCCATTCAAATAAAAGCTTAAGGAGGCGTTATGAATAAAAAAGAAGTCCTCATGTCTGCTCGTGATTTAAACGTCCACTTTCCTGTTTCACGTCATCTTATTCCAAGTCGACGTAAAATCGTGAAAGCGGTCAATGGTATCGACTTAGATGTTTACCGAGGTGAGACACTTGGCATTGTGGGGGAATCAGGCTGCGGAAAATCAACACTTGCTCGCGCCTTACTTCGCTTAATTGAACCTACACATGGCGAGTTGACTTGGAAAGGTCAAGACATGCTCGGGTTTAGTAAAAAAGAGCTTTCCTCTCGACGCAGAGAATTTCAGATGGTGTTTCAAGACCCATCCGCTTGTTTGAATCCGAGGTTAACCATCTCAGAATGCATCGCCGAACCACTGCTCACCCACGAGCCAAAGCTTAAACGGGCAGAGGTAGAAAAGCGTGTCATCGCTATGATGGATAAAGTGGGTCTCTTGGCGAGCCAGCGAAACCGCTATCCACATGAATTTTCCGGAGGTCAATGCCAGCGTGTGGGCATTGCCAGAGCATTAATTCTCAATCCAGATTTGGTCGTGTGTGATGAACCCGTTAGTGCACTAGATGTCTCCATACAAGCTCAGGTCATCAATCTTCTAGATGATCTTAAACAAGAAATGGGGTTAACACTGGTGATGATTGCGCATGACTTAAGCGTGGTGCGCCATATCAGCGACCGCGTTATGGTGATGTATCTTGGTAAACCTATGGAAGTAGGACGTTACGATCAAGTATTTGATGATGCTCAACACCCCTACACCAAAGCACTGTTATCTGCTGTCCCGATAGCTAATCCGCAATTAGCACGTGACCGTGAAATACAACTATTGCCCGGCGATCTTCCTTCTCCACTTAACCCACCGAGCGGTTGCGTTTTTCGTACTCGATGCCCAGAAGCAACAGAAGTATGCGGGCAACAGAACCCAATAAAAACAGGCTCGGAGCAGCATCATATCTATTGCTCAAATATGACTTTAGGAACCATTTAATGAACAATACTAACTCAGTAAACCAACGCCTTACGTTATTGCGTGAGGCAATGTCCTTTCACAACGTGTCTGCATATATCGTGACCAACAATGACCCACATAACAGTGAATACTCAGCGGATCATTGGTTAGCGCGAAGCTGGATTTCAGGTTTTACCGGCTCAGCAGGCGATGTCGTCATTACCCAACAAGGTGGTGGCCTGTGGACTGATGGTCGTTACTATATTCAAGCTGAAGAACAGTTACACGGCACAGGACTTGAATTGTTTAAAGCCAAACAACCAGAAACGCCGACAGTTGCCAAATGGCTGGCTACCACGCTACCAGAAAACAGTATTATAGCGGTTGACGGGCGCGCCATCAGTTACGCTTTTTATCAAGGCCTCAAACAAGCCTTTGAAGCGAAAAACATTAAGATCATTCTCGACCTGGATTTACTCACACCGATTTGGCTTGAAAGACCACCTCGCCCAAGTGCACCCGTATTCGAGCACCCCATCGCTTTTGCTGGCGTTGACACTGAAAATAAGTTAGCGAGAATCCGTTCTTGGTTAACCGAGAACCAAGTAGATAGCTTATTAGTGTCAACGCTAGATGATGTCATGTGGACAATGAATATTCGAGGTGGTGATACGAATTACTGCCCAGTTTCTGAAGCCTATCTAGTCGTAGAGCAATCACTTGCGACACTGTTTATTGATAAAGCCAAACTGCCTCAAGACGTTGAAAGAGCGCTGACCGAGCAGAGTGTACACATTCGCCATTACAACTACGTAAGTCAGTATTTGAATCAGCAATGTGAGGGATTATCGCTCGCTTTTAACCCGACCCACACAGACAGCTTATTGGTGAGTTCGATTGAAGGGAATGTGAATCTAAAGCCAATGGCTTGCCCTGTAACGGCAATGAAGGCCATAAAAAATGCGACCGAGCTAACTAGCCTAGAACAGGCATTAACAGATGATGGTGTGGCAATCGTAAAGTTTATGAACTGGCTCGAAGAGCAAGTTCCAAGCGGACTCGTTACAGAATTGTCTGCTGAGGCACAACTGAATCACTATCGCCGTCAAACCCGACATTATGTGAGTGACAGTTTCCGCACTATCGCAGGCTTCGCGGCTCACGGGGCAAAAATGCATTATGCCGCCGATGAAGAAAGCAATGCGGCAGTCAATGAAAGCAACTTCTTTCTCGTCGATTCTGGTGGCCAATACCTTGGCGGGACAACAGACATCACCCGTACTTTCCACTTCGGGTCACCGACCATTAAGCAGCGCAAAGATTATACCTTGGTGCTCAAAGCGGTCATCCGACTGACTCAGACTCGATTCATGAAAGGCTCTACGGGTGCCAATCTTGATATCATGGCGCGTGGCGTCTTATGGCAACATGGTATTGATTACAAGTGCGGCACTGGACACGGCGTGGGCATTTGCTTGAATGTTCACGAAGGCCCACAAAATTTCTCGCAAAGCCACCACGAGGTTGAACTAAAACCGGGTATGGTCATTACTAATGAACCAGGCGTTTATCGCGAAGGTGAGTACGGGGTAAGAATAGAGAACATTCTTAAAGTTGTAGAAGTAGAACAAAATGAGTTCGGCACGTTTTACGGTTTTGAGACCATCACTCTTGCTCCAATTGCGACCAACGCCCTTGATTTATCAATGCTAGATCAAGCAGAGCTAGACTGGCTCAATCATTACCATTCACGAGTCTATCAAGCGCTTAGCCCTTTTCTTGATGCGCAAGATAAAAACTGGCTTCAACGCACAACCCAACTTATTGAGAAATAGGGTATCAGCAAGTTTTATAACGTTTTCATTTTCATCTCAAACTCCTTGTTTGCCAGCCTTCGGGCTGGTTTTTTTATAGAGATAACGGCGTAAAAAACAAAAACGCCCCGCAATGTTAGCGAGGCGATCAATTAAATTAAAATGATGCAGTTAAAATGCCCTACTGACGACACTTCTGAGCATCAAAATCAACGACGATGGCGGCATTCTCAAAGTCACCAGAGACTTTAACGTAGCCCCAGTAGTTACTCTGATTTGACAACGTAATACACTCTCCATTACCAATATTATCTGACCACCCGTGAAGATTAGCACCATCCGGCCAACCAGAGTTACTGTATTCAAGCTTTAGGTTGCCCGTACCATTCCCCGTCGTTATCGCCAGATTTGAGCTCTCATTCACCGCTGGCACGCTTAGCCAAATGGTTTGTTGATTTGCCAAGCAAACGGGCTCTCCTGCTGTTAGGCGCCCACCGCTTACTTTACTTTGCACCGCGCAGTCTTGTGGCAATGTGTCATTACCGCCCAACGTTGAGATAACAACACTATGAGTGGCGGTTGCCGTCAAGCCTTCACTGTCTGTCACACTTAGACTGACCGAATACTCCCCTTCACTCCCATATTGGTGCGTCGGCTTGGTTTGTGTACTTGTCGAGCCATCACCGAAGTCCCATAAGACGCTGACGATCTTCCCGTTTGGGTCTGTACTGTTTTCACTGCTAAATGTAATGCTTTCACCGACTTTCCCCTTGTTGTTTGCGGTTATGACTGCATTAGGTGCACCATTTGAGACAAGGGCTTGCTGCCACTGCTCAAACTCACTTTGATACAAATTCGCCCATTGGGTGATCGTTGCTTTGTAATTGCTCCAATTCCCCTGGCGTGTTTCCACCAGCATTTGGTTTACGTCATCTTTATGATTTTCAAACATAAAACGTACAGCTAAGTACCCCCAACGATAAATTCGATCGACATCAAACCCATCATAAGTAGTCTCGAAAATCTCACTTAAGGTATATGTCGAGCCGTCTAGAATCGTCTCAAGTGCTGCTTGGTTGTCATTTTCTTGAGCGACATACTCTGCAATGCCTTCACTCCACCACACTATTTTTTCAGTTGGATGACTAAACCCTCCATAGAGATCAAATCGACCATCTAAGTAATGCACGTATTCGTGCTCTAAGTTCCAGACAAAGTGATCCGCGTTCGCATAAGAGGCTTCATAAGCAATAAAGTTGGGAATATTCCCCGGCTGGGAAGGATCGCCCTCCAAGTACATACCGCCATTGTCAGTACTAATATCGAAAATTGGCCCTGCGTACTTACCATAATCGGTGCTTGAATCGAAGATATTGACTTGGAGCTGAGTATTGTGGTCATTTTTTACTGGCTGTTCACCAGTTTCTAAAGACTGATGAAAGTAACCCTCTTCGTAACCCATTTTAGAACATGCGGCCGCGTGTTGCTCTTGCGTCATATTCTGGGACAATATTCGAATTGTCGGACTACAGGTATAAGTTTGCGATAGCACCAAGCCTTTTAGCTCAGTTTCGAAATTACAAATTCCGAACTCACTACAATCTGCGTAATATGAGGCGGTGTCCGCCGCCGCAAGCCAAACCGAGTCACCCCGACCATACATTTCATACTGTTCAAAGATTCGACTCAGCTGACTCTTCACCACAGAACTCGCGTTACCCGCATACTTGGTCAAACGCCCGAGCTCTCGCCCCGCATTCGCGGCCATAAACTCATCTTCAGCACCGATTGATGACGCCCTTAGAGCGAAATCGCCTAAAGCTTTGGCAAGGTCCGTTTGGTTGCCAATTATTTGCACAAATTGCTCGTTCCACTGCCCACCAAACAAAATAGTAAAAACACCGTTAACCGCATTGCGCATATACCAGTGCTGGGCGTATTGATCATTCCAACGAGTAAGCCACTGGGTCACTTGTGGTAAGTACGCGTGCTGCAAGCCCGCACTATCCATAGTGATGATGACTTCACTAAGCACTTTGCCGTGACGATCGCTGTTCTCGTAGAAGTTTGCGTTGTTCACAAACGCATCCACTGATTCTTTCACCGCTGGGGTAACCCATTCAATAAATGAGATGTTGTCATTGTAAAACTCGGCGTAATAACCCGCGCGCAAGTATAAGAACAACGTTTCGAGTTCATCGCTCCCGCCACCCGTATACCCCTTCGCCAACGTCGTAGTGTGCTTAGCGATGTTGTACATATGATCGGAGCTAAATACCGAGTCCTGAACCCGACTTTCAGCAGAGAATAACTGGTTCACGCACGTCGCGCCCTGACTTAAAATTTCGCCGATCAATTGGTTACTGCTTTCGGTAACCAATGCTTCCAAATCACAAGCAGTGCTCGACTCATCAAGGCTTTCAAGTGACTGTACTCGAGTTGCCTTGGAGGGCTGAACAGGGAGAGTTGCGGTTGGTTGGTATTCAACTCGATTGGATTCAACACCGTGTGTATGAGCCGAATGTGCATGTTGCTCTGTAACTTGAGAAACTGGCTCGCTTAACGCAAATACGCCAGTGCTGGTTAATGTTGTCGCAATCGCGACACTCAAAGTCTTCAGTTCCATCTAATTTCTTCTATATTGAGTTTTCCTTAAATGCATTACGTCTTTTGCATCGCCACTGCCCTTATTACTGCAAGAGCATCTCCATATAATCTACTCGCAAGACAAGATGAAACATTTTGTTAACAACTGAACGTGACGGTGTCAGTTTTTGGTACTCGAGTTGCCGTTGCACGAGCTTGCCAGAAATCGATTTGCTTTAGTAATATTGATCAACTAGTTGTTTATCTTTCCATTCAAATATCTTTTATTGCTCCTCACAAAAGCGATAAAATGGTTTCTTTTCTTTTTGCTAAACAACTCCTATGACCGACGCTGATATTGAGCTACAACATCTTTGGTTAGAAGTCCAAGCCGAACGCTGGCAAAACCTGCCACGCTTTTTATTCAGTTACTACTGCTACAAGCACAACCTTGTCAGTAAAACCAACAAAGTTTGTTGGGAGACGGCACGTGCAAGACTGCCCGCTTCAACCTCAATAAAAGAGCGAAAAAAGGCGGTGGTTGAACCGTTAGTCTC
Organism: Vibrio sp. 811; assembly: GCF_033339195.1. Taxonomy (NCBI): domain Bacteria; kingdom Pseudomonadati; phylum Pseudomonadota; class Gammaproteobacteria; order Vibrionales; family Vibrionaceae; genus Vibrio; species Vibrio sp. 811. Next base: position 284,159 of record NZ_JAWOUB010000002.1, read on the forward strand.
TGAGGAAACCGTCGTTGGGTTATTGAAATCCATCAGCAAAGATGGGGAAATGACGTTTAACGTGATGGTAACCACACTTAATGCGTTTTTGCATTATGTTGTGATTAGCAAGGAAGAAAAAGCGCGACTTAAATCAAACATGCCAGCTAGTTGGTATCAGCGATCAAACAAGTCGCCTTTGGCACGTTTCGAGCAAGCTGGCATTAAGCTACCAGAGTGATATGTCAGTCATCGCTGATGATAAACACAAAAGACAAGCGCCTACAATGAGGCGCAGTTGGTCAAAAATTGAGGTGCCCCTAAACAAAAGTGCATAGTGAGCAACAAAGAAAAAGTTTGGCTATTCTTGAATGCCTCGAATGCGTACATTACGCCTACGTAGAACTTCTAAAGTCACGAGCAAACACACCGACATAAAAATCAGCAACGTAGCGACCGCCAATATAGTCGGACTGATTTGCTCTCGAATTCCTGACCACATCTGCCTAGGAACGGTTTTTTGTTCTGCCCCAGTCAGGAATAACGCCACCACAACCTCGTCGAACGAAGTGCCAAAAGCAAACAAGCCGCCAGAAATCATCCCCGGACGAATCAGAGGAAAGATAATGTGTCTGAAAGTATAAACAGGGTTTGCTCCTAAGCTAGCCGCCGCTTTTACCAAGCTATGGTCAAAGCCGCTTAACGTCGCAGTAACGGTAATGACGACAAAAGGCGTACCTAACGCAGCGTGTGCCAAAATGACGCCTAAATAAGTTTGTGATAAGCCAAGGCGTGTGTAGAAAAAGTACATCGCAGCAGCAGAGATAATGACTGGTACGATCATGGGTGAGATCAACAGCGCCATAATCGTATTGCGAAAAGGCAAATTACTACTTGCTAAACCCAACGCCGCCAGAGTTCCTAGCCCTGTTGCAACGAGTGTCGCCATAAAAGCAATAAACGTGCTGTTTTTCAGCGCCAACAGCCACTGATCACTAGTAAACATTTCTTGATACCAGCGAGTAGAATACGCTGCCGAGTCAAGGTTTAACATCCCCTCGGTAAAAGTAAAGTAAGGCGTTGCATTAAACGATAACGGGATGATGGTCAGAATTGGAGCGATTAAAAAGAACAGCACCACCCCACAAAAAGCTAAGTAACCTGCGTAAGCAACTCGCTCTACTTTTGATGCATAGTTTGGTAATGCCATGGTTATCCCCCTACCTTAAGGTTGTTAATGCCAACCACACGGTTGAACATATAAAACAGAACCAGTACAACGAACAAAAGCAGTCCACCCAATGCGCCAGCCATCCCCCAGTTCAGTGATGTCTGCATATGATAGGCAATCATATTGGAGATCATCTGTCCGCTTCTTCCACCAACCAAAGCGGGTGTAATGTAGAAACCAATAGAAAGAATGAAAGTAAGCAAAGCCCCCGCACCTATCCCCGGTAACGTAAGCGGCATATAAACTTTGATGAACGCAATGAAAGGCGTCGCGCCTAGAGAACGAGCGGCACGGAAATAAGTTGGGCTAATTCCTTTCATTACGCTATACAGAGGCAGGATCATAAAAGGCAACAGAATGTGCACCATAGACACCACCGTTCCGAAGGTATTGTGAATCATCTGAATTCGCTCAGAAGTAAAACCCGACCAAATAAGGAGATCATTAATGACCCCTTGGTTTTGCAGCAGAACAATCCAAGACGTGGTTCTGACTAACAATGATGTCCAAAATGGCAGCAGCACAATAATTAAAAGTAAGTTCGCGCGCTTATCAGGTAAATTGGCAAGCAGGTAAGCAACGGGGTACGCCATCACCAAACAAATTAAGGTGATTGAAATAGACATCCAAAAAGTTTTAAAGAAAAGGTCGACGTATATTTGGCGTTTTTCTGGTTGGGGCTCAATGTCTCCAAACTCATTCACTTGCAAGTCTAGCGCTGCAAGATAGTGACTGAATGTTAATGCGCCACTAAGATTCTTAAACGCCGCCCAATATTTAGGATTAGTCCATCGCTTATCCAGCTTAGCCAACTGTGTCACCGAGCTCGGCAGCGACGTCAAACGAGACAACTTTCTGCCGGTTTTCATGAGTAAACTGCGCATACCAGACTCTTCAATATTCATCCGGTTGGCTATTTTCGGCAGCTCTTTGCTTTGATAAAGCGCAAGTACTTCAACAGAGAATGCCTCAATGACTTCTTGATGAGGCTGACCTTGATAATCCCAACTTTCTAAGGCTTGAATAGTTTGTGGTAGTGACAGGGATATTTCTCGGTTATCCACGCTTCGATAAAGCATGTCGAGGATAGGAAAAGCAAACGTAAGCAGAATAAAACACACCAATGGCGTTGTGAGCATAATGGAGCGAAGCTTTTTTCGGCGCTCGGCCTTTTGCAACTGCGCTTTCAAATTGGTTTCTTGCTCATGAACTTGGCGTTCGATTTCCAATACAGAATCTAATGCGGTTAGCTCTCGACTCATGCTGCTACCTCGCTACTTTGAGTTTGTGTCCCATCAAGAGCATGGCAATCGTCACTTTGCCAACCAATACGACAAATTGAGCCAGGCGTTAACTGCAAGTGTTTACGATTATCGTTAGGTACTTTAACGATGAAGTGACCAACGCTCTCTACTTCGACGACCAGACGATAATGATCACCGTGATAAATCAATTCTCGTAGGACGCCCGAGACTTGGTTCTCACAAGACGCTTTCTCTGGTTGAATAACAATCTTTTCTGGTCGAATGGAAAGTGTTGTTCTCTGCCCTTGCTCAGAGACTCTGACAGGTTTCGCAGTAAATAACTCTTTCCCAACGAGCACTTGGCAATACTTTCCGTTCCACTCTTTGACTAAACCTGAGAGTTGGTTGTTTTCTCCGATAAACTGCGCAACAAACGTATTACTCGGAGATTCATAAAGCTCGGTTGGTGTCGCGAGTTGTTGCACTTCGCCGTGATTAAAAACCGCAATACGGTCGGACATAGTGAGAGCTTCGTCTTGATCGTGCGTCACATACAAAATGGTAATGCCAAGCTTTTCATGCAAATGTTTAATTTCCATCTGCATTTGCTCACGCAGCTGCTTATCTAACGCGCCTAGTGGTTCATCCATCAATACGAGTTTAGGCTCAAACACTAATGCTCGCGCTAACGCAACACGCTGTTGTTGACCACCTGATAACTGCTTCGGGTATCGAGTCGCAACATGCTCAAGCTCGACCATTTCTAATACACTCTGAACTTTGCTTTGAATCGTGTCACTGTCGAGTTTTCGCACCTTTAAAGGAAACGCAAGATTCTCAGCAATGGTCATATGTGGAAACAACGCATAGTTTTGAAACACCATACCAATATCGCGCTTGTGCGGCGCGAGATGATTGACAGGAACGCCATCGATATAAATGTCTCCACCGGTCGCAGTTTCAAAGCCTGCTAGCATCATCAAGCAAGTAGTCTTGCCCGATCCTGACGGCCCCAACATAGTAACGAACTCTCCAGGAGTAATATCTAAGTTGAAGTCTTTCACCACCAAATTCGTGCCATCGTAGGTTTTCTTAACGTGTTGAAAGCTGACATAGTCCTTGTTTTCCGTGCTCATGACTTCCCTCTTCTCATTTTTTGAATATTACGAATGAGTAGAGCGTCAGTTAACGCTCTACTAAACAGCACAATTACAGATTGTATTTGGATAGGTCTAAGCGGGTTTCTAACGCATGTTCAACCATTTGAATGACTTGTTGACGCTCTTCACCTTGTAAGAGTTGGCGTGGCGCACGAACTTGTTCAGAGCCACGTCCGCAGACTTGCTCGGCCAATTTTATGCACTGAACCAGCGTAGGAATGGTGTCTAAACGCAGTAGGGGTAAGAACCAACGGTAGATCTCTAACGCTTCAGCATAACGACCTTGGCTTGCCAGTTTATAAATCGCAACGGACTCTTCTGGGAATGCGTTGGTTAAACCAGAAATCCAGCCGGTCGCACCTAGCATCAATGATTCAAGAGCGATGTCATCAACACCACTGAACACGGTAAAGCGGTCATCAAATTTATTGTAAAGCTCGGTGATACGACGAGTATCAGTGGTCGACTCTTTGATAGCTACAATACTTTCAAACTCAGCCAGTTTCGCCATGATATCGAGGTTTACATCGACACCATAAGCAACCGGGTTGTTGTAAATCATGATTGGCATTTCTGGCGTTGCTTCTGCTAGCGTGCGGTAATATTCGAACGTTTCGCTCTCAGACGTGCGGTAAACCATGGCAGGCATCACCATACAACCATCGATACCAATTTTGTACGCATCCTGCATGTAATCAACAGCTGCTGTGGTAATAGACTCTGCTGTACCAGCAATCAAAGGCACACGGCCATTTACGACTTCTTTTGCCGCTTGCAAAACCTGGCGTTTCTCCTCCGGGTACAACGCGCAGTTCTCACCGACAGTACCCAAGCAGATAATGCCATTCACACCATCTTTAATCTGGTTGTCTATAACGGTTTGCGTTGCGTCTAAGTCAATTGACTGATCTTGACGAAATTGCGTACTGACCGCCGGATAAACACCTTTCCAATCAATTTTCATGAACTACTTTCCTTATATGTATATTGTATGCAATTTAAATGAACGAGCGAAAATGCTCAGACATGGCTATCTATGCCATTTTCTAACAACACCGCCTTTACAGCGGCCAAATCAGCCAAAGCACTGCCAACTGATTTGTATAAAGTAATGACCTCATCGTTTTGACGTCCTGAGATTTGTTGGGCGCAAAGCTGTGGTAATTCCCCTTTGATATCGTCTGACGTGAATACGCCCTCTTGAATTGGAATGAGAAGATCGCCCGCTTCGGCTAATACATTAATACGGCTATCAACATACACCTGTGCTCGTTGCACTGCTTCGGAGTCGCATTCACGCTTGTCCAAGTCATGATTACCGACCAAATCAATATGGGTGCCCGGCTGCACGTCTGCGCCATTAAACAAAGGCTCTGCTGATGCAGTAATACAGCTGATGATGTCAACGTGTTTGATAACGTGGTCCACTTTTTCTAAGACTGAAACGCGAAACCGACGCTCATCAGGAAGCGACTGATACTCTGAAGATGACACAATGGCATCTACCGTCGCCTCGGCTTTATCTGAGTTACGCCCCCAAATATAAACCTGCTTAAGTGGGCGAACCGCAGCGTATGCCCACGCAAAATAAGGCGCAAGATTGCCCGTTCCGCAGATCAACAGACGATCAGCATCGGGACGCGCCAAATAGTCCGCTGCCAACGCAGAAGCTGCGGCGGTGCGCCAAAACGTTAAAACTTTACCGTCCACGAGTGCGAGCGGCTCACCATCGTTTCGTCTAAAAACAAGCAGCTTAGATGCAAGCGTATCTTTGCCTTGCTCAGGGTTATGCGGGAAATACGTAAAGGCTTTCACCGCAATCAACTCCTGGTTCCAAGCTGGAAGTAGCGCAAACGCCTCGTATTCTCCCTCTTCTAAGGGCATGACTCGGCGTTGAGGTATTGTTGCTGGCCGCGAGTACATTTCACGCATCGTTTCAATAAGAGACTTCATTGTTAAACATTGCGCGACTTGCTGTGCTTCGATGACTTTCATCATTTCTCCGAAAACATAAATACAGTTGAGGAAAGTACGGAACCTCGCTTATGGATGAAACTCGACCCCATACACAAATTAACGCCTAGTTAAGCAGCCAGGTATTGAACTCTTCATTTAGTTCATCCGCGTAGTCTGACCACCATTCATCGTTAATCAGGAAGGCGGTTTGGAAGTTTTGAGGTGCGGTAGGAAGGTTCGCTAAAATGTCTGGGTTCACCTCCGCCGAAGACGACTTACGCGTAGGCCCATAGGCAACGTACTTAGCTTGATCAGCTAATGGTTTTGTTCCTGAAGAAAAAGCAATGAAGTCCAATGCAAGCTTTGTGTTCTCACTCCCTTTAGGTATCGCCCATCCATTCATGTAACCCATTTGACGGTCCCATATAATCCGAAATGGTTGACCTTCATCCTTACGGGCATTGTGGATTCGGCCGTTAAACGCCGAGGCGATCACCACTTCTTTGTCTGCAAGCATTTGAGGTGGCTGGGCACCTGTTGTCCACCACAGCACTTCTGATTTGATCGTATCCAACTTAGCAAAAGCACGCTCACGCCCCGCTTCGGTTTCGAGCAGGCTGTAGACCTCTTCTGGCTTTACACCATCAGCCAATAGTGCCCACTCAAGATTACCCTGAGGCTGTTTTTGCAATGCACGTCGACCTGGAAAAGTTTTTAGGTCAAAGAGATCGGTCAACTTGCTAGGCAAAGCCTTACCTTTAAACGCGTCTTCGTTCACCGCTAATACAGTGGACACTACGATGGTATTGATTGCGCACTCGTGAATCGCACCATCAATAAAATCCTCTTGTGCTGGTGTTCCATCTGCGCCCGGAGGCAAAATACTTGGGCTCACTGGTTCTAGTAACCCTTCGGCGCAACCACGAACAATGTCTGGCTTGTCGAGAGAAACCAAATCCCAGCGCACATTGTTCGCTTCCACCTGCGCTTTAATTTCAGCTAATCCGCCGCTGAAATCCTCGGATACGATCTCGACACCTGTTTTTTTAATGAAAGGCTTGTGATATGCCTCCACTTGGCTCTTGGTGAATGCACCACCCCAAGATACGACCGTCAATTTGTCTTCAGCATAAGCAGAGGTCCCCAACAGCATTCCTGAAATCAACAGCGCCAATGGTGATTTGGTCATTCGTGACATGTTTTACTCCTTTTGGTTGTTTTTCTGGAGGCATCCGAGTACGGCTGTTGGATACCAGTTTTTGTTAAAATTAAGTTAACATTAGTATTTAATATATTTTATACAATATTTAATATTAAATTTTTTCAGGCGAATCGTTGTAATGAAAAAGGTGAAAGATCAATCGATGTCGGCTTTCCTTCGATAAGCTCTAAAAGGAGATCTGCCGTAATCGCCGCTTGAGTTAATCCAAGGTGTTGGTGGCCAAATGCCAGTAATACATTTCCATCCCAAATGCTATCAATAACCGGTAACGAGTCGACTGTTGAAGGCCGATTCCCCATCCACTTTTCTCCTTGCCTGAGTGGATGTAACCCCGATTCAAACATCTCATCACCTAACTGAAAAAGCATTTCTGAACGTTTCATATTGGGTGGTGATTCTACATCGGCATACTCAACAGTGCCTGCCAAGCGTAGCCCACCAGACATCGGAGTCATGATGAATTTTCTATCGGCAGAGCTAATAGGAAATGGCAGTACATCACGCTTGTCATCCACCATTAGGTGATAACCTCGCTCGGCTTGAATAGGCACTTTGACTCCGGTTAGTTGCCGTATCAAAGGCTTAGAATGTACACCAGCGGCAACAATGATTCGGTCAAATGAATACGTTTGAGACTCAACCAGCACCTCGCCATTTTTCGCCAACGCAGATACACCGTTTTGTAAAACCTTACCGCCAAGAACTTCAAAAGCTTCACTTAGCTCAACACAGAGCTGATAAGGGTCTAGCGTATGACCTGTATCGGGAAAAAAGACGCCGACACGAACCTTATGACTGAGATCAGGTATCCGCTCTCGAATCGCCTCTTGTGTCCAAACTTGATACGCCACACCGTTTTTAGCCAGTGAGTTAAGCGTGCTTTGATAATTCTGAAACAGTTTCTCGTTTTCAAAAGTGAGCAATGAACCATTCATTTTTATTAGATGTGCTTTTCCGATTGAATCAAGCACGCCACGCCAACTTGCCACTGACCGCTCGTTAAGACTCTTAATCGCGTTTTTTGCCCGCTCCGCGGCTGATGGCTTTGTTTGTAATAGAAAACGAATCATCCACCCGATTGTGTTTGGAATATCTTGCCAACGGATCGAAACCGGACTTTTGGAATCTAGCAGCATTTTAGGTAATTGTGGAAGCAGCGCTGGCGTTGCAAGAGGGAAGATTTGCTCAGTCGCGATATGACCTGCGTTTCCCTTAGAGCATCCATTCCCCACGCCATTGGGATCAAAAATCGTGACTTGATAACCTTGTTGCTGCAACTTCAATCCAATTGATAAGCCAATAATCCCCGCACCTATCACGGCGATCCTTTCCTTTTTGGTTTCATCCTTGACCAACATAAATATGCTCCGAGTCACACTTGAAAACGTAGATTGTATACAATATATTTTACATTACGTTAACATCACTATTGTTTAATTCAACCATTTTTTCAGCAAGGAGCGAAAAATGAGACAAGGAACTTTTTTCTGTATTGATGCCCACACCTGCGGCAACCCAGTTAGGCTGGTAGCAGGCGGTGTGCCTCCACTCGAAGGCAATACCATGAGCGAAAAGCGCCAATACTTTCTTGAGCATTATGATTGGATTCGTCAGGCACTCATGTTTGAGCCTCGCGGACACTCAATGATGTCGGGGTCCGTTGTCTTGCCTCCTTGCAGCGATAACGCAGACGCTTCAATTCTGTTTATTGAAACCAGTGGCTGCTTACCAATGTGTGGCCACGGCACCATTGGAACCGTCACTACCGCTATCGAGAATCGCCTTATCACTCCCAAAAAAGAAGGCCGTTTGATACTTGATGTCCCAGCAGGACAAATCGAAGTGCACTACCAAACAAAAGGTGACAAGGTCACGTCGGTGAAGATATTTAACGTACCAGCTTACCTTGCCCACCAAGACGTAACCGTGGACATAGAGGGCTTAGGTGAGCTCACTGTCGATGTTGCTTATGGCGGAAACTATTACGTAATCGTCGATCCTCAAGAAAACTACGCCGGACTTGAACACTACTCTCCAGATGAAATTTTGATGCTTTCACCAAAAGTTCGCGAAGCGGTATCTCGAGCGGTTGAGTGCGTACATCCAGAAGATCCAACAGTGTGCGGTGTTTCTCACGTGCTATGGACCGGAGAGTCCACTCAAGAAAACGCCACCGCTCGAAATGCTGTGTTTTACGGCGACAAAGCGTTGGATCGTTCGCCATGTGGTACGGGAACAAGTGCACGTATGGCGCAATGGCATGCAAGAGGCAAGCTCAATCAAGGGGAAAACTTTGTTCACGAAAGTATCATCGGCAGCCTATTTCAAGGACGTATAGAAGGCATTACCGAAGTGAATGGCAAAGCCGCTATTTTGCCAAGCATTGAAGGATGGGCACAAGTATACGGTCACAACACGATATGGGTAGACGATGAAGACCCATATGCGTACGGATTTGAAGTGAAGTAATAAGGATAGTAAGGAAGAATGATGAACCCACAAGAACCAACCACTTTTTACGCAGTCAACGCCTTTACTGGTGAGCCTCTACCTATAGCGTTTCCGGTACATGGAGAGCAAGAAGTTAATCAAGCCGCCTCAGCCGCCCAAAGCGTTGCGCGTGAGTTTCGCCAACTAAGCAATGCAAAGCGAGCGAGCTTACTTTGCTCTATCGCCTCTGAATTGGAAGTGAAGAGTGAAGAAATCGTTGCTCGTGCTCATTTGGAAACTGCCCTTCCCGAAGCACGTTTAAGCGGTGAAATAGGACGTACAGCGAGCCAATTAAGACTATTTGCCGAGGTTGTGAGATCGGGTAATCACCATCAAGCAATTTTCGATACGCCAAACCCAAACCGTCAACCACTGCCAAAACCAGATATTCGCCGTCAACAAATCGCAATTGGCCCTGTCGCCGTGTTTGGTGCGTCTAATTTTCCGCTCGCATTTTCTACGGCAGGTGGTGATACGGCTTCGGCACTGGCAGCTGGCTGTCCTGTGATTGTAAAAGGCCATACCGCCCACCCTGGCACCAGTCAACTTGTTGCAGAGTGTATTGAGGCTGCACTGGAGAAAGAGTGCTTACCGCAAGCCATCTTCACGCTATTGCAAGGTAACAAACGTGCACTTGGCCAAGCACTCGTTACCCATCCAAAAATTAAAGGGGTTGGGTTTACAGGTTCAGTCGGTGGTGGCCGTGCGCTGTTCAATCTAGCCCAGCAAAGACCAGAGCCAATCCCCTTCTATGGCGAACTAGGGGCGATTAATCCAACATTTATTCTCCCTTCAGCCATACGGGCAAACGCATCATTGGCTGAAGAATTTGTGGCTTCTATGACTTTGGGCTGTGGACAATTTTGTACAAAACCAGGCGTTGTATTTGTCTTGAATAGCCCAGAAACGCAAGCCTTTATCGAAATCGCTCAAGGGTTAATTCGACAACAATCAACGGCCACTTTGCTAACGCAAGGAATCCGAGAAACGTATGAATCCGAAGTGGATAAGCGAGCTTCCGAAACAGGCATTAACGTCACTCGTTCTGAACAAGCAGAAGCGACCAATGTCTCACCAGCACTGTTCGTGACGGACAGTAAAAACTGGCGTGAAAACCCGCAATGGGAGGAAGAAATATTTGGTCCTCAATCGTTAATCGTAATCTGTGAAGATTTCGATGACATGTTGAAACTGAGTGATTCACTGACTGGATCGCTCACCGCAACCCTTCACGCTACCGCTGAAGACGAAGAACAAGCCAAGCAACTGCTTCCAAGTTTGGAAGAAATCGCCGGACGCCTTGTATTCAACGGTTGGCCAACTGGCGTCGAGGTTGGTTACGCTATGGTTCATGGTGGACCATATCCGGCTTCAACCAATTCTGCCTCAACATCTGTCGGTGCGGAGGCTATTCATCGTTGGTTGCGTCCGGTCTCTTATCAAGCTTTGCCAGAATCTTTATTGCCGGATTCATTAAAAGCGTCGAACCCACTGGGTATCCAACGCGCCATAGATGGCAGTGTGTCCCAATAAGCCCACCAAATGGCTCAAAAAGGCATCAACTGATGCCTTTTATTTCACTCTACTTCTCAAAACCTTCTTTCCTAGTTGGTTTGTGCCAGAAAAACAATAAACTACTAAAGTAAAATGGATTGGATACAATATTAATTTCACGGGAGACTTCAATGTCACAGAAACCTGTTTTTAAAACGCGCACTCAGCTCGTTGAGGAAGCAATTCGAACTCAGATCTTGAAGGGCGAGTTAAAAACTGGTCAACCTTTACGTCAAGATGCGTTAGCAAAAGAGTTTAATGTTAGCCGAATTCCTGTGCGTGAAGCGTTAGTTCAATTGGAAGCACAAGGACTCGTTAGCTTTGAACCTCACAAAGGTGCGACGGTCACTGAGCTATCTCCAGAGAAAATCAATGAGCTATTTGAACTGCGCGCTGTCGTGGAATGCCACATTTTAGAGCGCGCGATTCAAAATATGACAGACGCTGACCTTGAACGCGCGCGCGAAGTTCGCGAACGTTTCGAGTCAGTAGTGAACAGTGGCGACGAAGTAGAAGAATGGAGCAACTACAACTACGAGTTCCACAAAGCCCTATATGCGCCAGCCAACATGCCTGAAACTATGGACGTCATTTACAACCTGAACACAAAGTGTGACCGATACATACGCATGCAGCTATTGTTTACTACAGGCATTAAAAAGGCAGAAGAAGAGCACTTAAGCTTGTTTGAAATGTGCCAAAATCGCGATATCGAAGGCGCCAAGTACCTACTGAAAAAGCACATTCTAGAAGCAGGCACAGCGATTCGAAACCTGCTGCTTGAAAGGCAAAATATCAGCCAGTAAACGGAATAACGAATAAGGTGATATTCAAGGATGAATGTTGGACCAAAGTTTTTACTTGCAGCGCTACGACAAAAGATTAAAGAAGAAGGGCTTTGCTACAATTCCTTGTCAGAGAAAAGTGGCATCCCTTTATCTAGTATTAAACGCCACCTACATAATCCAGCTTTAGGTTTGGATAAAGTACTTATTTATCTGAACTACCTGAATACCGATCTCATCGAACTCGCAACCTTAGCCAACGAGCTTCAGCACCAAAACGAGCAAATGCTAACAGATGAAGAGAGCGCCCTTTTCGTTGAGCATCCTTATTTACTTGATTTTATTTATATGCTGACTTCTCGTGATATTAAACCGCAAGAGATAGCCCAAACTTACGGACTTTCTGATACAAGCTTACGATTCTATTTGCGTATCGCGGAAATTCTAGGATATGTCGAAAACTTCGGAGACGGCTTGTTTTACCGTTCTGGTCGTCGATTTATTATGGAAGAAGGTACGGCATTAGACACCTTATTCAAAGAGCGATTTCAACAAGATTCGCTTTCTCATGATATCAACCCAGGCGTATGTATAGGTCGTATTAGGCTCACCGAAGAGCAGAAAGTGCAAATAGAGAACGAGCTTTGTAATAAATTAGCGAAACTTAACGCAGTTAACACTTCCAACAATGAAGGTGAACTAACAAATATATTAATGCGCTGCACTCCCGGTGCTCAGATATTTTTCGCTGATGATTTACCTAACATTGACGGAAGCCTATTAAAGCACGTCGCTCAACTCACTAAATTAAGTTAAAGCATCAGACAAATAAATCAAACAAATCCCAGATAACATCATATACTCCTACCAAACTATTGATTCAAAGCGTTTCCTGAATCTAATTCTGATTTTTATTTAGCAAGCATCGCTTAGTCAACTAAGAACTTGTCTTAATTTCACACTTATTAATTGTCTTGTTAGCTCTTTTGAAATAGACAGAAAACTTAAGTAATGACTAATTTAGCTTAAGTATAAAAGACAACTTTTTTACGTTATTTACCTCACACTATTTAACTATAAATTTGCAGACGAACAAATTAAATTAATACATTCACCTAGCTAATAAAAACAAAAGCAAAACACATAATTATAATTCTATTATTTATAAGGACATAGAAAAGTGAAATTTAAGTATTCTTTAGCAACGGCAGTCACTCTCGTATTATTACAAGGCTGTGGCGGTGGCGGCGGTGATGGTTCATCACCTACTCAGTCCACTAGCAGTGCAAACGGTCCAACATGGAAAGCCGGTGATTTTAGCCAACCGTCGAAAACGTTTATCAACCAATGTGAAACGCCCCGCGTCGGACTGGACCCATATGACAACTATGCCGCCTATCCAGATAAATTGGGCTCTGCATTACACGAAAAACTCTTTTTAAGAGCTTTTACTAACGAAACGTATCTATGGTATGACGAGGTTCCTGATAATAATCCAGCAAACTACAAAACTGTTACTGATTACTTCAATACGCTGGTCACCTCTGCTACTACCGCGACGGGTAAACCAAAAGATCGCTTCCATTTTACCGTCCCTTATGAAGATGATATGAAATCATCGCAATCCGGTTTAGTTGCTGGATTTGGTTTTAACTGGGCATTCCTACGTGGCGTACAACCTCGAGACGTTCGTATTTCCTACACTGAAGAAGCCTCGCCAGCTGATAGAAGCGGCATTGCTCGTGGTGATAAGCTTCTGAAAATCAATAATATTGATGTGGTTAACACCGGTAGTCAGTCCGACATTGATTTTATTAACAAAACGCTCTTTAACCCTGACATCAATCAAGATTACACCTTCACATTTGAGAGTGTTGACGGTCTAGAGAAAACCGTGACGCTTACCGCCTCTGATGTCATGACCTCTCCAGTTAAAAATGCCAAAGTGATTACACACAATGGTATGCGGATCGGCTATCTGCAATACAACTCCTTTGAACCAAGCGCTCAAGCCCCGCTTATTGAGGCGTTCAGTACGCTCTCAGCAGAGAATGTTGACGAGATCGTCGTTGATTTACGTTACAACGGCGGTGGCTTAGTCCTTCAGTCCTCGCAAGTAGGCTACATGCTAAGCGGTGCTGGTCAGAACCGAGTCTTCAGTGAGTTGATTCACAATGACAAAGTGATGCGTACCATTAAAGATGGGGATAACATCTATCGCTTTACAAATCTAGCAATAGACTGGGCAGCACAGAAATATTCGGATCAAGTGCTTCCGACACTGAACAAAAAGCGCGTATATGTGCTGACTTCAGGAGGCACGGCTTCCTCAAGTGAACTGTTAATCAACGCTTTGCGCGGCATTGATGTGGAGGTTATCCAAATAGGTTCAACAACCACAGGTAAACCGTATGGGTTCTCACCAGAACAAAACTGCGGCACTATGTACTACACTATTCAGTTCAAGTCGGCGAACGAGAAAAAATTTGGCGACTTCGCTGATGGTTTTATTCCTACTCCAAAGAGCCAAATCAATACCGAGCTAGGCTTAAACAATAGAGTGGAAGGTTGCTGGGTCAATGACGACCTAACAAAACCATTGGGCGATCCGTCTGAAGGTATGCTTTCTGCGGCACTAAACTACATGGAAACTGGAACCTGTCCGCCAGTATCCCCTTCAAGTTTCAACGCCATGCCGCGTAACATTTCATCTCCGGAGTTAAGCGATCTTCGCTCTCCGCTACGAACAGAGGCAATTCATGTTGAGATCAACTAACTTTTTACGAATGCTGATTCGGGTTGCGCTTTTCTTAGGCACTTCGATTTCTTTGATAGGATGCCAAGCTATGTCACAAGAACCCGTTGAAGCATTGAGTAAAAAGAACTCTCCGGAAACAGTCATAGAGATTCAAAACGCGATCGCAGAAATCCAAGGGACACCAGCACCTAGAGTCGCAAATAACGTATTTGAATCCTCACCGCATTTGTTGATTGAAAAAGGACGAGTAAAAGGGAACAACAATCAACTGTTGGATGGCAGCTATACGGATCTTCCAGACCAATATACGTTGCAGATAAGAGGTGAAACCTGTGGCTTGTACTATGCCAAAACAGATACTTTTGTCTCTCTCAGTTCACTAGATTGTGAGCCCATCATTAAGTTTTAGATCTCCCAAAATAGAAGCCCGCTGATATCAGCGGGCTTCCTACTTTATTGTTCAGTGTGAAACGGTCAACGTTACTTTAGTTCAATCCATGCTTTGCGCTGTTGCTTATCCATGTATGACCAAGCTACAAAGCGGCTCACTTTCTGCCCTTGACTCATTTCAACCACACGAATGGCTTTCACACCCAATTTTTCAAGCTGCTTGCGCATCGGGCGAACGTTGTCTTTTTTGGATATAAGTGTTGTAAACCACAAGACCTGTGCGGCAAAAGCTTGGCTTTCATTCGCCATTTTTCGGATAAACGCCGCTTCTCCGCCTTCACACCACAATTCAGCGTTTTGACCGCCAAAATTCAACGCAGGCTTACTTGTCTTTACTGGTGCGGTTTGAGGTTTTAGCCCTTTCTTGCGCTGGTTTGCTTTTAGATTATCGATTTTACGCTGGCTGCCCATAGCGGCATCTTCCGCCGAACGGTGGAATGGCGGATTACATGTCGTCACATCATAACGATCATTCGGTTGAATGATACCTCGATAAATATTGGCATCATTGTATTGCTGTACCAGTGCAATTTTTCCCTTCAAAACACGATTGTGCTCTACGATCGTTTGAGCCGATTGGATGGATTTTGGATCGACATCGCTGCCCGTATAGTGCCAACCGTATTTTGTTACACCAACAATCGGATAAATACAGTTTGCTCCCACGCCAATGTCCAACGCTTTCACTTTTTGGTGCGCGTACTGACCTTTTACTTCACCATCAAGAAGTTCTGCCACTCGGTGAATGTAATCAGCGCGGCCCGGAATCGGTGGGCAAAGGTAGGTGTCGGGAATGCCCCAGAACTCGATACCATAATACGCAGCAAGCAATGCTTTATTGAGAATTTTAACAGCGTTAGGATCAGAGAAGTTTATGGAGTCTTCCCCTTTCGGATTTTTGATAACGAATGGCTTTAACTGTGGTTCACTTTCCACGAGTTTTTTAAAATCGTAACGACCTCGATGAACATTACGCTCATGCAAACCATTCTTCGCTATTTTTATGAACTCGACTTCGCTCTTTCCTGCAGGCTGCGAGGATTTGCGCGCAACTTTGTCTTTAACACGCTTCGGCTTGGCTTTATTCGCGTCTTTATTCTGAGCCGCCTTTGAAGTCTTTGGCTTTGCTTGCTTCGCGTTGTGATTATTGTTCTTCATTCAAATTCGCTTTTAAATCGAGGTAAATCATAAACAAACGAGCATCAAATTCGAGTTGGTGATACTCAGGCTCCATATAGCAACATAGCTGATAGAACGCCTTGTCGTGGTTTTTCTCACGAGTATGCGCCAACTCATGTACCACCAGCATTCTTAATAGTGGCTCGGGCGCATCCTTAAATACATTGGCAATGCGAATCTCGTTTTTCGACTTCAGCTTACCGCCATGGTTTCTACTGATTACACTGTGCAAACCAAGCGCGTTGTTTACCGCGTGAATTTTCTTATCGTAGACGACTTTACTGATTGGCGCGGCTTTCTTCATGTAGCGGTTTTTGATTGCCATGGCGTACTCATAGAGTGCCCTTTCGCTTTTGATTTGGTGCCTGTCGGGATAACGCTTCTCGAACCAAGGAACAAACTTGCCACTCGCTATCAACGAGCTCACCTGCTCTACGATGTTTTGTGGGTAGCCTTGAATGTATCGAAGTGACGGATGCATAGAATTAACGTCTGTTATGACAAAATAAAGGCGCTCAATATACCTGAGATAAAGGACAGTTTCACCTTAGCTTTCGCCTTTCATTTATTGTGAAAGGCCGTTAAACTTCGCCTCCCAATGATAATGGAGAGAAACTCAATGAAACGTGTCGTCCTTTACGTCAAAGACAAATGCCCTCACTGCAAAGATGCTCAACGTTATCTGGATTCGAAAAATATTAACTATCGTTTGTGCAATGCTAAGATGCAACGCGGTCGCAAAGAACTTGATGCGCTTGGTGCTCGTTCAGTGCCAGTTTTAAAAATTGGTGATCGGGTAATGATTGGCTGGAACCCAAAGAACTTCGAGAAGATGTACAAAGGCGACTAGTGCTCGGACGATGAATCTGCGCTGCGTTTAAACGTAGCGCTTGATAAAGTCGATAAACGTTCGATCTGCTATTGATAAATACCCCTGCTTGCGCCAAGCAAGTGCCAGATCCAGCGTCACTGGTGGTTCAAACGGCACGCCAACAACGCCTGACTCATGTTGAGTCACCAATTCCAGTAACGCGGTAATCGCAAACTCTTGTTTTACAATACTCAAAATCAAAGGCAGTAAGTTGGTCTCGAATGATGACTTCATGGTAAACCCATGCTCCTCACTCACCTGATCCAAAAATTCGCGGTGAAAATAGCCATGCTGAAACATAACCAAATCGTGTTCAAAGAACTCATCAAAAGTAAGAGCGTGTCGCTGGGCTAACTCATGCTCAGGTGAAACAACTGCTACCATTTGGCTAGTAAACAAATGGTCAGTTTCTAGGTCATCAGGCACGTTATCACAACTGATCACACCGATATCGAGTTGACCATTGAGCAGCATACGACGAATCGATTGAGTCCCAGCTTCGACCAAGGTCAATTTTAACTCCGGGAACTGGCTTTTAAACGCCATCACAATTCGTGGAAAGAAATAACTGCCCATCATTGATGGCGTTCCGAGCCTTACTTCGCCTTTCGCTAAACCTTTCAACTCATCAATCGCGAGCTGCGCGTCGTGCAACTGTTGAATCACCCGCTTGGCATGTACAAGTAGCGTTTCGCCCTCTTTCGTTAAGCTGATTTTTTTATCATCACGGCGAAATAGGGTAACACCCAAAGACTGCTCAAACTTTTTGATAGAAATGCTTAATGCGGGCTGGGCAATATGCAGGGCTTTCGCCGCATGGGTAATATTTCCATGTTCAGCGACCGCCAGAAAATGTTTAAGTTGTTTCGATTCCATTAGATCAAAAATATATGGTGTCCATATTTTTAATATATTTTTTTAATTTATAACGAACTGATAGATTGATCACAGTCTCTCCATTTGCTCACATTAGGCAGGATTCATGGTCAGTTTTGGCACACCGGAATACAAACGCATTACGCTCTCGCTAGCGCTTGGTTCCTTCTTGGTTTTTTCAAATTTATACCTACTACAGCCAATGCTGCCCACTTTTGCTCAAATTTTCACGATCTCAGAAACGCAAGTGAACTGGTTATTTGCGGCCTCAACACTCGCTCTCTCTTTTAGCCTCGTCCCGATGGCTGTGTTGTCAGAATCAGTGGGACGAAAGCCAGTCATGATGGCTGGTCTGTTTTCGATTCCTACCCTTTCCGCTTTGATGCTGTTTGGTGACTCATTTCTGTTTTTGGTGGTATGTCGAGCACTGATCGGTGTCGCGCTCGCCGCTTTTGCTGCGGTCGCCGTGGCTTACATGGCAGAAGAGCTCGACAAGCACGCCTTCTCGATGGCAATTGGAACGTACATTGCGGCTAACTCATTAGGCGGCATTGCAGGGCGTATTAGCGGCGGCTTATTGGCGGACAATTTCAGTGTTGATGTCGCCATTGAAGTTATGATGGTGTTCACTCTTCTTGGTGTCATTGGCGTTCACTATTTATTGCCAACACAGCGCAACTTCACCCCGTCATCAAGCAGCTTACGCCATCAAAATCGTGCGCTTATTGGTCATTTTAAAAACCAACGCGTGTGGTTTGCGATGCTGATAGGAGGACTCAACTTTGCTTTGTTCGTCAACCTTTATTCCGTAATGGGTTTCCGTCTGGTGAGTGAACCTCACAATGTGCCCGTCGGGTTGGCCTCACTGATCTTTATTTGTTACTTGGGAGGGACTTTCTCCTCTCGTTGCGCAGGCCACTGGAGTAAACGTTATTCATCAATCCGCGGTATGTTCTTAGGCGCGATAGTGAGCATGACGGGGATGTGGATTGCGGCGGTTGAAAGCTTGACTGCAATGCTATTTGGGTTGTTGCTGATAAGTTTTGGTGCCTTCTTTACTCATACCCTCGCCTACGGTTGGGTCGGTCAGAACGCCACTCGCGCCAAAGCCACCGCGACAGCGCTCTACTTAGTACACTACTACGTAGGCGGTAGCTTAGGAGGATTCTTACTTCTTTATTGTTGGCAACATGGTGGTTGGTCGAGTGTTCTTATGGGAGGAAGCGCAGTCTACCTAGCGATGTTTGCTGCAATTGCGTATTTGAAACACATTGCCGAAAGAAAGCATACTGACCAAACACCTGACGCTGCGAGTTTAAAGAGTAGCTAAGGTACGCTCATTTGCGTAATACCTCTCTGGTTACTTGGATAACCAACTCTGCTATGCTTGCGCTACTTTAATAAAAACCAGAAAGTCGTATGTCAACGCGTTCAACACAAAACACAGATATCGAAGCGATCACTCAACAGGTCGATCAATGGCTCAACGATGTAGTAATCGGTCTCAACCTTTGTCCGTTTGCTGCCAAGCCGCAACGTAATAAACAAATCAAAATCTTTGTTAGTGAAGCGACTCAAGAAGAAGCGCTTCTAGAAGATATTTTATTGCAGCTGATTGAGCTGAGTAACACAGAACCCGAACAACTTGAGACCACGTTGGTTGTGGTTCCCGCCATGCTACAAGATTTCTGGGACTACAACTTTTGCATAGATTGGGTTGAAGGATTAATTAAGCAGCAAAACTGGGAAGGTGTTTTCCAAGTAGCGACTTTCCATCCTGATTACTGTTTTGGCGGCGCAAGGCCTGAAGACGACGAAAACCTAACCAATCGTTCTCCTTACCCGATCTTCCATTTGATTCGCGAAGAGAGTATGGAAAAGGTACTAAAACACTATCCTGATCCTGAATCCATTCCCGATACGAACATCGCTCGTGTTTCCGCCCTTTCAGAGGAAGAACGTAAAAAGCTGTTCCCTTACCTATTTCGTTAAGCCCCACCATTCCCCAAAGGCAGATTTATCACCAGTTAGATGCAATGCCCTTGGGGTTCAAAGTGCGGTTTGGTATCATTGCCGCTTCAATCGATTCAATGGAAATTAGAATGCAACTGTCAAAGCTAACCCAAGAGATTTTTGATCACTTATACCGTGATATCACCGAGTTCCGTAGTACGTTCGACTTACCAGTCGCAGACGCTGCAAGCCTTGATACGCAAGCAGACACACTACACACCTCTTTGGCGATCGAAGAGCTAACAGAGCTAGCAGAAGCAGATTGTAAAACTGAGCAAGCAGATGCCATCGTAGACAGCGTGTATGTATTAATGGGCCGTCTCGTTCATCTTGGCCACAGCAAAGTAGAAGACAATCTGGCGATCAGCTACTTAATTGATCTTCTATTAAACGTTGCGGTAAACCGTGGTATCGAGTTTATTCCTTGCTGGGATGAAGTACATTCAAGCAACATGAGCAAAGTATGCCGTAACGAGCAAGAGTACTCAGAAACAGAAGCATTCTACGCAGAACAAGGCATCAAGTTGATGGCGGTGCAGAAAGGTGAATACATCATCGCGAAATGCGCCGAAGATTTCGTATCGGAAGGTAAAACCATTCGTAAAGGCAAAGTACTCAAATCTGTTTACTACCGCCCAGCAGATCTAAAACCGTTAACTCAATAAGCGTTGAGTTTGGCTATCTCGATTAAAAAAAACGACCTCAAGTAGGTCGTTTTTTTATTGTCCCTAAATACTAATCAAAGATTAAATAAGGTTGCTCATCTACGATGACCTTTTTGACTTGAGTATTGAACACTTCCCCGAGAGCTTCTTCCGTTAGCACAGTATCGGCATTTCCTGATGAGTGCAGCACACCGTTGTTAAGCAGCAATACTTTATCTGCGTGCTTTAATGTGCGATTGAGATCGTGATTAGCAACTAATACTCCAATTCCCTGCGCCGCCATAGCGTTAATCAATTGATAGAGCAGACCCTCTTGCGCAATATCTAACGGTGCTGCTGGCTCATCCAAAATTAAAAACTGCGAAAAAGGATTAATGGTACGCCACACCTGCAAACATACACCTGCTAATCGGACACGCTGCCACTCACCACCGGATAATGTTTGAATACTGCGATGAAGCTTATCTTGCAGTTGTACCAGCTCCACCACCATATTGACGGCATCACGCACTTTGATATCCGCAATCTCAGCACCACTTGGCAGAGATAAAGCGAGATACTGAAACACATCAACATTAAACGCTGGGCGCGATTGCTGACACAAATAACCTCGAACATGAGCTTGCTCTGACAACGGTAAAGTAAGCAAGTTTTTGTTGCCAACGTACACTTCACCACTCATACCGTCTCGGTGACTTAACGTACCAGATATCGCAGCCAATAAAGTACTCTTACCGGAACCATTAGGCCCAACGATATGTACGATTTCGCCAGCTTTGCATTCAAAAGAAAGAGGCAATAATCGACTACCAACCGACATATGTTTAACGTGCATCATGACTCTTCACCAGCATCCAGATGAAAATAGGTGCGCCAATCGATGTTGTCATGACACCTAGAGGTAACTCTGCGGAGTCCAATAACAGTCTTGCGCCGATGTCAGCAAATACAAGCAACGCAGCACCAGATATTGCAGAAAGTGGCAATAAATAACGGTTTTCCGTACCAAAAGCCAAACGCAACAAGTGCGGCACCACCAAACCAACAAAACTGATGATGCCACCCAAAGCGACTGAGCTACCCACCAAAACAGAAATGGCGAGGATCAATTTCCAACGCATTTGATGCACATCGACACCCAATTGGGTCGCATGAATCTCACCTAGCATCAATTTATCAAGCGACTTGCCTTTACAACATAACCAGATAAGCACCGGTAACATCACTAAAGTAACGGTATGTTGATACCAACTTGCACCGCCAATACTGCCCATTAACCAATACATCAGTTGGCGTAAACTTAGATCATCACTAAAGTAAAATGCCCACGTCACAATCGCGCTCGATAAAATACCCAATGCAACCCCAACCAAAAGCAATCGAGCGGTCGTCAGGTGCATTGCCCTTGCTATCGCCACCAAAACAAACGTGAATACCATCGAGCCGGCAATCGCTGCCAACATAAAAACAATCGGGGTAGGAAGAACAGGTGACGCGAACATGATTAAGACCATTGCTAAGCTTGCACCACCAGATATACCAAGCACGCCAGGTTCAGCCAACACGTTCCCAAGCAACACTTGTAACGTCGCGCCAGATACCGCTAACGCAGCACCAATAATTGCCGCAGACACTAACCTCGGTAAACGCAAGTCCAGCAATAACTTCTGTTCAAATGCAGATAAGGATTGAAAAGGAGAAAAGAAAATTTCTCCGACCATCAAGTGAATGGCAGAGAGTACAGCGAGCACGATCGACATAACCATCAGGTTACGTTGCCAGCGTCGTTCCTTGTTCAGGATAAGTTGTTGAAAATCCATAGCGGCCGATAAAAACAAACGAGGCTTAACCTTACAGTTAAGCCTCGGTAAATTGCAATTAACTTCTCAAAGCAATGTTGGATTAATCGTAAACCAACTCACCCTCTTCAAAACGGGTTTTCACTTCACAAACCATCAGAGCTGCACGTTGACCTATTGCGACGTGGCGGTTCGGGAAGACAATCGCTTCGTTTTCATTCTTCGCCATTAATGGTTTGTCGCCATCATGACCAAACACTTCGCCGTGAACAAATGAGGTGAAGTTTTCAACATTGTCGTCGAACATAAAGTCAAAGTCTTCGTTCAAACGAACGATTGTGCGACTTACGCGATACTTAATGCATGGTTTTGGTAAGTGTTCTGGCTTCGTTTCCGCAATCAAATTACGTAAAGACAAATCAAACGCGGTCAGTTTATCGAGGTCATTTTCACCGATACGAGCCACACGGCCAAGCTCCATTGTGAGAGCCTGCGCACCAAAATTCTCGGCACTGTACCAGCTAAACGTGCTCGATGGTGAGTTTGACAGGAGCACTGCTTCAATGTGTGCACTGTCCAAGAAATCGATCAATGCCTTGCTGCGCACAGGATGACGAGTCTTAGGACTTACTGCAAACGTATAGTGCTTCGAGCCTCTAATCGCGCAGTGTAAATCAAGGTGCCAGCGTGTTGTCGGGTCGGTATCCTGATAAAAATCTCGAACAAGCAGCTTAAGCGTATCGGCGATAACAAGCTCTTTTGTCTGTTTGTGTTCTTTTTCGTCAAACAGACGGTTGAGATTTTCTTCGAGGAATCGCGTGTGCGCCAGAGTGGATTCTGGGTGAGCGATAATGAACAGACAACGGGTATCGACCGTCTGGAACCCAGATTCTATGTCTTGAATAATGGAATCCACCAGCTCCATAGGTGCGGTTTCATTTCCGTGAACCCCACAAGAGATGATGATGTTCTTCGTATCCTGAGTATAATTCGCAGGGATTACTTCTAATACACCACGCTGATAGAGTTTAAGTTTTACACCGTTAGAAAGCACCTGCTCCGCTGGTGCAACATCAATATGAACATCTAACGTGTCAGTTAAAAACGATTGGCGAAAGAGAGACTTCGTCATGCGTTACTCCTTAATAGCACGGCGGATATGTTAATAAATTGTACAAAGGATTTTTGTTGCTGCGATCTCACTTATGAGTAGAAATCACTATTTCCCTCGAAAATCCGATGCCTTTTCGCGCCAGGCACTCAAATCAAGCATTGAGGCGTTTAATTTTCAAACAATTACAAAGTGTTAGGGCTGTGAACTTTACCACAGCCCTGATTAAGATCATTATGATTTGATCAAATTTTTGTAGCTATAAAGCAGATTACGCATCAACACTGCGAAAAACTTAGCCGCGCTGTGCGAGCAAACGCTCAAACTCATCGACTTTTTCACGCACTAGCTCAACACTCTGCTGCCAAAACGTTGGCTGGGTTAAATCCATCGACAGATGCTTTTCGACGACATCTTCCGCCATCATGCAGCCTGTATCGCGCAGCAAATTGATGTAATCGGTGTAAAACGCTTCGCCTTTGGTTTCTCGCTGTGCATAGATACCCTTGCTAAACAAGAAACCAAATAGGTATGGGTAGTTATAAAAGCTCACGCTATCAATAGAAAAGTGCAGCTTGCTTGCCCAGAAGTACGGATCCGGTTCGCTCATTACGTCGCCATACCATTCTTTCCAAGTTTCTGACATCAACTCACAGAATTCATCTGCGGTTAACTCTCCATCCTGGCGGCGTTCATAGAACGATTTTTCAAACTCGTAGCGAACCGGAATGTTGATCATTAAAGCTAGCGCAGATGACAACTCTTCCCACAACATTTCGAGCTTTTCATCAACGCTCTCCGCTTTCGAAATCAAATGATCACGAACGATGTTTTCTGCAAAGATAGAGGCGGTTTCTGCTAACGTCATTGGGTAGTAAGTTTGGCAAAGTGGCAAATCACGAATAACCCAGTTATGGAACGCATGGCCAAGTTCATGTGCCAGAGTCATAAGGTCTGAACGGCTGCCACTCCAAGTCATAAACACAAGTGGTGTTCGCGTTGCTGGCAGTTTGGTGCAGTATGCGCCAAGACGCTTGTTAGCATTTGGCGCGGCATCAATCCAACCATTTTGTACCATCAAACGGACAAACTCCGACATCTCAGGGTTTACTGTTTCAAATGCTTCACAAATAACATCAATCGCTTCATCAAAGTCGTAAACCTTCGCTTCACCGCTCAAAGCAGGCATAGCCGCCAGATGATTCCAAGGCTTCATCTCATCCAGACCATGTACTTGCGCCATCAATAAACCTGCTTTCTGACCAATAGTTCGACTGTCTTTGGCTACTGTCATCATCGCATTTAAAGTTTCAGCTTGGATTCGGCTACCATGCAAACTCGGCTCTAGGAAGTGAACTTCACGCTTCGTAGAACGCTTTTTGTTTTCAGTTAAGCGCCATCCTGCTAACGCATTCAAAATCGCAGCGAATGATTCTTGGTGCGTTTGCATTGCATCTTGTACGCCACGCCACGCGGCTTCTTGACGCTCGAATTCAGAACCATAAAGAATGCTTGCCGCTTGAGAAAATCCAAGCTCTTCACTATTACCATCTGTGTACTCAAGCTTCACTTTCAATGAGCCAGTCAGGTTATCGTATAGGTTACCCCAAGCCGATTTGCCATCCACACTCATCGCAGCCAGTAACTGTTCTTCTGCGTTGCTAAGACGAGTATCCGCCAACTTTCTAGAATTCAAGATAGAAAAAGCTTGCCCACTGATATCAGGATTTTCATGGTCTAACACGCGCAAGATAAACTCTTCGTCGGCATGAGTTAATGTCAAATCAAAGGGACTGAACGCTTGGGAAAGCTCCGAAAAGATGCGGGTCATTTTACCAAGTAACGATTTCGCTTCGGCGTTTGTTGCATCAACAGAAGCATAACAACTCGCAAAATTTGCAACTGTACCCGCTAAACGACTCGCAGCTTCATTGGTCAAAATCGCATTTTGCATGATCTCTACGTTGCCACAATCTACTGATTGTTTATTCAAAAGATCAATACATTGTTCCACAAGAGCAATATCGTCTTGAATTCGTGGGTCAGAAAGGTCGTTATAAACGATGGACAAATCCCAACTCGGCGTTGTCATTTCTATATTTCCTTTTTATGTAACTGAGTCAATTTTCGCTTCCTGCACCTAGCAGATGGGCTTCCACTGACATCTTCCGTGACTATGCCCGTAAGCAATATCGTTCTGGGCATTTTAATATTTATAAATTAACGAGTTAAAAGAGGTACGCCAATCGAACGCACCGAGGCGTAAATTTGCTCATCTATAGTAATTGTTATATGCGTGACAGAAGCGTTTCCTATCGACAACGTCGAATACCACTTTGGGTTACGCCAATCTAACTCCAATACATGAGCAAGAATCATACGAATGACGCCACCATGCGTGACGATAAGTAGATTGTCATTGATATCGTTGATGATTTGAGACCAAACGCGACATATGCGCTCAGAAAATGTGCTTAAGCTCTCAGCATTCGGCAACGTATGTTGTGCTGGCGATTGCCAAAAAGCATCTAGCTTTTTCCACTGCTCAGTGAGCATATCAAAAGGCATACCATCAAAATCACCAAATGCCATCTCTTGTAAAGACTCATCCGTCATTACTGGTAATAATTGCTGTTCAGCAATGATGTTTGCCAGTTCTTGACAGCGTGAAAGCGGAGAAGAAATTATTCCACCCACACCTCGTCCACTCTCGGCCCAAGCCCTAGCAATACTCTCTTGATCAGCAGGCGTAACTTTTACATCTGTTTGGCCATGGAGTCCTGGTGGAGCGTCTACTTTTCCATGACGCACAAGATAGATATTGAGTGTTTTCATTTTGTTCCATCCTACTCTTTAAGAACCAACGGCAAACCAGCAGCAACAAAGGTAACGCGATGGCAAACACTGGCTAGTTTTTGATTCATCCGTCCTGCATTATCCACAAAATAACGACTAACCGCCCCCAAAGGTACAATGCCCATTCCAACCTCGTTAGAGACGAATATTAACGTCGCATCTGAGCCACGCACCACCTGTATAAGCTTTTCAATTTCTGCTTCTAGCTTCTCATTGGAACATTCATCACCTAACTCAAATATCCAATTGTTGAGCCACAAGGTTAAACAATCGACCAATACAACATCGGTGGTAGCGAAATTTGTCAGTAACTCAGATAAATGAAGGTGGCATTCATGCTCTTGCCACTCGCCCCCGCGTTGCTTTTGATGATGCGCTATTCGCTCTCGCATTTCTTGGTCAAATGGCAGCGCGGTTGCAACATAGTGTAATGATCGATGAGAAGCGACCGATAATTGCTTAGCTGTTTTTTCTGCCAAATGCGACTTCCCAGAGCGCGCGCCACCGATTATCAATTGCTTCATGAGGAGTGATACAACCCAATCATAGTGAGATAAATAAGCAGTTCCGACAACTGTTGCGCTGCGCCAAGGCAATCCCCCGAAAAGCCGCCAATTCTCTTGGTTAACCAACGTTTGAACATCAAACGAAATACCACGAGAACAAGCGATATCAAGATCGCATCCGCGATACCAAGCACAAGCAATGTTACGCCACCAGTAAACAACAAAATGGAGACTTCTAGAGAAGACTGGCGACTTGCTAGCGGTTTACTTTTCGACGTATCACTGTCACTGACATAAGGCATGTCATAAATAAGCGTCGCTGCTAGTGCTCGGCTTGCGGTGTAAGCGACGACAATGACCAACCAAAAGTGCGGCAAGTTAGCCAGTTCACTCCAAAAAACATACTTAGCCAATAACGCCATAATGAGAGTGGCGGCACCATAAGTGCCAATACGACTGTCTTTCATAATAGAGAGGCGTCGCTCTACGGTCATGCCACCGCCAATGCCATCCGCCATATCGGTCAAGCCGTCTTCGTGAAAAGCCCCAGTTAACAATAAGCTAAACACCATCGTTAATACTATGGCAACCGACTCTGGGAAAAAAATTGAGGTGAGCGAGAATACCAAAGCGCAAAGTGCTCCAAGCACGAGACCAACTAACGCAAAGTAACGGCCTGCCTGATTCATGCGTCCTTCACTGTAAGGCAACGCTTGGGGCACGGGTAAGCGGCTAAAAAAACTGGTAGCTAATAGAAATAACTCCCACTGGTATCTTAACGATGACGGCGTGACTTTCTCAGAATTATCAGGGACTGACACTATACTGTAACTCCTGCACTCTCGAAGCTCGCCATTTTGTTGTAAAACTGAGCGGCAGCTTTTAACAAGGGTAAGGCAAGAGCGGCTCCTGTTCCCTCCCCTAGCCGTAAACCAAGGTCGAGCAGAGGTTCTGCTTTAAGATGTTCCAATACAAATTTATGTCCATTTTCTTCAGAGCGATGGGCAAACAACATGTATTCACGCGTTTCTTCATCTAGCAACGTCGCAATATAAGCCGCTACCGATACGATAAACCCATCCACTAAAACTGGAGTTTTAAGCCGCTTGGCTTCTAAAAAAGCGCCCACCATTTGTACGATTTCAAAACCTCCAACCTGTGCAAGAATCGCTTTAGTATCAAGACCTCGACATCGGTTTACCCCCTGTGCTACCAGTTTATATTTGCGGCTCAACTGCTGTTGATTGATTCCAGTGCCAACGCCAACACAATAATCAATATCTAATGAGCTCAGCGCCGATAACAGTGCTGAGGCCGAACTGGTATTACCGATGCCCATCTCACCGAACATCAAGAGGTTTGAACCATGCAAAATGGTTTGCTCAGCAATCTTCGCACCATATTCTAAACCTAGCGCCACTTGTTCTGGGGACATCGCGGATTGTTTAGAAAAATTAGCCGTACCGTTACCCAACCGTTGTTCAACCAAGTTGGGATGGGATTTAAATTCTGGAACAAGCACATCAATAGGAGCCAACATGCCGCAATCTATTACTTTGAGTTGAATGCCATTAATATCGCAAAAACAGTTGATGGCTGCGCCGCCAGCGAGAAAGTTAGCCACCATTTGCTGAGTGACTTCGCTTGGCGCAATGCTCACGCCCTCCTCTGCAACGCCGTGATCTCCAGCAAATACCAGCATGCTTGGTTTGCAGATAGCGATGGAATCAACTGGCTGAGGTTTATTCTGACTTTGAATAAGAGCTAACTGCAGTGCAACCTTTTCCAATAAGCCTAAAGAACCGACGGGTTTGGTTTTGTTATCTATGCGTGCTTGTATCTCCGCAGCAAAAGAGCCATCCATTTTTTACGTTCCTTTGATGTTGTCTGGGTGAGAGGTGTTCTGTTGTTCAAGAGGTCTTGTTCAGCGACAGTTTTTGCGCGCCCACTATTGTATACACTTGCATCCAATTGGGGCAGCGCTAATCAATTTTATCTCAGGATAGTCTGCCGAGTTCGCAGAGCGTCTCACCTTTCTTGCACGAGATTATAAGTAACTCGTTGAAATCCGCTACAATAGCTTAGACTATGTTCCCATATAGGAGAAAAGATATGGATAACAACACCTGCGCAATCATCGCCGGTGCAACTGGCTTAGTAGGCTCAAAAGTCATTGCAAACCTCATAAATCAATCAGGTGTTGGAACCCTATATTATCTTTCTCGCCGCCCACTCGATGGCGTCCTAGATGTGGAAAACAAGCTTATTCCTCTCATTGATG
This sequence comes from Vibrio sp. 811, assembly GCF_033339195.1. NCBI lineage: Bacteria > Pseudomonadati > Pseudomonadota > Gammaproteobacteria > Vibrionales > Vibrionaceae > Vibrio > Vibrio sp. 811. The sequence continues at coordinate 313,145 of NZ_JAWOUB010000002.1, forward strand.
CAGACCTTTCTATCCACCAATGGGATGAGAACCAACCAACACCAACCATCGGCTTTATCTGTTTAGGCACGACCCTTAAGCAAGCAGGCAGTAAGGATAATTTGCGTAGAGTAGATGTTGATCTGGTGTGTAAAGTCGCCCAGCAGATGAAAACAATCGGAGTTAAACGCCTTGCGGTTGTTTCTAGCCTCGGTGCAAATAGTAAATCGCCATCCCATTACTTAGCTTGTAAAGGACAAATGGAACAACGAATCGAAGCTATGGATTTTGAGGAAATCGTATTTGTTCGCCCAGGCCCGCTTGTTGGTCAACGTCAAAGCCCAAGAATGGACGAGAAGTTAGTACAAACTCTGTTTAAGGTAATTCGCCCATTCATGCTTGGCAAACTGTCCAACTTTTTACCGATTCGAGCAGAAGATGTCGCCAAAGCGATGATTTATCAACTTTTCAGTTATCAAGAAGACTCGGTGGTTTACTTACAAAGGAAAGAAATGCGTAACTTACTGCATCACTACGAATAACCATTTTGTACAATTAACGTGCTAATTCACGCTCTCACGCGACTTAGATCTCGTTTTTATATTCATTTTAGATCTAGCTAATACCCGTTTGTCATTTTTAAAGTTATATCACGAGCGTTATCTTACGCTCCATAAATACATCCGTATAAAACCCCGTATAAAAAACAACCGCCACTTCGGTTGGTTGATAAGGTCAAATTATGAATTTTGCAGTGATAGCCTCTCTAGCCGTCTTTGTTGGCATATTGTTCTTTCTATTTAATCAGCAACAAAAGAAACATACTCTTTCACGTCTCGTTTTGATCGGTCTTGTTACCGGTTCTCTTTTTGGTCTTGCTTTGCAACTCATTCACGGTGAAGGCAACAGCGCAATTGCTCAAACACTTGAATGGGTAGGCATTGTAGGCAGTGGCTACGTTGGTCTACTGAAAATGGTCATCATGCCACTGGTGTTGGTATCGATGATCTCTGCAGTTGTTAAGTTGGAGAAAGGTGGATCTTTAGGTAAAATTTCTGGCCTGACCATCTCTGTTCTTCTTGTAACGACTGCAATTGCTGCACTTATCGGTATTTTGGTGACAACGACATTTGGCCTGTCAGCAGAAGGGTTAACTGAAGGTGCGCGTGAAACCGCTCGTATCGCCGTTTTAGAAAGCCGTGCCGGTACAGTAAGTGACTTAACTATTCCTCAAATGCTAGTTAGCTTCATTCCAACCAACCCATTTGCTGATCTAACAGGTGCTCGCTCGACATCAATTATCGCTGTTGTGATTTTCGGCGTGTTAACTGGTATCGCCGCTCGTAAAGTGATGATGGAAAAAGCAGAGTTGGAATCACCGATTCGTACTTTCGTAGAAGCTGCTCAATCTATCGTTATGCGACTAGTGAAGATGATCATGGCCCTAACGCCATACGGCATCGCAGCACTGATGGCAAAAGTGGTAGCGACATCAAGCGCAGGCGACATCCTAAACCTACTTGGCTTTATTGTGGCGTCTTATGTTGCTATCGCACTGATGTTTGTTGTTCATGGCGTATTGGTCTCTTTTGTTGGCGTTAGCCCTGCGGAATACTTTAAGAAAATCTGGCCTGTACTGACCTTCGCGTTTACATCTCGTAGCTCAGCAGCAACAATTCCACTAAACGTAGAAGCGCAAATCACGAAGCTTAACGTACCACCAGCGATTGCAAACCTATCAGCATCGTTTGGTGCCACTATCGGCCAAAACGGCTGTGCGGGTATCTATCCTGCAATGCTTGCAGTGATGGTAGCTCCGACAATGGGCATCAACCCACTTGATCTACACTTTATCCTGTCATTGATTGCGATTATCACCATCAGCTCATTTGGTATTGCAGGTGTCGGCGGCGGTGCGACGTTTGCAGCCTTGATTGTTCTTCCTGCAATGGGCTTGCCTGTAACCATCGCGGCACTGCTTATCTCTATTGAACCACTGATTGACATGGCACGTACCGCACTAAACGTTTCAGGTTCAATGACTGCGGGTACAATTGCTAGCCGAGTGCTGAAGTCACCAGGAAGTGAAGCAACATTGGAAGAAACACGAGCATAGAACTCAAATTCCTTCCAAAGCGATAAAACGTAAAATATCAAGCCGATGGTTCGCCATCGGCTTTTTTCATTTTCAAAAATTCAACTTGCATCTTTCGTTGCTAGTCAAGGCGTTGAATGGTCTAATACTGTCATCGGTTTTGTAAACGGTAAGCAGAATGCACCAAGATAATCAGCCCACTTTTTTCTTCTTTGATTATGAGACATGGGGAACCAACCCCGCGAAAGATCGCCCAAGCCAGTTTGCTGGTGTTCGTACAGATGAAAACTTTAATATCATCGGCGAGCCTTTAGTCATGTACTGTCAACCACCGGCTGATTATCTTCCGTCTCCTGAAGCTGCACTTATTACTGGTATTACTCCGCAAAAAACGGTTCAAGAAGGCCTTTCTGAGCCAGAGTTTATCGCTAAGATTCACGCTGAACTCGCGAGACCAAATACCACCAGTTTAGGCTACAACAGCATTCGCTTTGATGACGAAGTGACCCGTTATACTTGTTATCGCAACTTTATCGATCCATACGCATGGAGTTGGCAAAACGGTAACTCACGTTGGGATTTACTCGATGTACTACGCGCGTGCCATGCCCTTCGCCCAGAAGGCGTAGAATGGCCAGAAAACGAAGATGGCTTCACTAGCTTTAAATTAGAACATTTGTCCGTGGCTAACGGCATAGAACATAGTAACGCGCACGATGCCATGGCAGATGTGGTTGCGACTATCGAAATGGCAAAGAAAGTAAAAGCAGCGCAACCAAAATTGTTTGATTACTTTTTTTCTATGCGCCAAAAGCGCAAGCTCAATGATTTAGTCGACATCGTCAACATGACACCGTTGATGCACGTTTCAGGCATGCTAGGGCGCGAATGCCAGTACACTAGCTGGATTGTGCCTGTTGCTTGGCATCCAACCAATAATAACGCCGTTATCACCATCGATTTAGCGAAAGACCCTCAACCTATTCTTGAGCTATCCGCAGAAGAGCTGCACGAAAGACTCTACACGAAGCGCGAAGATCTTGGTGAATTGCTACCAGTGCCAGTTAAACTAGTTCATTTGAACAAATGCCCTATTCTCGCCCCTGCAAAAACGTTAACGGCTGAAAATGCAGAGTCTATTGGCATTGATCGCCAACAATGTCTCGCCAATCTCGCTTTGTTGCGCCAACATCCTGAAATTAGAGAAAAGCTGATTAGCCTCTTTTCAGTCGAGCGCAAATTCGATAAAAGTGATGACGTCGATACACAACTTTACGACGGGTTCTTTTCTCCAGCCGATCGCGCAGCTATGGATATCATTCGCGAAACCGATCCGAATAATCTTGCTGCATTAGACATTGAATTTGATGACAAGCGCATTAAACCTCTATTGTTCCGCTATCGTGCGCGTAACTTCCCAGGCACATTAGACGAGCAAGAACAAAGACGCTGGGCACTACACTGTCGAGAAGTGTTTGAAAGCCAAATTGAAGAGTACATGCTGAATTTAGAAAACTTAGTTCACGAACATGAAAGTGACGAAAAGAAGATTGCGATATTAAAATCCGTGTACCGTTATGTAGAGAGCTTAGCTTCCTAACTCCTCCTAATACAAGCGCACCTTATGGTGTGCTTGTTGTTTATATACTGTCAAAATGATTAAAGAACGATTCTTACAACTGATCCAACTGCTCATTTCAATCTTCCTCATCATGGGAGCACTTGGCATCGGAATTACCATTCAAAAGTTCACTGGCGTTTCCGTTCCAGGAAGTGTCATCGGTATGCTCGTACTGTTTTTCTCCATGACTCTTGGGCTTGTAAAAGTCGACTGGGTCAAACCGGGCGCCACGCTATTTATACGCTATATGATCTTATTGTTCGTTCCTATCAGCGTCGGATTAATGCAGCATTTCGATTTACTACTCGCCAATGCGCTCCCTATCATCGCTAGCGCGGTTGGCGGTTCACTCATTGTATTGGTCAGCCTCGCTTGGCTGCTGGATTACTTGCTACAGGAGAAACACTGATATGTGGTTAGTTGTTACCATTGCGGTTTTTCTTATCGCTCGCCAAATCGCAATCAAAGTGAACAATCCTCTAGCAAACCCTTTGCTGATCAGTATCGCAGTGCTCATTCCTTTGCTTACTTACTTAAATGTGCCATTTGAAAAGTATTATGCGGATAACGAAGGAATTAGCTTTTTGCTTCAACCTGCTGTAGTTGCTCTGGCTTATCCACTATATGAACAACTACCGCAAATTAAAGCAAACTGGCGAATCATCACTTTCGCTTGCACAGTAGGCAGTGTGATGTCGATGATGACAACCACCTTGATCGCAGTCGCTTTCAAAGCGGATATCAGTTTAATCGCGAGTCTAGTGGGTAAATCCGTCACGACACCAATAGCGATGGAAATATCGAGTCACCTTGGTGGTGAAGCCGCCGTTGCAGCGCTCTTGGTTCTGATTGTCGGTTTATTGGGCGCAATTTTGGCATACCCAATTTACAATTTGATTGGAATTAAACACCCGATTGCACGTGGTCTGACAATGGGTACAGTCTCTCATGCCTTAGGCACCGCTACTTGTGCAGAGAAACAGCCCATAGATGCCGCGTTCTCATCACTCGCATTGGTTTTATGTGGGATCATAACTTCTATTTTGGCTCCAAGTTTTTTTGCTTTGGCGGTCTGGCTATATCAATAGTTAAGCGCTCTCGGTCTGCCCTCCTTCCGGCAGGCCGTAGCCTTTCCGTTTCTTACTTATCCCTTTTCAAAACCCTATCTTATCTATCAAACTCACCCAGTAATATCGTGAAGGGACTTGACTGAGATATACATTCATAGCATTAGCATTCTAGCTGCTACCACTCGCTCTAGATTACGTAAGTATAAAGTAGCATAGCGGTAAAAGTCGCGTTGGTAACATACTCCTGCTCCTTGGTCATATGAATATATACTGATATGGTTAATTGTGAGACGGAGATAACGCTTCACACCTGTGCAATCGAATACATGTGTGAGCTCACTCTAATTATGTAACAGAATTATCAATTGCATTATTTATCGTGATCTAACGCACGGAACATTTCTATCTTTCACATAGAATAACTGTCCATGCAATAACAAGGATTCAACATGAAAAGTCGCATTGAACAGGCGCTAGCAGGCGCTCCAGAAGCACTTTCCAAACAACTTGCTCCTATCATCCAAGCTGATGATTTTGATGCTACGCTTTCAGTTCAACAATTTGAGCAGTTGCTTTCAGCTACCGGTCTATCAGACAAAGAGCTTCGTGTTGCGCTACTTCCTTTTGCCGCAGCGTACTCCTATGCTCCCCTTTCTGGCTTTTATGTCGGCGCTATCGTTCGTGGTCTTTCAGGTCGCCTTTACTTCGGTGCCAACATGGAATTCTTTGGTGTACAGTTGGGTCAAACGGTTCACGCAGAGCAGTCTGCGATTAGCCATGCTTGGATGAAAGGCGAACGTGGTGTTAAGGATATCACTATCAACTTCAGCCCATGTGGTCACTGCCGCCAGTTCATGAATGAGTTATCTACCGCAAACGAGCTTAAAATCCAGCTCCCAGAACGTGAAGAAAAGTCACTTCATGAATACCTGCCTGAAGCCTTTGGACCAAACGATCTCGGTATCGAGTCCGGCTTAATGGCAGAAGTTAAACACCAATTCTCATGTGATGATGAAGACGCACTCATCCAAAGTGCAGTTGAAGCGATGAACATGAGCCACTCTCCATACACCAACAACTTGAGTGGTTTAGCATTAGAGATGACTAGCGGCCGTGTATTCCAAGGCGCTTATGCAGAAAATGCAGCGTTTAATCCTAGCTTGCCACCGCTACAAGTTGCGCTAATCCAAGTTTTACTTGCGGGTGAAACCTTTGACAGCATCAAAGCCGCTGCATTGGTAGAAAACTCTGAAGGTAAGATCAGTCACTTAGCCGATACGCAATCAACGTTGGAAGCGTTGAATCCAGATATTCCGCTTAGTTTTGTCAACGTATAAACGACAAATTCAACAAAAAGCTCTACAACATGTAGAGCTTTTTTATTACCTAAAAACCAAAAGCAAACGTTTGCTTTGTCATAAAACTTCAGTATGATCTCCTGCAATTTCTGTCTCATCACTCTATTTTGTAAGGGAACACTATGTTTGGCACTGCAACTAGCGCAAATGCTACCCGTGTATTACTTTTAGGCTCTGGCGAACTCGGTAAAGAAGTCGCCATTGAATGCCAGAGACTTGGTTTAGAAGTGATTGCTTGTGATCGCTATGCCAATGCTCCAGCGATGCAAGTCGCTCACCGTAGTTATGTTATCGACATGTTAGATGGGAACGCCTTAGAAGAAGTTATTACGAAGGAACAACCTACTTACGTCGTACCAGAAATTGAAGCCATCGCAACCGGCAAACTGGTAGAGCTTGAAGAAAAAGGACTGAATGTTGTTCCAACCGCTAAGGCAACCAGGCTAACAATGAATCGTGAAGGTATCCGACGTTTGGCAGCAGAAGAACTGGAATTGACGACTTCACCTTATCGTTTTGCAGATAACTTTGAAGACTTCAAAGCCGCGGTTGAGCATGTGGGTATTCCGTGCGTGGTGAAGCCTGTGATGAGCTCTTCAGGTAAAGGGCAAAGTGTTATCAAGACCGAAGACGACGTTACAAAAGCATGGGATTACGCTCAGGAAGGCGGGCGTACGGGTGCAGGTCGCGTTATCGTGGAAGGTTTTATCGACTTCGATTACGAAATCACTTTATTGACCATCAGAGCCGTTGACGGTGTGCATTTCTGTGCTCCAATTGGTCATCGTCAGGAAGATGGCGACTACCGCGAATCATGGCAACCGCAAACTATGTCAGAAAACGCAGTAAAAGCAGCTGAATACACGGCTGAGAAAGTGGTAAACGCGCTCGGTGGCTACGGCATCTTTGGTGTAGAGCTGTTTGTTAAAGGCGATAAAGTCATTTTCAATGAGGTCTCTCCTCGCCCTCACGATACGGGTATGGTTACAATGATTTCGCAGGAAATGTCTGAGTTTGCTCTCCACGTGCGCGCGTTTACCGGAATGCCAATTAATAATATTGTGCAATATGGCCCATCTGCGTCTGCTGTTATTCTTGGACAAGGGACTTCCACAAACATTCGCTTTGAAAACCTAAGCAAAGCTTTAGCTCAACCTCAAACACAAGTTCGTCTATTCGGTAAGCCAGAAATCGATGGTCGCCGCCGTTTAGGTGTTGTCCTTACGCGACGAAAAACCACCGAAGAAGCCGTTCAAGATGCTGTTGAAAGTGCTTCAAAAGTGAATATCATTTATTAAATACGAACCACTCATACAAAAATAGCGCAGCTCAAATTGCTGCGCTATTTCGTGTTCCAAACCGAAGAGAGCCTATTCACTCTCGATTAAGTACACTTCTTCAGAGAAGCGACTTAAGCCTTTTTTCGCAATTTTAGGATGATTCTCGTCAGCTTCATCTACGTTCAAACAAGTAACTTTGTAACCTGAAAATAACTGCTCTATCTCTTCGACCGGCACGCTAAATGGAGGCCCCGCCATCTCTTCTTGAGGATAGTTGAGTGTGACAAGCAAAATACGACCGCCTGGGTTCAGCAGTTGCTTGAGACGCTCTACATACTCCTCTCGCATATCTTGCGGTAAAGCAACCAACGCGGCGCGATCATAAATGATATCGGCTTGAGATACTGGTGCAGTGAAAAAGTCCCCAGTATAAATAGAGAGCTCATCAAATTGATAAAGCTCGTGCATGCCATTAAGAGGCGTTACCGTTGGCGTGTAAAAATGTTCAGCAAAAAAGGCACGCACAGCAATATGGCTTAGCTCAACACCTTCAACCGAATCATGCTTCATCGCTAGCCAAATCAAGTCTTCTGACTTTCCACATAAAGGAACTAACACTTTATCTTCACGCTTTGGATTAGTGTGTTTCCAATATACTGGTAATAGCGGGTTTACATCTTCCAAGTGAAATCCGATTTGATTGCTGGCCCATTTGTTATGCCAAAATTCTTGGTCTCTCATTTTACTTTCTACTTGTCGGCTGTCTTCATTTTGAGAGGTAAGACTAACGTTTTTTTTCAATTTGTCTATGCCGTTCATCTTTGGTTAATACTGCGGTGATAGGATGTAATCGGTCTCATAGGAGACGCGCCTTTATCTGATAATCAGAATAAAGAAAAGAGAAATGGTGATCTAACGCACGATTCTACTTCAAGATAAAACTGAAACCTTGGAATCTTTCGTAATGGCCCCATTTATAAGTTAGTACCTGATTTGCCGAACTTAGCGACCTTTATGTTCCCTATTTTCTAAGTACAAGCAAGTTAAGGAGAGTGAATGAGCTTATTTCTTCGTACTACAGCATTGATGCTTTTGGTACTTAGCCGTGCACCGGCATTTGCCGCACTTCCAATTACCCCTGCACCTAGTGGCGAACAAAATCGTTCAACCAGCCAAAACGAAGTTTGTTCGAAACTTTTTAAACACAGCCTTAGCGGTTTATATGGCATTCAGTCAATCGACACCACACCAACTCAGCCATATTCTGACTTCGACATCCTTTACAGCAAAGCTCACCAAGCACAATTTGAACTTGAAACTATCTGTAAGAGTACCGCACTTCTTAATGACGCTCAGCCATACTTCGCAGGCGTGAAATCCAAACAACGAGCAGAAGAAAAGATAGCTTTAGAGTTAGATGGGAAAGTTGAACGTATTACTGACCTAGCACGTGCAACGATTGTAGCTGAAGACGTCGCGAGCTTAGTCTCCATTTATGAAACGTTAGAGCGTGAAACAACTATTGTGAAAGTAAAAAATCGATTCAAAAAACCTGGCCCTTCAGGATATAGAGACTTGAACTTGCTCGTTCGTTTACCAAAAACAAACCTAGTAGCCGAAGTTCAACTGCACTTGAAAGCAATCGCAGATGTAAAAAGCGGTCCCGAACACGACCTATACGAAAAAATCCAGAAACTAGAACGTCAAGCGATGTTGGAAAAACGTGAGCTAAGCGAAATAGAGCTTGCCTCTATTCGCAACATGCGTACACAGTCTAAGAACTTGTACCAACAAGCATGGCAACCATACTTAACAACGCATCTAGAAGCGGCGTAACCGATATCATTAAGCGTCTCTCATAAACAGAAAAACCACCGCATTGCGGTGGTTTTCATTTGTATGCACACGAATTTTACGCAAAAAAAGACCACGCCTTAGCGTGATCCATTTATTCGGCTTACTGTACTTTCTTCAGGTTTTCTACACGAGCTTTTAACTTCTGACCCGGGCGAAAAGTCACTACACGTCGAGCAGTAATTGGAATATCTTCACCAGTTTTCGGGTTACGACCAGGTCGTTCATTCTTGTCACGAAGATCAAAGTTACCAAAACCTGACAGTTTTACCTGTTCGCCACTTTCCAGTGCCTTACGAATCTCTTCAAAGAACACTTCCACCGTTTCCTTGGCGTCCCGCTTACTAAATCCTAATTTATCAAACAGGTTTTCTGCCAGTTCGGCTTTTGTGAGCGCCATAAAACTTTCCTCAAAGCTATGTTAAACAATGCTACGTTAGTGTAGCGCCAGAGCAGTTTTACCCTACCAATTCAACAACATATCGGGGTTACATCAGGAAGTGTATGACAAGCTTATGATTTTCGCCAACTTTTTTCTTGGCGAACAAAAGGAATAGCACTACGTAAATTATTGTTAAACGCCAGAAATTTGATATTTTTGTTTTTGTTTCATCTTTATCAGGAAAAACATCCAGATTATAAAACTAAAAGTAGTTTAAATATCAACATTAAACACTATTTAATAAAAATATCAGATATTGGTTATTTAACAGACACTTGACATAGAACTTGTCGTAAATTCAGTGATTTGTATGTAACTCGATACGTAACAATTAGATTAAAAGGTATGACCACCTGTACTTTGCAACTGTGCTTTGAAAGCTTGATTAAACCCACGCTTCTCGCTGTTTAACGATGACGCCATATATAAAGATTGATAATGTGGAAGTTCGTGTATTTCCTCATTAGCTTCTTACACTGCTTCTAGGCGACCATGATTAATCAAATCATAAATATTCTTTTCCCTGTTTTTGCTCTTGTCGGAGTTGGCTATTTGGTCGGTCGTTACATCAAGCCTGACTTTCGCCCAATAAACCGCATTAATATTGAGGTTTTTACGCCAGCACTGGTATTTTCGTCACTCGTTAGCATGCCGCTCGATTCAAATCAGGGGCCGCTTCTTTTGGCGGCAATTGTTGCGGTTTTAATTCCCGCACTACTCATGATCCCGGTATGTCGATGGACGTCACTCTCGTTTAAAACCTGGGCGCCACCACATATGTTTCGGAATAGCGGAAATCTAGCTATTCCTTTGTTTACCTATACGTTTGGAGAAATTGCGCTGTCGTCAGCAGTGCTTTTATTTGTCGTGTCAGCATGCTTGCATATCAGCTTAGGCGTAATGCTGCTTAGTCATGGCAACCCTTTTAAGCAAATAGTCAAGATGCCAATCTTTTTAGCAGCGTCGTTGGCTCTGTTTCTCAACGTGTCAAATGTGGGTGCATGGGCGCCTTTATACGAAGCCACTGCTCTACTTGGGCAAGCGGCCGTACCCGTGATGCTTTTATCTCTGGGGGCACAAATGTGTCATTTACGGTTGGACGGTTTAAAGATTGGTGTGTTGTGTACCGTGCAGTCACTGGCAACTGGTGCTGTCGCTTTTGCACTTATTTATTGGTTAATTCCCCTTCCAACGATGCAATTGCAAATGATGGTGCTCTTCACAATGCTGCCGCCAGCCGTCATGAATTACCTATTTGCGGAAAGACTGAATATAGAACCCATGAAGGTGGCGTCAATGGTACTATTTGGCAACTTTTTCAGCATTCTTACGCTGCCTCTTCTGCTTAGCTATACCCTCTCACTCGCTGCCTAACCGCCAATAAGCTATCGTTAGCGTGTATTAGCTGAAAAACAATACGTTCCTAATCTCGGGTAAGGGCCATCCCTAGTTTGGTCTAGTATTTTAAAATAATGAGGGGTGGTGCGAGCAGTAAGGAACTTGAACAACGATAAGGTAATCCTAAAAATAAAAAAACCCTGCCAAACTGGCAGGGTTTTCATTTCTTAAGAAGATACGTTACGCGAGATTAGTCACGTAGAGACGCACCAAACTTCTCAGAAACGTGAGCAACGATAGCGTCAACCGCACCAGCGATATCTGCATCTTCAAGCGTACGCTCAAGTGACTGTAGAGTCAGAGCGATTGCTAGGCTCTTCTTACCTTCTTCAACGCCTTTACCTACGTAAACGTCGAACAGTTTTGCATCTTTAAGGAACTCGCCACCTTGCTCTAGACAAGCGTTAACAATGTCACCAGATGCAACAGCTTCATCCACTACTACCGCGATATCACGACGGTTTGAAGGGAATTTAGAAAGTGCTACCGCTTCTGGGATCACTTTGCTGTTAATTGCAGACCATTCGATTTCGAATACGATAGTACGACCATTTAGACCGAACTTACGCTCAAGCTCAGGGTGAACGGTACCGATCACGCCCACTTCTTTGCCATCTACGATGATTGCCGCAGATTGACCTGGGTGAAGTGCTGGGTTAGCTTTTTTGCTTTCAGGTGACAGTGCAGCGAAAGAGTACGCTTTTTCGTTCGCAGATAGCTCTAGAATCGCTTCTAGATCGCCTTTAAGGTCGAAGAAATCAACCGTGTTAGTTTCGATATCCCAATGTTCTTCACCGCGAGTACCAGCGATAACACCCGCTAGCATAGGCTCTTGGCGCATGCCGTTTTCTGCAGATTCACATGGGATGAAACGTAGGCCGTATTCGAATAGACGAACGCGTGGCTGTTGACGCTTCTGGTTGTGAACAACCGTGTTCAGCAGACCTTGGATAAGACCAAGACGCATTGCTGACATGTCTGCAGAAATTGGGTTTGGAAGTACTAGAGGCTCAACACCAGGTACAACTAGCTTTTGCTGCTCAGGCTCAACGAAGCTGTATGTGATTGCTTCGTGGTAACCACGGTCAACAAGAAGATCACGAACGCGTTTCAGTGGAAGATCCGCTTCAACGTGGTTGTGCATCTTAAGTGCTGCTGCTGGGTTTTGGTTAGGAATGTTGTCGTAACCGTAGATACGGCCAACTTCTTCAATCAGATCTTGCTCGATAGCGATATCGAAACGCCATGTTGGCGCTACTGCCACCCAACCTTCTTCTGAAGCTTCAACAGTCAAACCTAGGCGCTCTAGGATTTCTACTACATCAGCATCAGCGATATGGTGACCTAGTAGGTTGTCTAGTTTCGTGCGACGTAGTGCAACTTTGTTTGGCTTAGGTAGGTCTGCTTCAGATTCTACAGCTACAACAGGTGCTACTTCACCACCACAAATTTCAACAAGAAGCTGTGTTGCACGCTCCATTGCGCTCACTTGTAGTGCGTAATCCACACCACGCTCGAAACGCATTGAAGAATCAGTGTGAAGACCGTAGCTACGTGCGCGGCCACGGATGTGGTCAGGTGCAAAGAATGCACACTCTAGTAGAACGTCTTTAGTCTCAGTTGTTACACCAGACTCTTCACCACCAAAGATACCTGCGATTGCAAGTGCTTTGTTGTGGTCAGCAACTACTAGTGTATCTGCGTTTAGTTCTGCTTCGTTGCCGTCAAGAAGCGTTAGCTTCTCACCTTGCTCAGCCATACGAACTACGATGCCACCTTCGATCTTCGCTAGATCGAATGCGTGCATTGGTTGGCCTTGCTCTAGAAGAACGTAGTTAGTGATGTCTACTACAGGGTCGATAGAGCGAATACCACAACGACGCAGTTTCTCTTGCATCCATAGTGGTGTTTCAGCTTGAACGTTTACGTTCTTAATAACACGACCTAGGTAACGAGGACACGCAGCAGGAGCTTTCACTTCGATAGACACTTTATCGTCGATTGAAGGGGCAACTGCTTCTACTAATGGCTCTGTCACGTCAGCACGGTTTAGTACGCCAACTTCACGAGCTAGACCACGAATGCTGAAACAGTCAGCGCGGTTTGCCGTTAGGTCTACGTCTACTGTTACGTCGTCTAGACCTAGGAATTCACGGAAATCGGTACCGACTACTGCGTCTTCTGCTAGTTCCATGATACCGTCTGACTCAACGTCGATACCTAGTTCAGTGAATGAACAAAGCATGCCGTGAGATGGCTGGCCACGTAGTTTCGCTTTTTTGATTTTGAAATCACCTGGAAGAACAGCACCAACTGTTGCTACTGCTACTTTCAGACCTTGGCGACAGTTAGGTGCGCCACAAACAATGTCTAGAAGCTCTTCTTCACCCACGTCAACTTTAGTTACGCGCAGTTTGTCTGCATCTGGGTGTTGACCACATTCAACAACGTGACCGACTTTAACGCCAGTAAAAGAACCTGCAACAGGAAGAACGTCGTCTACCTCTAGACCGGCCATTGTAATTTGGTGAGTTAGCTCGTCAGTAGTAACCGCAGGGTTTACCCACTCACGAAGCCATGATTCGCTGAATTTCATGTTGATGAACCCTCTGGATTACTTGAACTGTTTTAGGAAACGAAGATCGTTCTCGAAGAACGCACGTAGGTCGTTCACGCCGTAACGAAGCATTGTTAGACGCTCAACACCCATACCGAATGCGAAACCAGAGTATTTTTCAGGATCGATACCTACGCTACGTAGCACGTTCGGGTGAACCATACCGCAGCCTAGTACTTCTAACCATTTACCGTTTTTGCCTTTCACGTCTACTTCAGCTGAAGGCTCAGTGAATGGGAAGTAAGATGGACGGAAACGTACTTCTACTTCTTCTTCGAAGAAGTTACATAGGAAATCGTGCAGGATGCCTTTCAGCTGAGCAAAGTTTACGTTCTCATCAACCAGCATGCCTTCCACTTGGTGGAACATTGGCGTGTGCGTTTGGTCGTAGTCGTTACGGTATACACGGCCTGGTGCGATGAAACGGAATGGTGGTTTACCATTTTCCATCGTACGGATCTGTACTCCTGACGTATGAGTACGAAGCATCAAGTCTGGGTTGAAGAAGAAAGTATCGTGGTCAGTACGCGCTGGGTGATCAGCTGCGATGTTTAGCGCATCGAAGTTGTGGAATGCATCTTCGATCTCTGGGCCTGCCTCGGTGTTAAAACCGAGTTCGCCAAAGAACTTCTCAATACGCTCTACAGTACGAGTTACTGGGTGTAAACCACCGTTTTCAATACGACGACCTGGTAGTGTTACGTCGATTGTTTCTGCTGCTAGTTTCGCTTCAAGCTCAGCACGTTGTAGTGCATCTTTACGAGCTGCGATAGCTTGCTGAACTACGCCTTTCGCTTTGTTGATCTCTTGACCAGCTTCACGGCGTTCTTCTGGTGGTAGTTTGCCTAGGCTTTGAAGTTGAGCAGTTAGCTCACCTTTTTTACCCAGATACTGAACACGCACTTCATCAAGTGCGACTAGCGATTCGGCAGCTTCAATTGCAGTGCTCGCGCTAGCAATGATCTCTTCTAGATGTTGCATCGTTTCCTCATCTACCTGTAGGTAGTGTCCATAAGGGAGTGATTGGTTTTTTGATAGCTGTACATAGTAGCCAAACCGGGCACCAATGCCAAATTGAATTACGAAAAGAAGAGGTTATTGAATAAAAAGAGCACAAAAACGTCAAAAATGTCATCTTTAGTTAATCTGCCGTTTAGTTGTGCCCTTTTGTTTTAGAAATAGTATTGAATAGATAGCTCGATAAAATCGTCATCTCTAGCAAAGTAGAGCAAATCATTTGGTGTTTCATTTTTAAACAACCAAGCATCAATTTGCCACTTAACGTGATTCGATATTCGGCTCGACGCCTCTAACTTAGCATTGTAAACATCAGCGTTATCTAAATCCTTCGTGATTCCCGTCAATACTTCCGTTCCGTCCTCATCATTGAGCGCCCAACGAATACCTGCAAACACATCATTTTGACCGATAGTTTGTGCGTTGTTCCCTCGACTGTCATAGAGGTACTCACCAATAACTCCCACATCCCAAACCGTGTCAAATGCACCGACGAAGGTATACTCAAAACCCGTCACAAGACCGACATGATTATCAGCGCTATCTCGATAAACACTTTCTAGTTTCCATAACCAATCGCCAACAATTCCTTGCACATCGAGACCGACATGACTCATCAGAGCGTAGTAAGGCTTTAATTCTCCGTACTCAAAACGAAAGTAGGGATCCCGGTTTGTTCCATATAAATAGCTTAGGCCTACGTCCCAATCGCCAAGCATTTTCGAATATCGAAAAGCCACATCTACGTGCTTCTCTTCTCTGCTTGATTCATAGATAGCATCATCAGAGACAACGGGTTCGGTTCGCAAGCGGCCATCTGTACCCGCAAACGTTCGTTCCCTAAAGTAAGGTAACAACATTGCGTGGACGGTGCCCCAGTCTTTGAAAGAGGTAAAATGTAACATCGGCTGACCGAGTTTATCTTCACCATCGACAGCTTCAATGGCATCTGTTTGGTTTACTACATCAACTAAATGGGCTGATTCAGTCACTCCCCAAAAGACCTTACTAATCCCAACTCGAAGCTCATAATCATCCCAATAAGTCAGATAAAGTGCCTCTCGTATGTCACCATGACTTCGCTCATCGTCTAGACCATCCAGACGATAGAAAGGTGTGAAAGTAAAGTTTGCATCACCATTTTGCATCTCCCAGTAAAATTCTGGCTGCAAAACCAATGACGTTTGCGCTTTGCTCTGACCCTGAGAGCCCGTTTTAAAAAACTGACGATGCTCAATATTGACTTGTCCTGCGAGCTCGACGGCAGTCAGAGGCATCGAGTAAAAAAAGGCTGCTGCACTAAGCAACAACCCAGCATTTAATCGCTTCATTTTTCCTCCACTACCTCACTCGCTTCAACACATTCTTATGAAAGTCATTGTCTTGTAATCCAGTGTTAAAACGCATTTCGCTAGTCGTTAGCTCAGTACTTTTTCCTGTTTGATGGTTTGTCATCGCCATAGTGTGCGCTCGCCAATATTGGTTGAGATATTGCTTGTAATCGGAAAAAGAAAGCGTTTTTAACAAAGAGCCTTTGCGGTCGTAAAACTCAACTTTAAGTGGACGATAATGCGCTTTATCTAACCACACCGTTTGCTTGGTATAACCTGAGTTCTTATCGGTCGGAATTTGCTCTACGACGAAAACATCTTGCCCGTTTATGCTGTCATCTTTTAGGTAGTTGAAACGGTATTTTTCAATCTCAAAGGAACTGAGATCCTCATACGCGAATTCACTGCCCATAAAAGGACCTGATTTGTTACGCGAGGAAATACGTTTCACACGTTTCAGTGCAGGAAGGTAAAGCCATTGGTCATCGGCACCCACCGTATGAGAATGGTTGAGAAACGCCGTGCCTTTTACATCTCTCGGTTCATCAAATATCGTGAGCCCTTTGTCACCATCGCCATCAACTTCAAGTGATTGTAAGCGCATTAAACGTGTGCTGCTTTCTCCTTGCGCGTTTCGCAGAATCATTTGCATCGTAGCAACAGAATCCCCCCACCCTCCATCACGGGCTTTGCGCTCTTGGGCAATTTCTAGTCCTTTGGCTTCATCCGCCAACACCGCATGACTCATAATAAGCGAGACAGAAAGTACTGATACTTTTAAGGCATTTTTTACTAAATTCATGTTCAATCCTTTAATTCGTTATGACTGAGTAACAGTCTTGGTTTGAGAGTCAGTTGATTTAAGCTTATTTCGGCGCTCTACCTCGTCGTAAACGCCTTTGTCAAACAACATCAGTAGAGTCGGTAGAAAGATGAAATCCACAACAAGAGCAATGAAGATAACAATGGCACTCAACTGTCCCATATCGGCATTTAAGCGGAAGCTCGACATCGCCAGAACAGAGAAACCAGCAACAAGCACGACCGTCGTAATCCAAAGCGCGCGCCCCACGGTGCGAAAGGCGTAGCGAACCGCTTGCTCCGCACTGTGGCCATCTTTACGAGCGTGTTGATATTTAGAAAGAAAGTGAACGGCGTCATCGACAACAACACCAAGCGTTAATGTCACAACGACAGACAATCCCAAGTTAATCTCGCCAGAAACCAGCGCCCAAATACCAAAACCAATAAGCGCAGGAGCAATATTCGGGACAAGACTAATTAAGCCAAGCTTGAACGAACGCAAGGCAAAGATCAGTAATGCAGAGATTAAGACAAGAGTAATGGGCAAGGTTGACAGCATGCTGGCCATATTCGTTTCACCAATATGCGCAAACATCAATGAAGGACTAGACGCAACAACATCATATTGAGGCGCGTTTTCGTTAAACCATTGGTAAATGCGATTTTCCAAATCAACAAGCTCGACGCTGCCCAAGTTCTCCACGGTGAGAACCATCTTGATCGACGACTTATCTACATTGATTTGGTTGTTCAAATCTAAACCATACGGTAGTGACATTTCATAAAGCAGCAGATATTGAGCCGCTAATTCTCTGTCTTGAGGGAGCGAGTAATAAGCCTGATCATCTCCATGCATGTTCTTGTTTAGGCGCTTATAAACATCGCTCAAGGTCGCAACATGGTCCGTTTCTGGCTGCAACCTTAGCCAGTCAGTAAATTTACCCACGGAATTGAGAAAATTAGGATCGGCAATGCCCTGCGATTCGTTAGTTTTTATCGCGATACTGATGTTCGCCATGCCACTGATTCGCTCTTCCATAAAATCAGCCGCTCGGCGAAATTCATTGCTATGGCCAAAGTACTCGACGGATTCATCATTGACTTTGTTCAGCGGAATCAAGCTCGCACTCGCGACAATAACAAGCACCGACAACGGCAATAACGCATGTCGCTTTGACACCACGAAATCTCCTAAATGATCCATAAAGTGCTTTCTTTCATCAGAAGTATCCGACTTCACCGTAACCGGAAGGATATTAAGCAAGGCGGGAAGTAACGTGATGGAAAGGAAACAAGCAACCATGACGCCAAGGGCTGATAGGTTGCCGAAATCTCTCAGGATTGGAGAATCCGACATATTCATCATTAAAAAGCCGATCGCGGTGGTAATGGAGGTAATCAAGATAGGTATGAAATTGAGCGCAATACTTCGCTCAATAGAGTGGGCTTTACTAAAGCCGTTTTGCATAGACTGACGCATTGTCGCGATGATGTGTACACAGTCTGCGACGGCAAGCGTCATCACCAAGGTAGGCACATTAACGGTCGCCGTGCTTAAGAACATACCAGCCCATCCTGACAAGCCCATTGTCACCATAACCGAGCCGATAATAACGATGAGCGTCGCGATGACGCTAAGCAATGAGCGCAACATGATGGTCAGAAACACCAATATCACTAGTAACATAGTAGGCACTAATGTTGCGCTATCATCTTGGGCTGCGGTCATAAATGCGTAGTTCATTGCAATAATACCAGCCTTGTGGAATTCCGTGTCTGGGTACACTTGCTGATAACGTTCAATCATTCCGTTTATGTAAGCAACCACCTCTTGTACTTCAGCAGTTTTATCTATTTCAGGGAGTTGGACCGTAACGTTTACGACCGTGACATCTCCTTTTTCAGAAATCAGTGAACTTTTCAAAACCGGCTCACTCAACGCAATACTTTTGACTTTCTCTATTCGTTGAGGTGTCAATTCATATTCGCTATACAGTAAGTCTTCGACAAGAAGATCATCTTCAAACGCTTCGGTATGCTGGTAGTTGGCGAGGGAATCAACGCGGGTGGAGTATGGAACTTGCCACGCCTCGTCAGTGATCTGCTGAATAAGAGATAATGTACTAGGAGTAAAAACAGTGCCGCTCTTTGGCGCTATAACCAAAGCAAGACTGTCAGATTTTGCAAAGGTGGTTTGAATTTCATCAAACGCAAGTAACTGCTCATTTGTTCCATCAAAGAAGATGTCGTAATCTCCTCTAAAGTAAAGATTTTTTCCTCCAATAGTTGCTATGACAATCAATAAAACGGTAGCAAGCATCACCAATACACTGTAATTCGTTGGTAGCTTACCACACCCTGAACGGGCGTATTGTTGAACGTTGTGATGTGGCATCACACTCTCCTTTTGTGACGTTTCGTCAAATTTAAAAACTAAAAAAACAGCAAATGCTGTAAATAACCAGACAAACTCGACATGCAAACTTTAGATCGAATGAATTTGGCTACATAAGTTAGTTTTTAGTAACTTCCTATGCTTCTCGTGATCATTGGCTGAACGCCAACCTTCGAGATTTAATGACGATTCGTCACAATAGTGCGATAAAAAAGCCAACCATAACGTCAGATTGACCTTTCCAGTTTATTAGCGATTCACTGACTCTAAATAAGCAAGCTCTTCACTAAATAACTCCTGCTCCACTCGACGCCAGGTTTTACGGTAGTCCCATTCTGTAGATAAAGGCGACCAACCTAAACCATCAAGTAACATATTCGCGTTGTGCAGCACTGAGAATGGGTCTTGAATTCGCTGAATACATCGACTGTTCGATGCATTTTGCGCCAAAGCGTTTGAACCGAAGGCAATAGACCAGTTGGCGAATACAATAGCATCAGAACCAATTGCGGGAGAAAACTTAAGATCACCACATTCTACCGCATTGTTCACCAGCGCATCAGCACCATCTATTACTTGTTCTTCCAAGTTATTCAGTTCATTCACACGTTTAGGTGAAGCCTTCTCTAGAACCCAAGGCGTCTTTGCAACAATCGCACAGGTTGATAGTACTGGCTCCATACGAGCGTAAATACGATAACCTACATGCATCGCAATAATTTTTTCTCTGGTATTGCCATTAAATTTGGCGGTACGTTCGAAAAATATTGCTTCGCTTTTCAGCGAATGAATACAAAGCGCAAGAATCACATCTTCTTTGCTGCAAAAATGATTGTAGATCGTCCCTTTAGAATAAGGGCTTGACGCTGTAAGCTTGTCCATCGTTAAGTTGGCAAAGCCTTGCTCTTGAACTAAAGACTTAGCCAATTGAATAAGCTCTATCTCACGATCAGCAATCGCCTGTTGCTTTTTTGTTAGCCCTGAAGACACACGACATCCGTCTTGCTTGCTATATTTTTTACAGCGAAAGTTAAACATAATCCTTTGATCCGTATACCAACACACTCCCAATAATTGTAACACGATTCTTTAATACAGGAACGCAACTAAAGTTGACGAGCCGTCATAAATGACACTTCGTCATAATAGATCAAAAAACAAACATTTCAAGTATGAATTTATAATTAGAAGATAAATAGCTACCAATTATGCATACCCAAGTAGCTACAGGATGCTTGGTTCAACGAGAATGGTTTCTTTGTAGAGGAAGCGAGAGAGGCTTTGGGAGGAACAACGAAGGAAATCAGCATGTTAAAAATAACGAAAGTAGATGCTGAACAGGTATTATTCGAAATAAGCCCAACACACTTTAAGTCTGAATTAAGAGCAAACACCGCTGAATGCCCTACTTACAAAGTATTTGCTGTCTTAGGCTTTTTCTTTTGCAACGCCCTTTCAGAAACTCTCTTCAAAAAAGGCTCAAAATCTATATAGATAGGCTTGGCTTATCACCTGCAGCTGCGATGGCATAACGAATATCATCAATAAATCGCCCCTCTGTCTCAATAATGCCGTCAGAGAATGTGACTGGCTGATGTGGCCCAGCAAGTAGAACAATATTAGTAAAATCAGAGACATTAAAGTTCTCTGCTACAACATTTTTGGAATGAAAATCGATGACGGTCTTTGCGACTTGATCTTCCAGTAACAAAAGCTGTTCTTCGGTAATTTTCATACGCGCCAAAGCAACGCGAACACACTTATCGTGGGTAGTCGTCTGCTCTTTTATGATTTCGGTATATTTGTCGTTGAGCTTGGAGTTCTCTGCATAGCTATAATATAAAGGTCCGTGCAGCGTTATATTTTTATCTTCATCAACGTAAACGAGATCCAACAACTCTAATGCTTTTAAGTAATCGGACATGCTCTGCTCAGACAAGTCATACTTTTTCTTTAAAATAGAATAGCCGTCTTTACCTCGTAACATTCTCAATTCACGATAAAAGTCGTAAAGGTGAGGGAATTGAAAGAATACCTCATCCTGCGTACGACTAAAGTAATCCTCGTCTTCACCTTGCAATTGATTTGCGAGCTTTTGTAGTTCATCTAACGTGCAATCAACCGCTCTACAATATTCCAGCAACTTATCTAAAGCGAGATTCGTGCTTGTAAGATGTCTCTTAAAGGTAGACAGTGGCATACCCATTTTCTCAGATAGCTCTCGATATGTTAGCCCTTTTGTTTTAATCGCTTGGCGTAATGCGGCTAGCAAGTATTCGGGAGTCAGATCTCTCATCTACAATTCCTTTTGGCAATGTTACAGCTGTATAGTATTTGTAACAATTTAGAACCGCTTGGCAAGGTATAAGTTCATATTTTTATAAGAAAAACATGAATTAATATACTGAAAGGAGAATTCACACAACAAATAAAAAATTCAATATGAATTCAATTTCATTATAGATATAAAATAATATGCAAAATAAAGGTAAAGCAATCACTCTAAATTGTCGTGATTAATTTTAATAGTAACGTAAAGTTGAGAATATAAATCCATTCGCTCTACAAAAATCTAGAATAATTAACCTAAAAGGAACAGAACGGTAAATGCATAATAATTCACCGCTCTCTATTGGCATTTTTGCAATGTTATTCAAGTAGACTAGTCCGCTAATTTCACCGCAGTACCAAATGCCAAAATTTCCGAAGAACCATCTACGATTGAGCTTGTGGTAAATCGAATCCCTACAATTGCATCGGCACCTTTAGACTCAGCGTCCGCCACCATGCGCTGTATAGCAATATCACGCGCGTCGGTCATCATTTCCGTGTAACCACGAATTTCGCCGCCAACAATGCTCTTGATACCCGCCATGAGGTCACGGCCAATATGTTTTGATTGAACAACATTACCAGTTACAACCCCTCTGATTTCAGAGATCTGCTTGCCAGGAATGCTTTCGGTCGTTGTGTAGATCATTTTTAATCCCTTATAAACGTAAAAATTTATACCCAAGCTACCTTATAACTAACATAAGATGCTAACCAATAAATTTTGAGGAGACTGATAAACAATACTCTAAATAGCCAAGCTAAAAGTCATTTGGGTATAAATTTTAGCAATAAAAAAGGAGAGCTAATGCTCTCCTTCTCTTAATCCTAAACTGCTAATTAAAGAGCAGCTTTCGCTTTTTCAACTAGAACTGCAAATGCAGCTTTGTCGAATACTGCGATGTCCGCAAGGATCTTACGGTCGATCTCGATAGATGCTTTCTTAAGACCGTTGATGAAACGGCTGTAAGATAGACCATTTTGACGAGATGCCGCATTGATACGTGCAATCCATAGTTGACGGAATTGACGTTTCTTAGCGCGACGGTCACGGTAAGCGTATTGACCAGCTTTAGTAACTGCTTGGAAAGCTACGCGGTAAACACGTGAACGCGCACCGTAGTAACCTTTAGCTTGTTTTAGAACTTTCTTATGACGTGCACGAGCTTGTACACCACGTTTTACGCGAGGCATTATGCTTCTCCTAAACTAAACGATTGATAACTAAAAAGAATTAAGCGTATGGCAACATACGGATTACTGCAGCCACTTCACATTTTGGAAGGATTGCATTCGGACGTAGTTGACGCTTGTTCTTAGTAGTACGCTTAGTCAGGATGTGACGTTTTGTAGCGTGCTTGTACTTAATACCACCAGCAGTTTTCTTAAAACGCTTAGCAGCACCTTTGTTGGTTTTCATCTTAGGCATGATGAATAACTCCGCATTGAGTAGGTTTAATAAACAACGTAATTAGGGCGAACAAAACCCAGCCATATGCCTTTATATAAAGGAAAGCGGCTAGGTTTTAATTACTTGATGAGCCGTTAATTACTTCTTTTTAGGGGCTAGCACCATGATCATCTGGCGACCTTCAATCTTCTTAGGGAAAGATTCAACTACAGCGATTTCTGCAGTATCTTCCTTAAGACGATTTAGAACGTCAACACCGATGTCTTGGTGTGCCATCTCTCGGCCACGGAAGCGAATTGTTACTTTCACTTTGTTGCCTTCTTCAAGGAAACGCGTCAGGTTGCGTAGTTTTACCTGATAGTCTCCAATATCAGTTCCAGGACGGAATTTTACTTCCTTGATCTGGACCTGCTTTTGCTTCTTCTTCTGCTCTTTAGCAGTTTTGCTCTTCTCGAAGAGGAACTTACCATAGTCCATCACACGACAAACAGGTGGCTCGGCGTTAGGACTGATCTCAACGAGATCCATACCAGCTTCTTCAGCAGCTGCAATGGCTTCTTGAATCGATACAACACCAACTGATTCACCGTCAGCGCCTGTTAGTCGAACTTCACGAATACCACGAATTTCACCGTTGATACGGTGCGGGTTTTGTTTTACCGGCTGTTGGCCACGTCTTCCGCCTTTAATAGCTTATTCCTCCAGATTGAGCTTACGGCTAGAGATCTCGTCTTGGATGTATGCAATAAAATCATCCACTTTAAATTTACCAAGATCTTTACCTTTACGAGTACGCACTGCAATTTCGCCAGCTTCCATTTCTTGGTCACCAACAACAAGCATATACGGTACACGCTTCAAAGTATGTTCGCGGATTTTAAAGCCAATCTTCTCATTTCTCAAGTCCGCTTTAGCTCTAATTCCACTTTTTTGTAGTTTTTGTACTATTTCTTGAACATAACCTGACTGTTTATCAGTAATGTTCATAAGAACTGCTTGTTCTGGCGCCAACCAAGTTGGGAAGAAACCAGCATATTCTTCGATAAGGATACCGATGAAGCGCTCTAGTGAACCTAGAATCGCACGGTGAATCATTACCGGTACAAGACGTTCATTGTTTTCACCTACATAAGTTGCACCTAAGCGACCTGGTAGGTTGAAGTCTAGCTGGACAGTACCACACTGCCACGCACGGTCTAGACAATCGTATAGTGTGAATTCAATCTTAGGACCGTAGAACGCACCCTCGCCTTCTTGAATTTCGTATGGGATATCCATCGATTCAAGAGACTGCTTCAATGCTTCTTCAGATTGATCCCAGATTTCATCTGAACCTACACGTTTCTCTGGACGAGTAGACAGTTTCACTACGATGTTGTCGAAACCAAATGTTTGGTACGTATCGTACACCATCTTGATACAGTTTGTTACTTCTTCTTGAATTTGGCTCTCAGTACAGAAAATGTGAGCGTCATCCTGAGTAAAGCCACGTACACGCATAATACCGTGTAGTGCACCAGATGGTTCGTTACGGTGACATGAGCCAAACTCAGCCATACGTAGCGGTAGGTCGCGGTACGATTTTAGACCTTGGTTGAAGATCTGTACGTGACCTGGACAGTTCATTGGCTTAATCGCGTATTCACGGTTCTCAGAAGAAGTTGTGAACATTGCATCAGCGTATTTGTCCCAGTGCCCAGAGCGTTCCCAAAGAACACGGTCCATCATAAGTGGACCTTTCACTTCTTGGTAACCGTACTCATCTAGCTTAGCGCGGATGAATACTTCTAGATCACGGAAGATAGACCAACCATTGTGATGCCAGAACACCATACCCGGTGCTTCTTGCTGCATGTGGAATAGGTCTAGTTGCTTACCAATCTTACGGTGATCACGCTTCGCCGCTTCTTCTAGGCGAGTTAGGTGCGCTTTCAGTGCTTTCTTGTCGTGGAAAGCCGTACCGTAGATACGTTGAAGCATTTTGTTGTCGCTGTTACCACGCCAGTAAGCACCTGCAACATTCAGCAAAGTGAAGTGTTGACAGAAGCTCATGTTAGGAACGTGAGGACCACGACACATGTCGATGTATTCTTCATGGTGGTAAAGGCCTGGACGATCATCACGAGATACGTTTTCGTCTAGGATTTCCACTTTGTATGGTTCGCCACGTGATTCAAACGTATCACGCGCTTCCTGCCAGCTTACTTTTTTCTTAACCACTTCGTACTTGGTTTTCGCTAGCTCTTTCATACGCTTTTCAATCTTTTCAAGATCTTCTTGCGTTAGAGATTCGTCTAGGTCGATATCGTAGTAGAAGCCATTGTCGATGGTTGGACCGATCGCCATTTTAGCTTGAGGGTAAAGCTGCTTAAGAGCGTGACCAAGAAGGTGAGCACAAGAGTGACGAACGATTTCTAGACCGTCTACTTCATCTTTAACTGTGATGATTTCAAGGCTTGCGTCTTCTTCAATTAGATCACACGCATCAACGCGGTTACCGTTTACACGACCAGCGATAGTTGCTTTTGCAAGACCAGGACCGATCGATTGCGCAACTTCCATAGTAGAAACTGGGTTGTCAAATTGACGCTGACTGCCGTCAGGAAGAGTAATAATAGGCATGCTATGTCCTTTACAGTGGTGTTGCACACCAAGCAACACATGTTATTCAAATTAGAAGCTATTTGTTGAAAATAGTTGAGAGTCAATAAAGGCCTCTCGGTAACACGAATACCGGACCGTTATCGAAAATGGGATTGTACCTAGCTCACATTTAGAATGCAAAGCGCGATTTTGTTTTGTCATAAGAACTTAACCGCAGACCCATCACGACAATCTGATCATGCTTTTTAAGAGACCGCATAACTTGTAAACGGAATTGCCCCTCAATGAACTTACACAACAAATTACAATATCGCCTATTACGTGTGAACCGATACAAAGCCTAACACGCTGGGCGAGAGCTCAACGTGCGATTTAGGTATATAGTTGTTTTATAGAGTAGTTTGTATGTAGGTATTCATCATGGTCTATTTCAAATCGCGCTTTATGGTGCTTCTAAGCACCTCGATATGTTCTTTACAAGCCTTCGCATCAAATGACTTATATGGCCCGCTGCGTTCTTACGCACAATCCCCAATGCAAGTGGTTAGTCACACTAACATACTGCGCTCAGGACATAGTCTGCCCTCTGGTTTTGTCGAAGCCTATGGTTCAGGAACCGTGGCAAGTGTTTGGGCTCATACTGATGAATACGCACTGGATTATTACCACAATCAAATCGAATTAGGCAACAAATGGCAAGTCAGCGATCGTTGGCAGTGGGAGCTCAACTATCGATGGGTCTTTGCCGCTGACAACCATTTAGATGGACTGACGAAAAGCTTCCATAAACTTTTCGGTATCGGACAAAATGGGCGGGATAAAGTAGACAGAGATCGTTTTTACATTTCAATGCCGCAATATGATGTGCTTGAAGATGATTTCGAAGGACAAACACTGGCCAATAACCTATCTACTTACTTACAGTATCAAGTGTTCCAAAATGAACATCACGGCCTATCGATTGGCGGCAGTTTGTATTTTAACGATGTGGCTCACGGCACTTTTCAAGGTAGCAGTTTCGAGCAAGGCTTCCAATTAAACTACAGCTACTTAAGTGATGCTCATGCATTTTATTCGATGATTGGCATGACTTTTCGATCGGATGACCGTGCCTTGCTCGATCTGCCCTATCGACATAATACGATTGCCATTGCGGGTGGGTACCGTTATGCCTTAGAAGATAACCATCACCTGATGTTGGAATATCATTGGTATCAAGGCTCAACAGAAGGGCCCACAGAGTTTGCTGATGCCTCTAATGAACTGGTGTTAGGCTATCGATATCTAATGGAAAATTCAGCGCTTGAGTTTTTAGCCGTAGAGAACGCAAGAAACATGGATAACAGTACCGATATCGCTTTCACAATAGGATATCGGTACATATTTTCATCAAGTTGATGAGAGCTATAGATTTAGCGTTGGTGCAACTGCGGCAGCGACTTGAGCATCGGTTGCATTGATCGGCAACGTAAACGAGCGATATTGGTCACCAGCCAAGCTGAGCGAACGGTCAATCTCTGCCAAACAATGCATGACCTGCCCTTCCAGAATAAAAGAGAGCTCAATTTCTTTTGATGAGATAAAGCCGCTGTTACGGAACTCTAGCTCTTGATAAATACCAGAGCGAGAGGCAAACGAGCCACCGCGCAAAAAGCCTTTTTCAACATCGGCTTTAACCATAGTGAAGCCAGCTTGCTCGATCGCTTGAATAACCCGAGATGCTACTGGTAGTGGTTTCACTTCAATATAGTCACGGTCACGCGGGTCAATCGCAAAATCAATATCTAACGTCGTCTCGACCCAAACATGACATTGATTCTTAAGTGCGCTAACCGCAGTAATTGGCGTTTCATCATGCAGTTTTAGCTCAAACGGAACCTGCTTTTCTTCATTAGGTTGAATCACAAAAGGGTCAACTGCTTTCAATTGATCAATAGTGAAGGTTTGGTAACTTACGCTATCATCCACTTCGACTTTCATTTCCGTGTTCAATTTAATCGTAATAGCATCAATTTGTTGTTCGACGTCTCCGCCTTTGATATGAACATGCCCTTTCAGCGTCGCTCCTTGAAACACGCTCATTTCGTCCAAAATGGTATCTACTTTTGCAGAGCCGATCCCCAGTGATGCTTTCAATTTTTTAAACATACTTTTCCTTTTTTAGCGATTTTTCTTCTAATAATCGTTTGTTTACACAATTGTTTTCTGCTGTGCAAGCAATAGACCACAAGAAAATGTTTGAATTCAATCATCAATCCAAATAATGCTCAGCAGCAAGAGTCATTCGGCCCTTCAATAGGATTGCTCGGTCACTAAGCGGTACATTCGTCGAGAAATGTTTGCAATTTGTACCTAAATTAAGCAGTATTTGTATAGTCAAATAAAGGGAGATCATTATGTCTGCACCACTCTACATTCAAATTAAACAATTTATCCTGGATAAAATTGATGCTGGAGAGTGGGTAGTTGGTCATCGCATCGCCACCGAGCTTGAGCTTACCGAGCAATTTGGTGTCAGTAGAATGACAGTGAACAAAGCAATTCGGGATTTAGTAAATGAGGGCCGATTACAACGTCGCCCACGCTTAGGCACGTTCGTGTGTGATCCTGGTGAAAAGTCAGAATCTCCCCTGCTAGACATTCGAAACATTGCCGAAGAAGTCAGCGATAGAGGGCGAAAGTATGGCAGTAAAGTGCTCAAACAGATTGCCATAAAAGCAGATGACAACATTGCGACAAAACTCGGCGTTATGCTAGGTACGACAGTGTTTTACAGTGAAATTATTCACTATGAAGACCAAACGCCGATTCAATTGGAGCTCCGCTGGGTGAATAGCCAATATGCCCCGAGTTATTTAAATCAAGACTTCACACAAATCACTCCAAATCAATACCTGTCAGATAATTGCCCACTCAGCGCAATAGAACATACTGTAGAGGCAATTGTGCCTGAAAGCCGTATTAAGCAAGACTTAAAAATGCAAGCCAATGAACCTTGCCTTCTCTTGAATCGCAGAACGTGGAGCCAAGATAAGTTAGTCAGTACCGCCCTACTTTATCACCCTGGTAACAAATATAAGCTGAGCTCAAAAGTGCTCATTTAAGGACAAGATTTATCCTCTATATCTACGTTTTGATCACATTTTAGCAACATCAATCTTGTCAGTGTTCTTATTTTGCTCTATTTATTTGTATATACATTTAATGATACAAATAAACACAGGGACACAAACATGGATTTGCTGATTGAAAACGCACGTCTAGTTACCATGCAATCGGGAGAGTGCGGATACCTTCCAACGCCTCCAGCGCGCATTGGTATTAAATCTGGAAAAATCGTTGCGATCAGTACTTGTGCCATTGGTGAAGACGCACCGCAAACCGAGTCTCTGCTGTCTGCCCAACATTACGCTCAGAGTATCGACCTTCAAGGCAAGTTAGTTCTGCCAGGTTTGATCGACTGCCACACTCATCTTATTTACGCGGGCAATCGTGCCAACGAATTTGAAATGCGCTTAAACGGCGTGCCATATCAAGAAATTTCCAAACAAGGCGGTGGGATACTTTCAACGGTGCATGCGACGCGTTCAGCAACCGAAGCGCAATT
Source organism: Vibrio sp. 811 (assembly GCF_033339195.1). NCBI lineage: Bacteria > Pseudomonadati > Pseudomonadota > Gammaproteobacteria > Vibrionales > Vibrionaceae > Vibrio > Vibrio sp. 811. Next base: position 342,359 of record NZ_JAWOUB010000002.1, read on the forward strand.
AGTTGAGTTAGCGTTGCCACGTTTAGACGGGCTACTCGCGAGCGGTGTCACTTCTGTCGAAGTGAAATCAGGCTACGGATTGACACTGAATGATGAAATAAAAATGCTACGTGCAGCCAAAATGCTTGAACAAGAGCGCAAAGTTAAAATCACCACTACACTTCTCGCCGCTCACGCCATTCCGCCAGAGTTCCAAGGTCGTGCAGATGATTATATTGAGCACATTTGTCAGGACATAATCCCTGTTGTCGCAAAGGAAGAATTAGCTACGAGTGTCGATGTTTTTTGTGAATCGATTGGTTTCAATCTTGAACAAACAGAAAAAGTGTTTGTAGCTGCAAAACGCCACGGCTTAAAGGTTAAAGGGCATACTGAGCAACTTTCTAATCTCGGTGGTACAGCCCTCACTGCGCAATACAACGGTCTGTCAGCGGATCACATCGAGTTTTTAGATGAGCAAGGTGTTAAAGCACTTGCTCGATCAAACACCGTCGCCACTCTATTGCCTGGCGCTTTTTATTTTCTAAGAGAAACTCAGTTACCACCGATTGAGTTGTTGAGAGAGCATAACGTGCCGATGGCAATTGCTACGGACGTCAACCCAGGTACATCACCATTTTCTGATCTCACACTCATGCTGAATATGGCGTGCACGCTATTTCGCCTTACACCGCAAGAAGCACTGCGTGGTGTAACGCAACATGCAGCCAAAGCTCTGGGTTATCAAAACTCACGTGGCGAAATCAAAGTAGGGTTTGATGCGGACTTCTCTATCTGGGATATCGAAAGCCCTGCGGATTTAAGCTATCAAGTCGGAGCAAAACGTCTGGTAGGTCGTATAGTAAATGGTGAATACATTTCACACGGAGGCCAATAATATGTCTCAATTCGACCTACACTCTCCCCTATTTCATTGGCAAGGCCGTCATGATGCCGAGGACGGCAAGCTTGGTCAGCGAATTCATCACGTTGTTCAACGCCAAAAAGCAGATGAGTTGAGTGCCGTTGCGCATGGCGTATCATTACTCGGTTTTGCTACCGACGCTGGCGTTGCGAGAAACAAAGGACGCATTGGCGCGAAAAAAGCGCCAGACTTAATCCGACGAGCACTCGCTAATTTAGCATGGCACCAAGACGCCCCACTATATGACTTAGGTACTGTGGTGTGTGAAGACGACTTACTGGAAGAGAGCCAAGCTCTATGTGCAGCAACCATTTCAAGCGCACTGCCCCACACGCCAGTCATCGTGCTGGGTGGTGGGCATGAGATTGCGTGGGCCTCCTTTTCCGGCTTAGCGGGGTATTTTAAAGAGCACTATCCAGAGAAGAAACCTAAAATCGGCATTATCAATTTCGATGCGCATTTCGATTTGCGCGCATTTGAGAGTAACCTCGCCGACATAAGACCAAGCTCTGGTACACCCTTCAACCAAATTCATCATTTTTGTCAACGTAACGATTGGGACTTTCATTACGCTTGTATTGGTGTAAGCCGTAGTAGCAACACTAAAGCACTATTTGAAAAAGCAGATGCGTTAAATGTTTGGTATGTAGAGGACAATCAGCTCTGCTACTTAAACCACAGTTATCACTTAACTCAGCTTCAGCATTTTATTGACGACTGTGACTACCTCTATTTGACCATTGATCTAGATGTATTTCCTGCCGCAACCGCACCTGGAGTCAGCGCACCAGCAGCTCGGGGAGTGAGTTACGACACTATTGCACCCTTTTTAGAGCGAATTCTTCATTACAAAAATAAGCTAATGCTGGCTGATATCGCCGAATACAACCCAAATTATGACGTCGATAGTCAAACAGCACGATTAGCTGCCCGTTTGTGTTGGGATATCGCCAACGCAATGGCGGAAAAACAGCACAAACCATAATGCATCCCAGATGCCACTGATTATTACGACCAAGCAAGTACTTGGTCATCACGAGAAACTAAAGGAGTCTGAAATGACACAGCGCCAGGGACAAGATCCACGACTTGATACAAGCAGAACAATTCGTGCACCTCACGGAGATAAACTGCGCGCAAAATCTTGGCTAACCGAAGCCCCTCTTCGTATGCTGATGAACAACCTTGATCCTGATGTTGCAGAACATCCACATTCACTGGTTGTATATGGCGGCATTGGCCGAGCAGCGCGAAACTGGGAATGTTACGACAAGATTGTTGAAGTACTTGAAAGGCTCGAAGATGACCAAACGCTTTTAGTTCAATCAGGCAAGCCTGTTGGTGTTTTCCCTACTCATAAAAATGCCCCACGCGTGCTTATCGCAAACTCAAACCTTGTTCCGCATTGGGCAAACTGGGAACACTTCAACGAGCTAGATAAACAAGGCTTGATGATGTACGGCCAAATGACCGCTGGCAGCTGGATATACATTGGCTCGCAAGGTATCGTACAAGGCACATACGAAACGTTCGTATCTGTTGCAAAAAAACACTTTGACGGTGACGCAAATGGCCGTTGGATTCTAACGGGTGGTCTTGGTGGCATGGGTGGTGCTCAACCTCTCGCTGGTACAATGGCGGGCTTCTCCATGATTGCAGTAGAGTGTGATGAATCACGTATCGATTACCGCCTACGTACAGGCTATGTCGATAAGAAAGCGACTTCTTTAGATGAAGCGCTAGCTATCATTAAAGAGTCAGACACACCAGTATCGGTTGGTCTACTAGGTAATGCAGCAGACGTTTTCTCTGAGCTGGTAGAACGTAATATCACGCCTGATGTCGTAACAGACCAAACGTCTGCACACGACCCGCTCAATGGCTATTTACCACAAGGCTGGAGCATGTCTCACGCAGCAGAAATGCGTTTGCAAGATGAAGCAATGGTCGTAAAAGCAGCGAAAAAATCCATGGCTGTGCAAGTTCAAGCGATGTTAGAGCTGCAAAATCGCGGCGCCGCAACACTCGACTACGGTAACAACATCCGCCAGATGGCCTTGGAAGAAGGCGTAGAAAACGCATTTAATTTCCCTGGCTTCGTTCCAGCCTACATTCGTCCTCTATTCTGTGAAGGTATCGGTCCTTTCCGTTGGGCTGCTCTCTCTGGCGATCCTGAGGACATTTATAAAACCGACCAAAAAGTAAAAGAGCTAATTCCAGATAATCCGCACTTACATAACTGGCTAGATATGGCTCGCGAACGCATCCAGTTCCAAGGTTTACCTGCGCGTATTTGCTGGGTTGGTCTTAAAGATCGTGAGCGTCTTGGTCAAGCATTCAACGAAATGGTGAAAAATGGCGAACTTAAAGCGCCCGTTGTCATTGGTCGAGATCACTTAGACTCTGGCTCTGTAGCAAGCCCGAACCGTGAAACCGAAGGTATGATGGACGGTTCTGACGCCGTATCAGACTGGCCATTATTAAACGCGCTACTCAACACGGCGGGCGGCGCAACTTGGGTTTCACTGCACCACGGTGGTGGCGTAGGTATGGGCTTCTCGCAACACTCAGGTATGGTTATCTGCTGTGACGGCAGCGAAGATACCTCACAACGTATTGCCCGCGTGCTGCATAACGACCCAGCAACAGGCGTGATGCGTCATGCTGATGCGGGATACGATATCGCTAAACAATGTGCAGCAGAGCAAGGGCTAGATTTGCCAATGCTCAACGAAGAACTGAAGAAGCTCAAGTAAGGATGAAAGAGATGTTAAATTTAACGCTAAAGCCAGGTCATATTAGCTTAAACGAACTACGCCAAGTGAGCCGTTCACCAGTCAACCTTACTTTGGATCCTGAAGCCATTCCGGCCATTGAAGAAAGCACACAGGTCGTAGACCGAGTCATCGCGGAAGATAGAACGGTTTACGGAATTAACACTGGTTTTGGGCTATTGGCTAACACACGAATAGCACCAGAAGATTTAGAAACACTGCAACGCAGTATCGTTCTTTCTCATGCGGCAGGTATCGGTGAGTTTATGTCAGATGAAACGGTTCGTCTGATGATGGTATTAAAAATCAATAGTCTGTCTCGTGGCTTTTCTGGGATTCGCCTAAAAGTCATTAATATGCTGACCGACCTAGTCAACGCACAAGTTTACCCTTGTGTACCTAAAAAGGGCTCTGTTGGCGCATCAGGTGACTTAGCTCCTCTAGCCCATATGAGCACTGTATTACTGGGAGAAGGACAAGCTCGCCACAACGGTAAAATCATTTCCGGGCAAGAAGCATTAAAAATCGCAGGTCTAGAGCCTATCACTCTGGCGCCAAAAGAAGGCTTAGCGCTACTAAATGGGACTCAGGCATCCACAGCGTTCGCATTGGAAGGCCTGTTTATCGCGGAAGACCTTTTCGCGTCAGCAACCGTTTGTGGTGCAATGTCTGTTGAAGCCGCTCTCGGCAGCCGACGTCCATTCGATCCGCGCATTCACCGTGTACGTGGTCATCGCAGCCAAATGGACGCAGCACTCGCATACCGTCATTTGTTGGACACATCGAGTGAAATAGGTGATTCGCACACTAACTGTGAAAAAGTACAAGACCCGTATTCTTTGCGCTGTCAGCCTCAAGTGATGGGTGCGTGTTTACAGCAAATCCGCAATGCGGCGGAAGTATTGCAAGTAGAAGCGAACTCCGTATCAGATAATCCGTTGGTGTTTGCTGAAGATGGTGACATCATCTCTGGCGGTAACTTCCACGCGGAGCCTGTTGCAATGGCAGCCGACAACCTAGCACTTGCGATTGCCGAGATCGGCAGCTTGTCTGAGCGTCGTATGGCATTACTTATCGATAGCGCGCTATCAAAACTACCACCGTTCTTAGTCGACAATGGTGGTGTGAACTCTGGTTTCATGATTGCTCAGGTGACCTCTGCTGCGTTAGCAAGTGAAAACAAAACACTCGCTCACCCAGCGTCAGTAGACAGCTTGCCAACATCTGCAAACCAAGAAGATCACGTGTCAATGGCAACATTCGCGGCTCGCAGATTGAAAGAAATGGGCGAAAACACTCGCGGTATTCTGGCGGTAGAATACCTCTCAGCAGCACAAGGCCTAGACTTTAGAGCACCAAACAAGTCCTCTGAGCGTATTGAGATTGCGAAACAAATGTTGCGTGAAAAAGTATCGTTCTACGATAAAGATCGCTACTTTGCTCCAGACATTGAACAGGCAAATACTCTGCTTAAGCTGGCTATCCACAACACGCTCATGCCAGAGAGCTTGTTACCAAGTGTTCAATAACCAAGCATAACTGGCATTTCATCGAATAAACAGATAATGACTTGAAGGCTCTACGTTCAGCGTGGAGCCTTTTTACATACGATTAAACATGTTGATGGCACTATTTATGAACGCCAGTCTACTTTGATGGCTATACTTTAAAAGATAGGCGAGCGAAAAGGTCGTTGTTTATTGTTTTCACAAATAAAAGCGTTGCTAAAGTATGCGTTTTTAACGGTTTATCCGCCGAAATAGTGTCTTATTGTTAGGATACGGTGAAGTTTTCACTGGATGGACCATTGCTACGCAGATATTCGCATATAATCCCACACAGTTTTGGTTACTACGTAAAAATTATGTTTCTAACACCTTATTTTTCAAACACTAATCACCAGTTTCAGTTCACTCGCGAACAAGCAAGCCACTTTGCAAAACGTGTCGCAGGTGACTACAACCCAATTCATGATGAAGACAACAAACGCTTTTGTGTCCCTGGGGATTTACTTTTCGCAGTGCTCCTTAGTAAAGAAGGCGTTAGCCAAAAGATGCGTTTTAACTTCTCTGGCATGGTAAACGATGGTGTAGCACTTCATATTGAAAATAAGTGTGACAAAGAAAGCGCTGTTGTTGACGAGGCAGGTAAAGAATACTTACACATGTCCCGTGAAGGTGAAACTAACCACGATCCGGCATTTATTGAGCATGTAGTGACAAATTACGTGCAATTTTCTGGTATGAACTTCCCTCACATCATGGTTCCTCTTATGGAAGAGAAGCAAATGATGATCAACTGCCAGCGTCCATTAGTTATTTATGAAAGTATGGAAGTCGAATTTTCACGCTTAGACCTTACGCATCCAGAGGTGGATTTCACTGGCGCAACATTCGACGTAGAAGGAAAACGAGGTGTAGTCACCTTAAACTTTGCGTTCAAAGAAGACGGTGAAGTCGTTGGCAAAGGTATTAAGCGCATGGTTGCAAGTGGCTTGAAGCCATATGACCAAGAAGCGGTTGACGACCTTGTACGCCGCTTTAATGAACGTAAGGATGCATTCCTAGCAAAGTTCGTTAAGGCAGCCTAGTCGACTACCCTATCAGAAGCGCACAAAAAACGTGTTTACTAAAAGAAAGCCCAACGTCGACCGTTGGGCTTTCTTTTTATGTCTCATCCAAACAAAACTAAACGCAATGCTTAGAGCCAACGACGAACATGGTTTTTATAATCCACATACTCTTCACCAAACAATCGCTCTAAAACGCGTTCCTCAGGCTTGATTTGAAACCGATTCATATAACTGACAAATATCACGCCACAAAGCACCACACTCAAGTGCTGCCACCACAAACCAGTTGCTATGATTAGAAGCAATAATGCCGTGTACATAGGGTTGCGTGAAAAGGCAAACACACCAGTTCTTACAACAGAAGATGCCGCTTCAGGTTTTACTGGGTTCACTGTGGTTTTTACTTTGCGAAATTCATACACGCCAGCAATGCCCATGTAGCCAGACAACAAAGTTAATACACCTACTACAAATTCAACAAAGGGTACTCGAATGTTCATGCTCGGCGTCAAAACTTTAAGTCCGTACATCAAAAGTATGACTAACAAAAACACCGCAACAGGTGGGACTTTGAGTTCAAGTTTTCTCAAGATTCATATCCTTTGAAAGGGTCTAAGTACGGTTTCTAAAAAGCCCAGTAAAACTGGGCTTGATTTAGTCCGATTACAACAAAGTTAACAATGCCTGAACGGGATGCTTGGGCTTCGTTCCTTCAAAGCGTTTCACTTGGCTGCGGCAAGAATAGCCTGTAATCAAACATCTCTCGCTATCCAACTTATCTAAGCTTGGCTTCCAGCTTAAATTGTAAATATCTTTCGACATCGACAACTTATCAACCTCATGACCAAACGTACCCGCCATACCACAACAGCCAACAGGTACCGTATTCAAAACTGCACCAAAGTGAGCAAAAATAGCGCCCCACTCTTTTTCCGCATTTGGCATTTTGGTTTTTTCAGTACAGTGCGCAAACAGATACCAAGGTTCCTGCGCCTTATGCTCTCCGCTTTCAAACGCTTCTAGTCTTGGGTAAAGCCATTCGTGGGCTGTTAGTACATCGAAATTACCTCGCTTACTGCCAAGTACTTCAGCGTATTCATCTCGATAACACAGCACCAAAGCAGGATCGACGCCAACTAATGGGATATCCAAATCCGCGACCATCGCCAAGAACTTCGCTGTGTCGGCTGCTGTGTCCTTAAACTGACGTAAAAACCCTTTAATGTGTTGTGCTTTACCATTCGGCTTAAACGGCAGAAGCACCGGATTCATGCCCAGCTTTTTCAATAACTTAACGAAGTCTTCAACGACATCAGCGTCGTAGTAGCTAGTGAATGGGTCTTGAACAATTAAAACATGCTTGCTCTTTTCAGACGAAGACAAACCACTGAGCGCTTGCAGATCATAAGGCGTTGTCAGCGACTCTACTCGTTGTTTCAAGGTGGGTACTGATAACAACGGCGCATCGACATACCCGACCGTAGATGCCGTTAAACTTTTCACCCACGACTGCTTCAAAACACCATTTACGACACCTGGCGCTTTTGCCATCATCGGCAGCATAGTCTCAATGTTCGCAACCAGATAGTCTTTTGCAGGACGTTGATAACGAGAGTGATAGATGTTTAAAAAACGTGAGCGAAAGCTCGGAACATCGACTTTAATCGGACACTGACTCGCACACGCTTTACACGCCAAACAACCATTCATCGCTTCATACACTTCGTGAGAGAAGTCATACTCGTGACGACGATTGATAGAATGACGTACGCGGTCAATCATGGTTTTGATTGATGTTTTGTTTTCTAGTGTTTGCTTTTCTAAGTCAAGAATATCAATGCCTTGCTCAGTAAGCTGACGCAACCACTCGCGAACCAAACCCGCACGACCTTTCGGTGAATGACGACGATCGGCTGTTACTTTCATCGATGGACACATTGGCGAGCTGGTATCATAGTTAAAACACAAACCGTTACCGTTACATTCCATCGCTTGTTTAAAGCTGTCACGTACTTGAACGTCAATCTGACGGTCATAGTAACCACGTTTGGTATCGGTAACTTTGACAAGCTCTGCATCACTATCCAGCGGTGTACAGATTTTGCCCGGGTTCATTTTGTTGTGTGGATCGAATGCCGCTTTCACACGTCTCAGTTCAGTAAACAACTCGTCGCCGAAAAACTCAGGGCCATATTCTGAACGGAAACCTTTGCCGTGTTCACCCCACATCAAACCGCCGTATTTCGCCACCAGCTTGACCACTTCATCAGAAACTTCGTGCATCAATGCTTCTTGGTGCGGGTCACACAAATCCAACGCAGGACGTACGTGAAGCACCCCAGCATCGACGTGACCAAACATGCCGTAATTCAGAGACTTGCTGTCTAACAGTTCTCGAAACTCTACAATGAAGTCCGCCAGGTTTTCTGGTGGCACACAGGTATCTTCAGCGAATGCGACCGGTTTAGCACGACCTTTTGCTGCGCCTAACAAACCCACCGCTTTTTTACGCATGTTGTAAATACGCCCAATGCTCGCTACATCGTTACAAACTTGGTAGCCGATAATGCCCGCTTCTTCTGTTTCCAACATGGTATCGAGCTTGGCGGTCAATGCTGCAACCTGAGCAGCAACTTCCTCTTCGTCCTGACCTGCGTATTCCACCATATTGATGCCAAGCATCTCTTTATTTGGAACATCGGTAAGTAAATCGCTCACGGTGTGCCAAACGATATCTTGCTTCGCGAGATTAAGCACTTTCGAGTCAACGGTTTCTACAGATAGCGCTTTCGCTTCGACCATCAACGGTGCATTACGCAGCGCAGAGTCAAAGCTGTTGTATTTAACGTTAACCAAAGTACGTGCTTTCGGAATTGGCGTTAGATTTAGCTTCGCTTCGGTAATAAATGCCAATGAACCTTCCGCGCCGCAAAGTACTCGTGTGATATCGAAACGGTCACCGTCTTCATTCAAGGCATTTTTTAAATCGTAGCCCGTTAAAAATCGGTTAAGAGGAGGAAACTTATCTACGATCTGCTGGCGTTTTTCACGACATACGGATTCCGTTACACGTAGCGCCTTGGCAGCAAACTCGCCTTCTTTTGGGTAACCGTGAGACAAGTCCGACTCTAAAATTGAACCATCAGCAAACACCGCTTGTAGCGACAAAACATGATCGGATGTTTTTCCGTATTTCAGAGAACCTTGACCAGAAGCATCGGTGTTGACCATGCCGCCAATCGTTGCACGGTTACTGGTAGATAAGTCTGGAGAGAAGAAGTAGCCATAAGGACGAACAGCGTCATTTAACTGGTCTTTCACTACACCAGTTTGTACACGAACCCAGCCTTCTTTCTCATTAATCTCAAGCACTTTGTTCATGTGACGAGACATATCCACCACAATACCTTTGGTTAGCGACTGACCATTGGTCCCTGTGCCACCACCACGAGGTGAAAAGGTAATTCGTTCGTACTTTTCTTTATTGCTCAGTTTCCCGAGGAGAGAAACATCTTCTGTCGTTTTGGGATGAACGACAGACTGAGGAAGTTGCTGGTAAACACTGTTGTCAGTGGCAACCGCTAGTCGGCTTGAATATTGGCTTTCGATATCACCAGTGAATCCGGCGTGCTCAAGCTCTTTCAGAAAACTAAGAACAAGAGGATCGACATCAGTTTGCGAGTGTAATCTTGGTAACATTTGCTTCCTGCCCCTACGACGCTGATCCGATCAGCTGCGGGTTGTGTAATTATTTGCTCACTTCTCATACAAATTGGCGCTAAGCGAAAAAAAACACCACAAAAGAGTTAGTGAAGTAATATTCTTTGAATTTCGTCACTTTACAACATTTAAAAAGACGAGCAAATCAGAATCTCGATACAATAATTAAACTTATGCTTTATTTTTTCACGCTTGATGCCTTACATTGGGGAACGAATCGCGTTTCTAGATGAGTTTTCAGAATGAAAAAAAATAAAATTGTGACCACTGAAGATATCCTTCTCAAACTTTGCCAGTCTGTTTCTGGCGTACTTACTTCGGCGACATCTTCTCAAGTAAATTATTCAGCAATGGTGCAAAAAATCCACAAGACTAGCCTCAAACCAGATTTTGGCTGTTTTGTTCTGTTTGATGGCGGATTTACCGGGCTAGTTGTGATTAATTTTACGGCAAAAGCCGCACTGGAGATCTACACCAACTACATGCGTAATATGGGCATGCCAGAAGAAGAACTGGCAATATCTCATACTTCTGACGAGGTAGGCGATGTTCTGGGTGAACTCATGAATCAACTGGTCGGAGACTTCACTAATAAAATTCGTAAAGACCTGCAAACGAACATCACACAAAACCAACCAAAAATGCTGGCGCTGAATAAGCAAGTTATCTTACAAGTTGATACCAACCTTGACCGCCCTCAAGCGCGCAGAGTGACGTTCTCCACCGAAAACAACAATATTTTCTATCTCGAACTAGCAATGGATAAAACTGAGTTCATCCAACTGGAAGAGTTTGAAGTTGCTGAAGACGAAAACCCAGACGACATTTTAGAGGCCACACGTAAACAGTTGGCTGAGAAAGAATCTAAATCGTCGGGATCAAACGATGATGCCGATGACTTGCTCAACCAGCTCGGGTTGTAATTCTAACGAATCTTAATGAAGAATGGCTTCTTAGACACAAGTACGACTTCATACTGATTACGACGAACTAAAACGCCAGCCTCGCTTAATGCGAGGCTTCTTTTTATGTGCTGAAATTATCTTCAGTCCCACCTTGTATTTCGTTTTTATGTCAAAAAAGGTAATATGTCTGACTTCATAAATTTTCTGCTTTCGTTATTGGTTGTCGATGGATAAACAAAAAGCTCTGAAAAAAATCGCCAAGTGCTTAGAACTGGGCAATTCCGCTAATGTTAATGAGGCTGCCAATGCTATCAAAATGGCACATCGCCTCATGCTTAAATATGGTCTCGATAAAGACGATATTGAGTTCATCAGAATGGGAAAAACACAATCTTCTCATCTGCTACCAGCGAACATCAGTTCTACCATATTGCGAGTGATTCGCGGCATTAACACAAAATTCGGTGTCGAAGCAGTATTGTTGAATCACAAAGGGCTCAAACGTGTCGAATTTATCGGTGAAGCAGATCGCGCTATTTTTGCTGCATTTGCTTTCGATATTGTTTATCGCGAGATGAACGAAAGTACCGGACAATTCCGAAACAGCTTTGCTGGCACCGGCACCTCTTCTCAGGAAGTGACTCGCCGTGTGAACTCATTTGTATCTGGCTGGGTGGAAGGCGCGATTGAAAAATTGCCAATTATTTCTCCAGATGAAGAGTCGGCCAATAAAATTAATGACTATATTGATAAAGAATTCCAAAACATTGACCGCGAAACGTTCAAGAAGCAATTGAAAGAAGCAATGAAAAACCTAACTGAAGACTACGAAGTGGGCTTAAAGAAAGGTAGAAAGGTTTCAGTTAACCGTGGAGTGGGCGGCGAACAAGCACGCAAAATGTTGGGCGATTCATCGAAATAGCCAGAATAGTAAAGGATTCACATAAGCAGCAATGACTTCGATGTCGATGGGGCTTACTTTGAGAGCTTTGGCAGTATTGGTAGGAATTTTCTTACAGAAACTCTTATCAATCTTACTTTCTCATAACAAATATTAATGCTTGTTTATTCATAATTCGCATCCCATTATGAGGCATGGTTTCGCCTCAGTTTTATACGGAGATTTTCCCTTGAAAAAGATGCCTATTGCACTAGCTCTAGTGCTAGCTCTTACTGGCTGTCAAGCCACTCAACGCCAAAATGCAACAACGGGTGAATACGAAACTAACTCCACCACGCAAGGCGCGCTTATTGGTGCGATCGCTGGCGCAGCAATCGGCCTAGCAACGGGTGATGATGCTAAAGAACGTCGTCAGCATGCACTCATTGGTGCAGCCGCAGGCGGAGCGACTGGCGCTGGCGTTGGTTACTACTTTGACCAACAAGAAGCGGAATTACGTCGCGCTTTGCTAAACTCTGGCGTACAAGTTCAGCGTGTTGGTGAAAATCAGCTTTTACTGCGTATGGAAAACGGTATCGGCTTCTCTTCAAGCTCTTACCAACTTGATGCTAGTATCCATAACACTCTACGCGGTGTTGCTCGCATCCTAGTTGAGTACCCAGATACCAGTCTCGTTATTGATGGTTACACGGATAGCACAGGCAGTGAGTCATACAACCAAACGTTGTCAGAGCGCCGTGCAGAGTCCGTACGTCAATTCCTAGTATCTCAAAACGTTGCACCTGGTCGTGCAATTGCACGCGGCTACGGCGAACGTAACCCAATTTGCTCAAACCAAACTTCTGAAGGTCGTGCGTGCAACCGTCGTGTTGAAATCCAGATCTTGCCACTGAAGTAATTTGGTTGCACCATAACGGTAATAATAAAAAATTACCGGAGCAGGCCTAACCATTATCGTTAGGCCTGACATATTAATGTCTGTCAAAACGTCTGCCCTACTCTGCTTATTTAGCCTTAGCTTTTCTGGCTACTCACTTGCCTCTCAAGCTCCAAATGACCCCATCGAACAATACGAGTACGCACAACAATTATTGGCATCAAACGAAGCTGAAGCCTCACCAGAAACGCGCTACTGGCTAGAGCAATCCGCCAACCAAGGTTACCTCCCTGCACAAAAACAGCTCGCGAACGACTTTGCTAAAGGGATAAATGGCGAAAAAAATGAAACACAAGCGTTATATTGGCTAACCTCTATCGCACTCAATGACCCAACCGATCGTGGCTTTCTTCTCGCCGATTTTATTCAGCGCAATCCAGATAAGGTCACAACTTCTCAATTGACTGAAGCCTTGTATCAAATGGCTTCTCAGCATAATCCAGCAGCAGAACAAGCTTATAATCAACTGTTAGAGCTGCGCTTCAACCAACTGCGAGCTAAACAAGTCTCGCAAATAAAGTCGCTCGATAAAAAGGCGGAGCAAACACAAGAAGAGAAAAGCACAGTTGCAACCCCCAAAGTAGAACACTCGCAGTTTCTATGGCTGATTTGGCTAGCGGCGATACTCATCATCAGCGGCTTAAGTTTCCTCGTGATCAAAAAACTCAAGCAGAATAGAAAAGCGCGTGAAGCCAAAGGGGAAAGCCAAAATCAACGAATGGCGGAAAAAATAAAAGAGCTAGAGTTTACGAACAAGCAACTGAAGCGTCAGTTAGAGAAAGTATTCAGAGAATTTAAGAAATCCAAAACTCAGGCAGAAAACCATAAGCTAAGCGTCGCGTGTGCTATGTTTGGCTACACACCACAAACCATCCCTGATTTACAGGCAATCAAGCTACGCTATAGACAGTTATCAAAGCTTTATCATCCTGACACAAGGGGCAGTGAAGAAGAAATGAAGCGACTCAATCATGCCTTTAAGCTCGTCTCACAAAATGTTACAAAACAGTAAAAATAGGTCAGGATACTTTGGCTACCATGCTTTTATTCCCATATAATCAAACACCGCAATCGATCTCCCTCTCAAAGAAATTAACAGACATTTAACTTAAGTCGCGCTTTTATGCCATAATGCCCGGCGCAAAATAACACCTAACGACTCAAATTAATCTAGGTGGGGAGAAAATCAATGTTCACTGAAGAAGGCACCTGTGATTGGTGTAAAAAACCTAGTCTTGTAACTCGTCACGATTATTTAGATGGCAAGCACCACTACTCATGTAAAGCTTGTTACGATATGGCAAAAATCGACGTGCGCCTATTTAACCAAGGCGAATTGCAAATGCGCGAACGTTTGCAACGAGCGAGCTAAGCAAGACGGAATCAATGGAACTGATTTTCAAAAGCGCCTTTTATAAGGCGCTTTTTTGATCTCCCAAGCCTATTTCCAATCTCTATCTCGTATTCCCTCCTATCCTACATAGCATGTCGCATCGGTTATCAGCCCTCTTCCACTGTATACAAACCACTGTCCGTGAAAAACACCTGTATATACAGTAGTAAACCCCTGTATGTCTCTCGTCCAACTTTCTACTCACCTCACATTTTTAAATTGATGTTAGACATATCAGAAATAAAAAATAAACAAATAAATTCAATTACTTAAAGTAAAATTCTTTTATTTCCTTTTCAAAAAACCGCAAATAACTTTTGAGAAACTTGTTGATCAGGTCGCCAAAACAAACTACTGTATAGGCATACAGCATGTATAAAGGAACAGTAAGATGCAGTTACAAAGTCAATCTCATACATACTCTCGTTACAACGTATTGGCACAAGCAACTAAGCCCATGGCCGTTTCGGATCAGCTTCTATCTAAGCTGGCTGTTTTATCGCAGCAGAAACAATGGATTTTGTTTACAGCAGACTGCCCTCGTCCAGACTTTGAACAACTCACTGCTTCTAATATTTGCTGTAAAAACGTTATTCAAATGAAGCCCTCTCAACAGCTTTCAGAAGTCGAGATCGTGATAAAAGCCATCCGATCAGGCAATGCCAGTGCTGTTGTCGCATCCAATAAAATTGCACTTATGAATCAATCTATGTTGCGCGACATGGCGCAGCGCTATCAGTGTGAAGTCTTTTTCGTCGAAGGCAGAGTTAATAAGTACCACTAATAAGTTCGACGTTATCCATCCTGCATCTCGCCTCCTTTTTAAGGGGGCTTTTTTTTGTATTAAAGAAAATAGGCAAACGTTTGCTTTTTCTCTGGCGAGTTAAAATAGTTCTGGTATGATGCCCACATTCGATTTATTCAGCGCCCACATTTTGCTGAATATCTTCTCTTTCTGACGTTTGATTAAGATGATAGGAATGTCGCAATGAGCCTTGCTAATCAAGTACTTGCCGTCAATGACGACCTGCCAATTCGCACCCATAAACCCGTTCATAGTGGAAAAGTTCGTTCAGTTTACTGGTTAACTGATGAAGACAGCGCCCGACTGATCAAAGAAAAAGGATACAATGTCGCGCCAGATGCGCCTTTGGCTATCATGGTGATTAGCGACCGAATCTCTGCGTTCGATTGTATTTGGCATGCTGAAGGTGGTCTTAATGGTGTCCCGGGTAAAGGGGCTGCGCTTAATGCGATTTCTAATCACTGGTTCAAACTGTTCAAAGAAAATGGCTTAGCAGATAGCCATATTCTAGACATTCCTCACCCTTTTGTTTGGATTGTACAAAAAGCCAAACCGGTAAAAATCGAAGCCATCTGCCGCAAATACATCACGGGTTCGATGTGGCGCGCTTACGCAAATGGCGAGCGCGAGTTTTGTGGAATCCAACTTCCTGAAGGGTTAGAAAAAGACAAAGCACTGCCAGAGTTGCTAATGACCCCATCCACAAAAGGCATTCTAAAAGGCATTCCCGGTGTGCCAGAAGCGGATGACGTTAATATTACTCGTCAAAATATCGTAGACAACTACGAAGCATTTAACTTCTCAAGTGCGGACGATATCGCACTCTACGAAAAACTGCTGAAAGAAGGCTTTAACGTTATCAGCCAAGCATTAGAAGCAATTGACCAAATCTTTGTCGATACCAAATTCGAATTTGGTTATGTTCATGATGCTGCTGGCAATGAAAAGCTGATTTACATGGATGAAGTGGGTACACCAGACTCGTCTCGTATATGGGATGCTAAAGAGTACCAAGCAGGTCACATCGTAGAGAACTCAAAAGAAGGTTTCCGCCAGTTCCTACTTAACCACTTCCCTGACCCAGATATCTTGCTAAATAAAGAACGTATGCCAGAGCGTGAAGCACTCGCTCGTGATAATGCTTTACCCGTCGAATCTTTGATGGCGATTTCGAGCACCTACATTGGTATTGCCGAGAAGATTACAGGCAAGCCGATTCATTTGAGTGAGAATCCGAAAGCGGAAATCATCGAAGTTCTGAGCAAAGAATACGGATTGATTGACTAGCACTGTCGCTAGATTGCTAAATGCTTTCCAATAAAAAGTCCGCACTAGCTTGCGGACTTTTTTCGTATTAGGCTCAGTTTAGCCGATATTTAACGTAGTGCCATCTGTTGTAGAGGCTGACTTGGTCGTCACCTGATATGTTTTGTCTTTAATCGTTGATACGAAATACCAGGTCGACTCTGCCTTGTCGGGCGTAAAAGTAACGCGCATAAAGCCACGCTGTTTGATGTCTGCCCACTGTAATTCTGACACTAAGTGCGGCAGCGTGTATTCCATTTGAGCGATCGCAACAGGGTCTAACGCGAGGTAGGCCTCTAACCCAGGGGAACTCACAGAGCTAGTCGCAAACTCTACCCCGATAGGATGCTTAGATACGTCTTTAAGCTCACTTGCCCATGCGTTGTGCGTATCTCCTGCCAAACAGACAAAGTTACCACTGCTGGCTTTGGCCAGTTGATAAACGTTCTCTCGCTCAACGTAGTAACCATCCCATGCATCTAGGTTATATGGCAAAGCAATGGTATCTAAACTTGGGTCAGAGAGATAACCCGTAATCGCAGAGTTTACCGCTAATAACGCCTCTGTTTTTTGTTCTTCAGTGGCAGTAAACAATTGAAACATCGCGGTCATAACCGAACTTGGCAACTCCATACGAGACATTAACACTTGTTGCCCTAGCACATTCCAAGTTGCGTCGTGCGTACTGAACGCATCCATCAGCCAAGCGAGTTGGTCAGCGCCTAACAGCTCTCGGTCTTGACTGCGCGACTGGGCAACTAAACCGCCAATAGCTTCCATCGTTGGTGAGCTGAGCGAGAAATAATCCAACGGTTTATCACGCCCCACAAGTCGCGTGTCGAGCATCATCAAATTGACTAAACTTCCAAACGAAAACTGACGGTAAATCAGCATGTTTGAGAAAGTGTTTTCACGAACGGGCAACCATTCTGTCCACGCGGCAGCCGCAGATGCACGACGATCATTAAAACTGCCTTCCTCTTCTTGATGGTTTTCCGCACCATTTTTCCAAGTATCATTTGCAAGCTCATGGTCATCCCAGACAGCAATCATTGGTAGGCTCGCATGTAACGCTTGCAGATCAGCATCTTGGCGATATTGCGCATACCGTTTTCGGTAATCATCTAAGGTAATACATTCAGTGCCTTTGCTTGGCTCTCGCCCTAGTGCCTCAGCATCTTCACTAGCGTAGCCACCAGCACCATACTCATAAATGTAATCACCGAGATGAAGCACCACATCAAACGGGTCTTGCTCATGTTGATTTAAAATCTCTCGATACACATGGAAATAGCCAGCAGGATAGTTTGCACAAGAAACAACCGCCATGGATGCCTTTTCTACACCATCCTCTGGTAATGTTTGAGTTTGCCCGACTTCGCTAGTGACATCTCCAACCATGAATCGATAGTAGTAGCGAGAATTTGCGTTGAGATTTTGAACATCGACTTTTACCGTGAAATCTCGGCTCGTGTCTGTGGCAAAAGTGCCACTTTGCACGATATCAGTAAAATTTTCGTTAGATGAAACTTGCCAGCTTACATCTGCGTAGCTTGCTGAGGTCGTAACACGAGTCCAAATGATTACTTGTGTTTGAGTAGGATCTCCACTCGCCACTCCGTGCTCAAAGGTAACCGCAACAGATTCACTAGCATCGCTACCACAGCCCACCAGCCCGGTAACAATCGCCGTTGAAGAGGCAGCTTTCATAAAGTCTCGACGAGACAAAGACATATTGACTTCCTTTCTTATTGTGTTTGTTTTTATGCCCAAATGACGTGGTGACTCAATCATCCTTGTATGCCAATAAGGGACGTTAATTCGAACTTACAGTACCAACCACTTAGTCGGTAATTTGTCCTAAAAACACAAAGTTAGAAGCTAGTTATGACAATTGCATTTCCAAACGTTACATTTTTGTTAATTTAAGTGCAAATACTCTATATTCATCACACTTCCTAAGACCTGTGACAAAAACCTCAAAATAAAAAAGCGACCTACTTTGAGGTCGCTTTTCATTGCACTATTGTTAAGTAGTACATCGATGAAGTGGAAATACTCAGCCTAAAACTTGATGTTAAGAACATCTTGTTCTGACGTGTCCACCTTCAACTGACTGCGAGATTCTATGTACTCGATTTGCTGAACATCGAGCGAATATGGCATAACGACTCGCAATTCATTGATCCCTTCATGTTTAGCTAGCTGGGTTAAGCGGACCAAATTGGATTCATCACTTTTACGAGAAGACATCGATTTTAATGCGGCATCCCACAACCGATCTTCAGGCTTGCGCAATTCCGCAATGTTCTGTTTCCACATCAAACCGAAAATAGGCGCGATGGTGGCAAATGCCTCTAAAAAGGTCCATTTTTTACTACCTGTCGCTCCTAAAAAGCTAGTGTAGTCGAATTCAATGCACGTCTTTCCTTGTTGATCCATTCTATGCCCCCGACACTCGAAAATGAGATATACCAAATATCGTTCAACTGTTTTGATATAGCAATGGGATATAAAACATTCGTCTTTTATGCCCTAATTTACATACAAAAGGAAATATTAAAACCAGCTTTGTAACAACTGATGTACAGCTTCGCCATATATAAGCATTCAATTGATTAATATTTCAATAAGAAACTAAAAACAACACGCAAGTAACGCTATCAATATGAAATCATTATAGATTCACCAAGAAAATATCAATTCTTGTCACAACGTCATCCGCCGACCTACTTTACATCAATCACTCGACTGGCCTTTTTATACTGTATCTTCCAACCAGCCCAACGTGGCAGCTCCCAACGCTTCGGGTCTCCCTTACGGTTTCCCTCTCGATAAACGACCTGTACTAGCTTGCGAGACGCGTAATACTCAACATCCAGTTGGAGTTCTGGCAGCGAAAGTTCTAAAGGGTACTGCTCCGTGAAATCGTCGTATTCCCATTCTGGAACACCGTTAAATGTTAAGTCTTCCGGTTCAAACAACGCCATATCATCGACATTTTCAACGCCTAATGTTTCCAACTGATCCTTTAACCAGCTAGAAAATGTCAAGGAGGCCAAGTCGTTAACCTCTTCTCCTTCGACATTAAGGCCCAATGCGTTGTAGAGTTTCCAGTGTTGGATTTGTTGTTTTCTTTGAGAAGCAAATCCTGGTAACAGTGTCTCGTCTTCTATCATTTCGACAATAGACTGAACAGCAACATCACCTTTTAACGCTTGATGTTCAGTACAGATTGTTCGTCCGGCGTAGACCAAATGCATCGTTGCTCTTGGGGTCTCCTCTTCATAATTCGTCTCACCTTGTTGCCACTCCCCTAGCTCAAGTTCGCGTAATAATGTCAGCGGGATAGGCATCATAACCGATGCGAGGTTCAGTGTTTGCTTAACGCCTCGTCCTGGCACGCTATGGCTATCTAGCACGATGGCCGCTTCTTCTTTATCAGGAAAGCGGCTGTTACGCCCAACCAGCATCTCGACTACGCCATTTCCTAGAGCATCCCTTCGACGAGCTCGTCGGACAAACACAAGCTCAGGGTGCAATGAGGCGATGGAGAAAAAGAGCGCTTCACGTTTATATCGAGAGGCAACGTCAAGTTCCGGTAATTCAAATACTTCTCGCATTTGTTTCGCTAAACCTTGTGCCTCTTCGAGTGCGCTGGCATCAATGACAATGCCCGGAAGTCGCTCCCCCCGAACCAAACGGATCAACAAAGAGACATCACATCCGTATGGCTCCTCTTGAGATAGAAGCTCAGCAACTTCACCACTTTGTCGCTGATAGAGCTGCGCAGGCACAGATAAGGCGGCAGCCAAATCAATCATTGCTTCCTTCTCTGGCTTCGCTTGAATTCTGGTAACGAGATCGGCAAACAGTGCATCAATGGGTAGTGGATATACTTTTCTCCCATGCTGCGTGACATTGCCATCCTCATCAATCGCTTCCATAGATAACAACGTCGAATGAGATGCCTCTAGCGACTTTGGAGGAATTGAGTCGAGAAAATCGAGTGTTGAAAGACGGTATCCACAACAAGCCGCTGCCAGCATGGGTTCGACGAGCTCTTCTCTGTCTAATTCTGGAGGTGTCACCAACTCTAAAGGCGCGTGCTCACCATATAGACGAATACAAGCCCCTTCGGTAACGCGACCTGCTCGCCCCATTCGCTGCGCGGCACTGGCCTTAGAAATGTTGGTTAATGTCAGTGCTGTACGTCCATTTCGTTGTACAGTTCTGCGCTCTAAACCACTATCGATTACCACACGGATATTAGGAATGGTCAGAGAGGTTTCCGCGACGTTGGTTGCCAATACGACTTTCCGTTGCTTTTGTACCGTCAGCGCACGATGTCGTTCTTCATCACTGACCGAGGCATGAAGTTTAACCACCATGACATCACTGCTGCTTTGTAGCATCTGCGCGCATTGGGCGATCTCTTTACGTCCTGGGAGAAAAACAAGAATATCGCCATCTTCATCTTCCAGTGCTTCTTTTACCGCTCCGACAACCTCCTGTTCACATCCCTTTTTGTTCGGTAAATAGCGGCTGTCTGTAGAACGATGTGTCACCGTGACTGGAAAGCAACGTCCCTCCGAACTCAGGCGCTTAGCATTCAGGTAACGAGCAAGCTTTTCGCCTTCTAAGGTAGCGGAAGTGACGATCAATCGATGTTGATTTCCTTGCTTCAAAATGGCGGTTAATAGATCAATATCCCAGCGTCGCTCGTGAAATTCGTCCACTATCACGACATCAAAGTCTGCTAGCTTGTTTTCCGAAAACCAACGCAGTGCAACCCCCGGAGTCACAAATACAACTTCGGTTTTTTCATCAAAGTAGGCATGAAGCTTGACCGCGTAACCGACTTTGCGACCTATTGGCTCTCCAGATTGCTCCGCAAGAAATTCAGCCAGCGAGGTACAAGCAATTCGACGTGGTTCAATAACCAGAACGCGTCCGTGTTTTGCCGCCCACATGGGCAAGCGGGTAGATTTACCCGACCCGGTTTCGGCTTCCACCACAAGATGGTTAAGGTTTACATGATGGTCAAACTCGGCTTGCAGGCTGTCGATAGGTAGTTGAAACATAGAAATTGGATTTGATTTGATGATGCAAAACATTATACCCAAGTAAAAAAATCCTGCTTTAGGTATCTCTAAACAACCAATATTGCCGATATTTTCGTCGGTATCTGAATTTTTTTGCGACATTACATTGATGTGCATCAACGCATGTTTACAACTAAATAGTGAACCCGTTAAAATTTGGTGCGCATCCTTCAACCCTACATAAGGCACCCAATGAACAACGATAAACGCCCACTATATATTCCATATGCGGGTCCGGCTCTTTTAGCAACCCCTCTTTTGAACAAAGGCAGTGCATTCTCTGCTGAAGAACGTAGTTCATTCAACTTAGAAGGTCTGCTTCCAGAGTCGACCGAAACTATCCAAGAGCAGGTGGAACGTGCCTACCAGCAATACAAAAGTTTCGAAAGCGATATGGATAAGCACATTTATCTGCGTAACATCCAAGACACCAACGAAACATTGTATTACCGCCTAGTGCAAAATCACATTTCTGAGATGATGCCTATCATCTACACGCCGACTGTTGGCGCAGCATGTGAAAACTTCTCTAACATTTACCGTCGTGGTCGTGGTCTGTTCATTTCATACCCGAACCGTGACCGTATTGACGACTTGCTGAACAACGCAGCAAACCACAACGTTAAAGTGATTGTTGTGACAGATGGCGAACGTATCCTTGGCTTGGGTGACCAAGGTATCGGCGGCATGGGTATTCCTATCGGTAAACTGTCACTATATACCGCGTGTGGTGGTATCAGCCCTGCTTACACGCTACCAATCGTGCTTGATGTGGGTACCAATAACCCGCAACGCTTAGCTGATCCGATGTACATGGGTTGGCGTCATCCTCGTATTACGGGTGCAGAATACGATGCATTTGTAGAAGAGTTTATCCAAGCGGTGCAGCGCCGTTGGCCTGATGCTTTGATCCAGTTCGAAGACTTTGCTCAGAAAAATGCGATGCCTCTTCTTGAGCGTTACAAAGACCGCGTGTGTTGCTTCAATGATGATATTCAGGGTACTGCTGCTGTTACTGTTGGCTCTCTACTTGCAGCTTGTAAAGCAGCAGGAACTCAGCTTTCTAAACAACGTATTACCTTCCTAGGCGCAGGGTCTGCTGGTTGTGGTATCGCAGAAGCGATCATCGCACAAATGGTATCGGAAGGAATTTCTGACGAGCAAGCTCGCTCGCAAGTTTACATGGTTGACCGTTGGGGTCTGTTACAAGAAGGCATGCCTAACCTTCTTGATTTCCAACAACGCTTGGTGCAAAAGCATACCAATACGAAAGAGTGGGAAAATGAAGGAAATGGCTTCTCACTACTCGATGTAATGCGTAACGCGAAGCCAACGGTACTAATTGGTGTTTCTGGTGCTCCTGGCCTATTTAGCCAAGAAGTCATCGAAGAAATGCATAAACACTGTAAGCGTCCGATTGTCTTCCCACTGTCGAACCCAACAAGCCGCGTGGAAGCGACACCGAACGACATCATTCGTTGGACAAATGGTGAAGCACTGGTTGCAACAGGTAGCCCATTTGAGCCAGTGGTTCATGAAGGTCGCACTTACCCTATTGCACAATGTAACAACAGCTACATCTTCCCAGGCATTGGCCTTGGTGTACTTGCTGTCAATGCAAAACGTGTCACTGACGAGATGCTAATGGAATCAAGTCGCGCGCTAGCAACATGTTCTCCTCTAGCAATCAATGGTCGTGGTGCTCTACTTCCACCACTAGAAGAGATCCACTTAGTATCGAAAAAAATCGCATTTGCCGTTGGTAAAAAGGCAATTGAACAAGGTGTCGCATTAGAAATTACTGATGAAGCATTGAACGTGGCGATTGAACAGTCGTTCTGGCAACCTGTTTACCGCCGCTACAAACGCACTGCGTTCTAAGCTTGAGACAATTCGTTTAATAATTAGCCCCTACCATGTAGGGGCTTTTATTTTTTTATCATCCTAACCAGATTTTGGCATAAATGGGCTTCTCTCTTTTTGTTTCTATCAGATATGATGAGAACTACATTTTTAGTTAAGGATATAAAACGTTTTGTTGTTTTCTCGCATAAGATCAAAGTGGAAGCTGAAATTTTCCTGGAAGCGATTTGCTTTGATTTTGTCGATCTCTGCACTTAGTCTGCTTGTTTCTGTTATTGCCATCGACCGGTGGGTGGTTTTACAAGCCAAAGAGAGCATTTTCACTGAATACGAGCAAATCCCTCAACATGAGGTTGCCGTAGTTCTTGGTACCAGTAAATACATCGGAAAGATCCTCAACACTTACTACACTCATCGCATTAATGCGGCGATTGAGCTTTACAACCAAGGCAAAGTAAAACAGTTTTTATTGAGTGGTGATAACGCCCACCGTTCATACAACGAACCGTGGACAATGAAACGCGACTTACTTAAAGCAGGCGTGCCTGAAGAAGTGATTCACCTTGATTATGCTGGCTTTCGTACCTTAGATTCGATTGTACGAGCAAAAAAAATTTTTGCTTCGGAGCGATTTCTGATTGTGACTCAACGCTTTCACTGCGAACGCGCACTGTTCATCGCTGATGCTTACAGCATTGATGCACAGTGTCTCGCGGTAGCAGGGCCGACGGCCAACAAGCAAAAAACATCGATGCGTGTTCGAGAACTGCTAGCCCGTGTGAAAGCGTTTTTAGACCTGTATATTATCAATACGCAGCCTAAGTTTCTTGGCCCTCAAGAACCTATCGTCGCAGTAAAAGAGCCAAATAAAGCAGCTAACGAGCCTCTTCAAGTCCCCGTCGAATAGAGGAATAACGTGGCTCACAAGCCTAGTAACATTTCTATAAAACAAATGGGTAGTTTTCTACCCATTTCCAATTCTCAACATCACACTTTCTAATTTGCTCTACGATTCAGGCAAAACTCTTTTTCGCATTCAAAGTAACATTTCATCAATAAATAACTACAAGTCAGTTACTTTGCCATAAAAAAACCGACAAAAGGCAATGCAAAAGGAGCACTACCCATGACCGCACTCGCTGTGACATTGAAGAATTGGTTCTTCACTCGCAACAGCATGATTTTGAACGCGAATATCCTATTGTTCATTATCTTGTTTAATACCTTACCCTTTGAACCACAAGTAGTAACCGGCCTGAGCATCTTAGTTTTTGTTGCTATTTTGTGGCTAACCGAAGCGATTCACGTCAGCATTACTGCGCTGCTCATACCACTACTTGCGGTATTTTTGGGTGTGTTCAACACTCAAGCCGCACTGAATAACTTTTCCAACTCCATCATTTTTCTATTTTTGGGTGGTTTTGCACTAGCTGCGGCTCTACATAAACAAAAGTTAGATCAAGCTATTGCAGATAAAGTACTATTGCTGGCAAGAGGAAAAATGTCTGTCGCTGTATTCATGCTATTTGGTGTGAGTGCTGGCCTGTCAATGTGGATTTCAAACACCGCCACCGCCGCGATGATGTTACCGCTTGTGCTGGGTGTGATGACAAAGCTAGACGCCAAGAAAAACCACAACACCTTTTTGTTTGTTCTACTCGGTATAGCTTACAGTGCTTCAATTGGTGGTATTGCAACACTGGTTGGTAGCCCACCAAACGCAATTGCAGCAGCTGAAGTTGGCCTTAGCTTCACTGAATGGATGAAGTTTGGTGTACCTATTTCCCTAGTATTAATGCCAATCGCTATCCTCGTATTGTACACGATGACTAAGCCTGACCTTAGCCACAAGTTTGACCTTGACCATCAACCAGTCGAATGGACAAACGGCAAAATGATTACGTTGGCGATTTTCTTACTGACCGTGACGTTGTGGATATTCAGTAAGCCTATTAACGCTATGCTGGGTGGCTTCGCGAAGTTCGATACTCTTGTAGCTATTGGCGCCATCCTTCTACTTGGTGCTTCTCGCGCCGTCGAGTGGAAAGATATTGAGAAAACAACCGACTGGGGTGTGTTAATCCTATTTGGTGGTGGTATCTGTCTGAGTAACGTCCTAAAAGCAACCGGAACAAGCGTATTTTTAGCTCATAGCTTGTCAGGCTTCCTTGAGCAAGCCGGTATTCTCTTAACGATTCTTGCAGTGGTTGCTTTTGTTGTCTTCTTAACTGAGTTTGCGAGTAACACCGCCAGTGCTGCGCTACTTGTCCCTGTATTTGCGACCATTGCAGAAGCCTTGGGCATGTCTCCGGTTATTCTTTCTGCACTGATTGCCGTCGCTGCATCTTGTGCATTTATGTTACCAGTTGCAACACCTCCAAACGCGATTGTGTTCGGTACGGGTCATATCAAGCAAAAAGAAATGATGCGAATTGGTTTCGTATTAAACATTGCCTGTATTGCTGCACTAACGCTTTTCGCTTGGTTGTTCTGGTAAAAATAGCAAGTTCGATTAGCACTACACTGCTGCTCACGGTAATCGTATCGATAACCCAAACTTCCCCCCTAAGTGGTGTTCAGCAGTTTCCCTCTTGGTGGCCAGTTGGCCACCTTTTTTTTTCCTTTCAGTGAACGGCTATCAGGCTTGCTTCTTTTCGCAAGCAAGTAAACCATAATGAGCTTCCACTCGGTTGCGACCATTGCGCTTCGCCTGATACAACACTTCGTCAGCTCTCGCCATGGTTTCTGAGACGCGTTCATTCTGCATTTGGGCAATGCCAATACTGCAAGTTAATGATTCACCGTGCACCCACAAATGATCCTCCACATTTTTGCGAATCATTTCTGCCTTCTCTAACGCTTGTTCAATATTGGTATCAGGGCAAAATACGACAAACTCTTCGCCGCCCCAACGAACGAGTCGATCGTCTGAGTAAATAGAAGTCGCTACCACCATGACAAATTCGCGCAATATGTCATCCCCCATTTGGTGCCCAAATTTGTCGTTCACCTTTTTAAACTTATCCAAGTCCAAATAGAGAATACTGAAGGTGTTATGCCCCCAGCGAACCTGACGAGATTGTTGTTCCAGCCAGTGTTGCACAGCATATCGGTTCATCGCGCCCGTCAAAGCATCTCGATGCGCTAACTCTGCAAACTCATAGTTTTGAGCTCGCAAAGTATCATTCACCTTCTCCAAATGACGGTGACGCTTTTGTGCTTTTTCATAAGCCACTCTATTTTTTCGTAACTCATTCAGTGAAAACGCCAGTCCAAGCGCCATCCAAGAGAGTAATAATGCATACAACAATGTTTCTTGCGCAAGGTAAGCGCCTTCAAACTCAATTTTATCAATCACAATTCTATGTTTACCAAGTGCCGCACCAGACCCAGTTGCAATATCAATACGTGTGATGTTTGAAAATTCAGGTGCAGAGTGTTCAATCGCGACTCCGTTATCTACTAACCACCAGGTCATCACCTGAAGATTTTTAATCGGAATTTCGACAATATCGCTCGAACCCGATGGAGAAAACTGCATGCCATTATATTTAATGGTGTACTCGTCGTCCGGCTTGGAATACTCAGAATTATAATTGCGAAGATACAAACGTAGGTCGTGGCTAGGGTTAGCCCCTATTCCTGCCTCTTCATATCGCACCTTCAATCGAATCGTATGGTAGTTGGAAAGGTCAATACCCTGTGTTGGCGTTGCTGAATCGGTATAAACCGAGATTCCGCAATAAGGCCAAGCATACGAGCTCTGCTTTAGTTCACAGCTAAGAACTAGGCTTTGCCGATCGTATGTGATATCTGCCTCACTCACACCTCCTTCACTGGCATCTTTAGTTGCATAGATATTGAAATGCTCAGGTGTAATGGTCAGCTTTCGCGTATCGCCAAGCACACTATAAAGGGCAACCAAACTGATAGTGCAAATAGAAAGAGCAAAGATAAAGTTATGGATCCACTTCATGGGCAAGTGACCTGCTGAGATTATACAATACGTGGGGTTCAATAATTTCAAAAAATGAAATCAAGGTGATTTATCAAGAAATAAAATCGCTTTTTCATTCAATTCTTATTTTCGACACATAGTAACGGATTTTGAACCGTCATCACGTTTTAAAATTTCTAAAAAGTGCAGCCCAACTTCTATTTGCGAAGCATTTCACAGCCATAATTTTTAGAAAATAAAACACGATGCATAATAATTTAGTGCAAGACATTTACTTTAAAGCTCCTGTCAACCCTGCATCTCTTCTCCACTTCAGTATATACTGTGCAAAAACACAATAATGAGTAATGTCATGTCATTAATTGCAACTGGCACGCTAAACAAAATGCGTGCTTCTCTGGACGGTGCCGTCAACTACCGTCTTCCTGTCGGTGAGGAAGAGATCGACTTAACTCCGTTTCTGGGTAAAACGCTCACACTGACTCACACTGGCAATATTTTTTGTTGCTCATGTGGAAAGAAAACGAAAAAGAGTTATTCGCAAGGCCACTGTTTTGTATGCATGAAAAAGCTAGCAAGCTGCGACATGTGTATCATGAAGCCAGAGACCTGCCACTACGATCAAGGGACTTGTCGCGAACCACAATGGGGTGAAGAGAATTGCATGGTGGATCACTTTGTCTACCTGTCCAACACATCCAGCTTAAAAGTTGGTATTACTCGTCATACTCAAATCCCGACTCGTTGGATTGACCAAGGCGCGACTCAGGGCTTGCCAATTTTTAAAGTAAAAACTCGCCATATCTCCGGTTTAATTGAAGTTGAACTGGCGAAACATATCGCAGACAAGACCAATTGGCGCGCACTGCTTAAAGGTGACGGTGAACCTATGGCATTGCAGGACCGTTTTGCTGAGCTATTGCCTTTAGTCGAAGAGAAAATTGCCGAGATAAAACAGCAATTCGGCGAAGATGCCATTGAAGTATTAAACGAAAGCATTACCGACCTTAGCTACCCGGTACAACAGCACCCAACGAAGATCACTTCGCATAACTTCGATAAAAACCCGGTTGTTACTGGCACTTTGCAAGGCATTAAAGGTCAATACCTCATCTTTGATACTGGCGTTATTAATGTAAGAAAATTCACTTCCTATGAAGTTGAAGTTAGTGAGTAATCGCTTGCAGAACGCGTTGATTCAAATAAAAATGAAAAAAGCTCGAGTTTGACTCGAGCTTTTGTTTTTCTATTAGGAAGAAATCGTTAGTTATGCGTCAAGGATGCTTTCTAGCACATCGAATAACATATCGACTTCTTCTATTGTGTTGTAATGCATACAACCAATTCGCACTACACCACCCGATTCTTCTAAACCAAGTTGACGAACTAAGCCCAACGCATAAAAGTGACCATTCCATACACAAATGTTATGTTCACCCAGTGTTTTCGCGATGAACTCTGGAGAATATCGGTCAAACGTTAGCGCAAAAGTTGGCGTGCGGAGTTGGCTATCTTCCTTTGCGATACCGAATAGATTGACACCATCTAATGCATTCAAACGCTGTAAGAAACGCTCACTCAAGCGCTGCTCATGTTGTTCATACAGTTGGTAGCTTTGCTCCAACCGTTGGCGAAGAGGTAAACCGACTTCACCAAATTGAGCCAGATACTCAACCGCAGAAACGACACCAGCAAGACCTTCAAAACTTTGCGTTCCTGTTTCAAATCGACCAGGGCCTATATTAGTGGCAGGCTCGACTTTGTATGGGCGAATACTGTGGAGCCACTGATCGGCTATGTAAGCAATACCAACGTGCGGTCCGAAAAACTTGTAAGCTGAGCAAGCTAAAAAGTCACAACCTAACGCTTGAACATCAACCAAATGATGAGGCGCATAATGGACGGCATCCACATAAACTTGTGCCCCAACATTGTGCGCCATGCTGACTACATGCTGTACATCCACAATAGAGCCCGTCGTGTTCGATGCATAAGTCACAGCGACAAGGCGCGTTTTATCAGAAAGAAGGCGGCTTAAATGCTCCATATCCAGCGTACAATCTTCTTCGTTGATACGAACTTGATGAACCGTAACGCCTTTATCTTCTGCCGCTTGCTGCCAGCTGGATACATTTGAATAGTGATCCAAAGCGGAAACAATGATCTCATCTCCTGCTTGCCAATCTCGACTAATCGCGCGACTAAGCTGAAAGGTTAGTGAGGTCATATTGGCACCGAAGACAATATTGCCAGATGAAGGGGCATTAAGTAGAGCCTGAGCCGACTCACGCGCATTTTGCATTACGTCAACGGTCACTTGGCTAGAAAAATAATGCCCGCCTAAGTTAGCGTTGAAACGACCTAAATACCCTACCATGCTGTCTAGTACTAATTGAGGCACTTGTGAGCCACCTGGACCATCAAAAAACGTCACGGGCTTGTCGTTGTGGTATTGAGCCAACGCCGGAAATTGCTCTCTGATCTGATTAAGATTGAAGTTCATTACGCTTATCCGTAGCCGTGAGTACAAATACATCCATATGGCCCGCTTCGTCATCAATAACAGAGCGGATTGGGCACGCGTTATGCCACAGCTTGCTATCAGCCAAGATTGCGACCTCTCCGGTTTCTAGCACTTTACGGAAAAATGGTGCTTGGTTATGGCTGCTGTACAGCATGATGTCGCCACCGATGATGTTATGGCGTCCCACACCAACCATTGCAATGTGATCAAAACCGTCTTGGTGCACACCTTCAGGTGCTACTTGGGTTTCTTCTTCCAGTGCCCTGATACGGATTTGGTGAATTTCTATTTCTTGACCGTTTGGCAGATGATTCGCATTGACAAACAATTCACACATTTCTCGAAATCCATCGCTGGTAAGAATATCCTTCTCAATTGGCTCGAATTGTCTTACAACATCACCTTGAAATCGGTTGATATCAGAGGATTGAACAAAGCTATTTTTATTTAAGTCGATGACTTTGCCGTTATCAAAACCAACCACAGAATAACGTCGTAGTCGATACTGACCATCTGCATGCTCGGTACGAGGCAGTTCTTCAAACGATGGGGAAAGCTGCTCAATTGCTGCCATGCTGAGCTGTGTTAAATGTAGAGTATTCTCACGTGAATGTAACATCATTTGCTCCTTTAATGAGGCAC
Source organism: Vibrio sp. 811 (assembly GCF_033339195.1). Taxonomy (NCBI): domain Bacteria; kingdom Pseudomonadati; phylum Pseudomonadota; class Gammaproteobacteria; order Vibrionales; family Vibrionaceae; genus Vibrio; species Vibrio sp. 811. The sequence goes on from NZ_JAWOUB010000002.1 coordinate 372,667, forward strand.
ATTAATTAACATTTAATTTACACACTAGGTTACGCAAATATTCTGCAATTACCAGCTTTTAACGTCGATAGCTTCAACAAAACGACGAAAACAACATAACAAACCAAATCAAACCACAAAAACAGAGCCATGTTTCAGTTTTACGCTTTGACAATATTTGAAACTAGACTTCTCTACTACGAATAGAATTTTATGCTAGAAGTCAACGTTCTCTATCAATATTTAGTGGGTTCTAATCTATAACCAATTATTCGATCACAATCGTTGTTTATGCTTTTAAAGCACTAAGAATTTCCATACAATCGAGGGAAATGTTACGCCCTTTTTGGAGCCATAATGAGCGACGTAAAACACTGTAAATTATTAATTCTTGGTTCTGGTCCTGCAGGATACACAGCTGCCGTCTACGCAGCGCGTGCAAACTTAAACCCTGTGCTTGTGACGGGAATGCAACAAGGTGGTCAGCTAACCACCACAACTGAAGTTGAAAACTGGCCAGGCGATGCTGAGGGACTGACAGGTCCAGCATTGATGGATCGCATGAAAGAACACGCCGAGCGTTTTGAAACTGAAATCGTATTTGATCACATCAATGAAGTAGAGCTATCACAACGCCCATTTCGTTTAAAAGGCGACTCAGGTGAGTACACTTGTGATGCCTTAATCATATCTACCGGCGCTTCAGCAAAATACCTTGGCCTTGAGTCTGAAGAAGCATTTAAAGGTCGCGGCGTTTCTGCTTGTGCAACCTGTGACGGTTTCTTCTACCGTAATCAGAAAGTTGCAGTTGTGGGCGGTGGTAACACGGCTGTTGAAGAAGCGCTATACCTATCTAACATTGCGTCAGAAGTTCACCTGATCCACCGCCGCGATTCATTCCGCGCAGAGAAGATCCTTGTGAAACGTCTGATGGATAAAGTTGAAAGCGGTAATATCGTTCTTCATACCGATCGCACTCTCGATGAAGTACTGGGTGACGATATGGGCGTAACGGGCGTCCGCATTAAAGACGTGAACAGCGGTGCGACAGAAGATATCGATGTAATGGGTGCATTCATCGCAATTGGTCACCAGCCAAACACACAAATCTTTGAAGGCCAAGTAGACATGAAAGATGGCTACATCATCGTTCAATCAGGTCTTGAAGGCAACGCAACACAAACTAGTATCGAAGGTGTATTTGCAGCTGGCGACGTAATGGACCACAACTACCGTCAAGCGATCACCTCTGCAGGTACAGGTTGTATGGCTGCATTAGATGCTGAACGTTTCTTAGACTCACTTGGTGACAAATAACTTTTCACATTTGTGTCATATCCTTAAAGCCCAGCGGTATTCCCGCTGGGTTTTCTTTTGTATACTACCGCCTCATTAAAACAATTATCATTAAGCCTTCACGATGGATAAGAAAAAGCAAAGCAGCTTGAATAAGTGGCTGAAGCAACAAAGTAAGTTAGCCAAGCGCTGGCTTATGATTGCGATAGGCCTAGGCGTACTTTCAAGCGTGTTTTTATTGGCTCAAGCAGCCCTGCTCGCCTCCATTCTGCACCAGTTAATCATTGACCAAGTCGACAAAGCCGAGCTCATTTGGCATTTTGTTGGGCTCGGTGGCACGGTTATCGGTCGAGCTGCTTGTACCTGGGGTCGAGAGCTTGCCGGTTACCGTTGCGGGGAGCAAATTCGAGTTTATATTCGCCAACTCATTTTAGATAAAGTTCATAAGCTTGGGCCAGCTTACATCAAAGGCAAACCTGCTGGCAGTTGGGCAACGCTCATCTTAGAGCAGGTAGAAGATATGCAAGATTTCTTCTCACGCTACTTGCCTCAAATGTCATTATCGGTACTAGTGCCTTTCATCATTTTGGTTGTCGTATTCCCAGTAAACTGGGCAGCAGGCTTGATCTTCCTGGTCACTGCACCACTAGTGCCTATTTTCATGGCACTGGTTGGGATGAAAGCCGCAGAAGCAAACCGTAAAAACTTTAAAGCGATGCAGCGTTTGTCGGGTCACTTTTATGACCGCTTGCAAGCAATGACAACCATTCGCTTATTCGATAGAACAAAATCTGAAACTGAGACGCTAAAGGGTGCTTCAGAAGTCTTTCGTACTCGTACCATGGACGTTCTGAAAATCGCGTTTCTGTCTTCTGCGGTGTTAGAGTTTTTCACTTCCATTTCTATCGCAATTACCGCTGTCTACTTTGGCTTTAGTTATATCGGGGAGCTGGACTTCGGCTACTACGGCACAGGTGTTACGCTCTTTGCTGGTTTGTTCATTCTGATTCTTGCTCCAGAGTTTTATCAGCCATTACGTGATTTGGGCACGTTCTATCATGCGAAACAGCAAGCGGTTGGGGCAGCAGAAAGCATTGTCGAGTTTCTGGATTTGGAAGTCGATCAAATCAAAGATGGTACCCAAGCGTTAGATAAAAACAGCCCTATCCATATTGAAGCGAACCAGTTAACCATTTTTAGTCCGGAAGGTAAGCAGCTCGCAGGTCCCCTATCCTTCTCTCTTGAAGCCAACAAAAGTACGGCTTTAGTTGGACCAAGTGGCGCAGGTAAAACAAGCTTGGTAAACACCATCCTCGGTTTCATGCCTTATCAAGGTAGCTTGAAGATTAATGGTTGTGAATTGTCGCAACTGGATCTAGCCACATGGCGAGAGGCAGTAAGCTGGATTGGTCAAAACCCGATGCTATTACACGGTAGCATTCGAGATAACATCACACTAGGTAAGCACAATATTCAGGATGCAGACGTACATTCTGTGTTGAATGACTCTCACGCTGCTGAATTTGTTGAAATGCATGGGTTGGATTATCCGATATCTGATCGTTCTGGTGGTTTATCTGTCGGCCAAGCGCAGCGTTTAGCACTGGCTCGCGCCATGCTACAAAATGGTCGTTTTTGGTTATTAGATGAACCAACCGCAAGCTTAGATGCTCGCAGTGAAAAACTCGTGATGGAAGGCATTAACAAGTATGCGCATGCCACAACAAATTTGATGATTACTCACCAACTTGCGCCTTTACAAAACGTATCGCAAATTCTTGTTATGCAGGACGGCCAGATTGTTCAACGTGGTGATTACGCCACACTGTCGACAGAAGATGGCTTATTTAAAGACATGTTGGAAGCGAACCTCGCACAACGTGAAACAGACAAGGGGAACTTAGATGCGTGATTTACTCCCTTATCTAAAACTCTATAAGAAACACTGGTTTGGTCTTTCGCTAGGTATGCTACTGGCATTTCTGACCTTAGCGGCATCTATTGGCTTATTAACGCTATCAGGTTGGTTTATTTCAGCTGCAGCGGTGGCAGGCTTGACGGTTGCTCGTGAGACCTTCAACTACATGTTACCAGGTGCCGGGGTACGCGGCGCTGCAATGGCTCGAACCGCAGGTCGATGGGGAGAACGTGTCGTTAGCCACAATGCAACGTTCAAGCTGCTTACCGATCTACGTATCTTCTTCTTTAAGAAACTTGCACCACTGATTCCGGGTCGTGTTTCTACGATGCGTGATGCCGATCTGCTCAACCGCCTAGTAGCGGACGTAGATGCGATGGATCACGTTTACCTTCGACTTATCAGCCCTGTCGTGATTGGTATTTTTGGCATATTGAGTTTAACGGCTGTCCTGGCTTTCTTTGATTGGCATCTCGCCCTGCTGCTTGGCTCGATTCTTACCGTCATGTTGTTTGTATGGCCAGTGCTGTTCTATAAACTGGGTAAAAACAATGGCGAGAATCTCACTCATCATAAAGCGCAATTGCGAGTGGCGACACTGGACTGGCTTCAAGGCTACAGCGAACTGAGTATCTTTGGAGCAGAAGAACGTTATCGTAATCTCATTCTAGAGAAGCAGAAGCAGCTGCTGTCTAACCAATTTGTGAACGCGAATTTAACGGGCATGGCTTCAGGCCTGCTTATGCTGGTGAACGGCATTACACTGGTTGTGATGCTTTGGTTTGCTGCAGACGGCGTAGGAGGTCGTACTCCTGATCCTTGGATTGCGTTGTTTGCATTTGCAACGATGGCAAGTTTTGAAATTTTGATGCCTATTGCGAGCGCGTTCCAGTACCTGGGTCAAACGTTGACTTCTGCTCGTCGTTTAAATGAAGTAATTTTGGCTGAACCTGACGTTGTCTTCCCTGAGCAATCGAAACATAAAGGCACAACGTTAGACATTGAATTCGACAACATTGACTTCACTTACCCTGACGGTCAGCAAAAGGTGCTGAAAGACTTGTCACTCTCACTACCGTTGGGCACTAAAACAGCGATTGTAGGTCAAACAGGTTCAGGTAAATCAACACTGATTCAGCTTCTTTGTCGCTACTGGGATGTAAACCAAGGTGAAGTTCGAATCGGTGGTGCAAAACTGCAAGATTGGAGCGAGTCTGACCTGCGAACAGCAATGACTGTGGTCAGTCAACGCGTAGATGTACTAAACGGGACACTACGTGACAACTTACTCATGGCCGCTCCGGATGCAAGTGATGAGCAACTGTCTACTATTTTACAAAAAGTCGAGCTTGGCGGACTTCTTGAAGAGCCGGGTTTAGACGCTTGGTTAGGCGACGGCGGTCGTCAGTTATCTGGTGGTGAGAAACGTCGAATCGGTATTGCTCGAGCATTGCTACGTGATGCCCCAATCCTACTCTTAGATGAACCGACTGAAGGCCTCGATAAGCGTACGGAACAAAAAGTGATGGCGCTTTTCAATGAACACTTTGCTAATAAGACAGTAGTATTCATTACACACCGACTGATAGAGCTAGAAAGTATGGATAGCATCTGTTTGATGGAACAAGGTGAGATCATCGAACAAGGCGACCATCCAACGCTACTCGCTCAAAAAGGTCGTTACTACCAGCTATTACAATCTCTATAATTCGATTTTCAGTGACGAGAAGGGCTCATCAAACGATGAGCCCTTTTGTTATTCTTGTATTATTAGTTACCTAATTAAGCACGTATACAGTGCTGATTTACCGACCAGATTTTTTGAGATAAGCCGCCATTTCATCTTCCGGAACCATGCCCCCACCTGTTGCCCAAACAAGATGTGTTGCGTTTTTGAGTTTTTCTTCGTCAAATTTCATTCGAGACTGATAAGCATGGTTATTCGAGACGTGCACTGCCCCAATCATACCGGCTAATGCAGAAGGCTCTAGATTAATACCTTCCAGTTCACTTAACTCACCCAAGTGGTGATACATACGAGCGTCATCAATGGTGTAAAAACCATCAAGTAGCCTTTCCATCGCTCTTCCGACAAATCCCGAGGCACGCCCGACTGCCAAACCATCAGCGGCGGTGATGTTATCGATACCCAGATCTTGCACCGAAATATCGTCATGCAAGCCTGTATGTACGCCCAACAGCATGCACGGTGAGTGCGTTGGCTCTGCGAAAATACAGTGGACATGCTCGCCAAATGCTACCTTCAAGCCAAATGCCACGCCACCAGGCCCGCCGCCAACACCACAAGGAAGATAAACAAACAATGGATGATGCTCATCAACCACGATTCCCAAGTCATCAAATTGCTGCTTAAGACGCTCACCCGCAACAGAGTAACCTAGAAACAGCGTCCGTGAGTTTTCATCATCGATAAAGAAACAGTTGGGATCTTTTTCTGCCTCTTTACGACCTTGCTCGACAGCAATACCATAATCTTCTTGGTGCTCTACGACATTAACACCATGCGGCCGGAGCTTATTTTTCTTCCATTCCCGCGCATCCGCAGACATGTGGACTGAAACTGAAAAACCCAGCTTCGCACTCATGATGCCGATGGACATACCAAGATTGCCGGTTGAGCCAACCGCAATACTGTACTGCTTAAAAAACTGCCGAAACTCATTGCTGAACAATTTTCTGTAATCATCGTTTTCACAGAGCAAGCCGGCTTCAAACGCCAACTTTTCTGCATGAGTGAGCACTTCATAAATACCACCTCTCGCTTTGATCGAACCAGAAATTGGCAAATGACTGTCTTTTTTGAGCATTAAATGGCCCAATATTGGTGTGTCGTATTGCTGCTCCAAACGCACTTTCATATTGGGAATATCCACCACTGGGGACTCAATAATGCCACGCGACGTTTCCGTTTCGGGAAACGCCTTCATCAAATAAGGCGCAAATCGTGTTAGCCGTTCACTCGCAACTTGAATATCTTGTTCACCTAACCCGACATGAGGTAAGCCTTCCTCCAAGGAAGTGATATGGGGGTTAAACCAACAAACCTCTTCAAGATCAATAAGTGCTGCCAAGAGTGGGAACTGCTTAGTCAGCGCTTCAATATTTGCCTTGGTCATTTTACCTTCCTGGAATGATGTGAGTTGAGATAAACAAAAGCGCCGCAATAGCGACGCTTTGGAGAACAACTATCAGTTTGAGCTTACGCGTAGTTTTTCTCAAACTCTTGCATGAAGTCTACTAACGCTTGAACACCTTCTAGCGGCATTGCGTTATAAATGGATGCTCGCATACCACCAACTGCTCGGTGACCTTTTAGCGCTTTCAGCCCTTTAGAGTCTGCTAGCTCAAGGAAGGTTGCATCTAGTTCAGGCTTAGCAAGTTGAAATGGCACGTTCATCAAAGAACGGTTTGCTGAGTGCACGCCATTACGGTAGAAATCAGACTGATCGATGTAATCATACAGTAGCGCGGCTTTAGCGCGGTTCACTTGCTCAATTGCTTTTACTCCACCCTGTGCCTTCAGCCATTTGAAAACAAGACCAGACAAGTACCATGCAAAGGTTGGTGGCGTGTTGAACATTGATTCTTTTTCTGCCAAAACAGTGTAATCCAAAATACTTGGTAGTACCTGCTTCGCCATACCTAATAAATCATCGCGCACGATAGCAATAGCAATGCCGGAAGGACCAATATTTTTCTGAGCGCCCGCGTAAATCACACCGTATTTCGACACATCAATTTCACGAGAAAGAATTGTCGAAGACATGTCAGCAACAATCGGTTTGTCGGTGATAGGAAGATCGTTAATCTCAATACCATCAATGGTCTCATTTGGACAGAAGTGAACGTAAGCCGCTTCTGGAGCAATTTTCCATTCACTTGCAGGTAGAACCGCGACTTTCCCGTTGATTTCTGTTCTTGCATCAAACACGTCTGGTTCGCAGTATTTTTTCGCTTCAGCTACCGCGCTTTCAGCCCAATAACCACCATCGATGTAAGTTGCCGTATCGGCATCACCAAGTAAGTTTAGAGGAACAGCAGCAAACTGAGCACGAGCACCACCTTGGCAGAACAGCACTTTATAGTTGTCCGGAATATTCAGAAGATCACGTAAATCCTGCTCGGCTTCTTCTGCAACTTTGATGAACTCTTTGCTTCGGTGGCTGATTTCCATGACCGAAGTACCAAGGCCTTGCCAATCGATTAGTTCCTGTTGTGCTTGCTGCATAACTGCTTTAGGCAGACCTGCTGGCCCTGCACTGAAGTTAAATACGTTGTCCGTATTTTGTTCCATGATGCTCATTGCTCCTGCTATGTAAATATTACGAAATTAATATCACGTTTTCGCAGTGATAAAAACAAGAAAAGAGGTCTTACGACCTCTTTTTAAAGACTAAGCGTTGAATTGGAACAAATTCGCAACAACACGAATTACTGTTGTTGCATCAAAGCAGGCATAAGTAGAGCCACCAATGGGAACTCATGCCCATTTTCGAACTTCAATTTGCCTTCACCAATTTCTGCTTTTAATTGATAACCGCCCTCTACTTTTTCGATCAACTCCATAATAAGGAGCTCATCAATCCCTTCTTGAATAAATGGGTAATGCGTTACTAATTCATCAGAGAAGTAAGTGCTAAGTTCACCAGTAGTGGCCGTCACCAACTTCATTGGATCTTGAGTAATATGCTCAGTACCTTCAGGGATGGATAGTTGCCACTCATTGTGGAACTTGCCGTCACCGAACGCGAGTGAAAGCTCGTTCACGGATAAATCAAAACCTTTGCTAAACAGCGTATCGACATGCGGCAATAAATTCGCAATTTCCTGCTCATCTAGCATAGGAGAGCTTTGATAGATAGACATAATTTGATCAAAAGACTGGCTATCCACATCTGCAATTGAGAAATCCAACTTAAAGTTATCGACATCCGTCCCATCAGTTAAACGCAGTTTCTTAGCATCTAGGTTTAATTGACTGTTCAGCTTATCACCAGACTCACTCATCGTAGTGTTACCACGGTAGCTCGCATTTTCAATCAAAAAGACAGGCGTTAAGTTCGCATCAACCACATCTAGCTTCTCTAGAGAGAAAGATTGCTCGCCTAACCAGTAGCCTTTTGCTTGCTTTCCTTTACCTTGCCCTGTCAATGCATTCAGATGAAGCTCTTCACCGTTTTCAAAATCCACTTGAACAGAAGGAACGGAAACTTGGTAATTGAGATCACCCAATACCGTCACATCACCTGTTACTTTTGCAGGGCTTGTAGAAACAGAAACACCTTGCGCTTCGTTACGATAATGCCAACTGTCTAGGTCGAGGATAAATGCTGTATTGCCATTTAGTTGAGTCTGGCTATGCATCGTGAGAGGCAAAAAGTCATTGTCCACCAATTTTGAATCTGCTGTTAGGCTTGTTAGACCGTGGCTAACATCACTGGTTACGTCAAACGTCGTTGGCATACCATCACGCTCTAGCTGAGTTTTAAGCTCAGGATCAACAACTGAATAACGAGTCAGCACGACTGAAGACAAGTAGCCACGCTGATACTCGACCACTTCACCTTTAATCATTTTATCATTCATATTGGTAATACCATCTTCAATGATGGACTGACCAATTTGTCCGACAGCCAATGGCCAACACAGTGCTAATGAGATAGCACCACCAATGGCGCCGATTTTTTTAAGATTTTGCATAACGTCACTTATTAGATATTTTCGGTCAGTCTACCCCAAACCACCTGCGGAGAAAACATTGAGACAAATCAGACTATTGATGCTTATTCTAGTCCATTAATCAGGAATCATACTTGGCTCCCACTCATCATGTCCTTTTATTGTTAAAGTTTGCGTGGCGAAGTTTTAACCGGAGCTAAAACATCTGTGAATCGTTATGCTGTGTTGTGTCTCGACAACAACCCAATCAGTGCTGAACAGTTTCGATTGGAGCTGTCTGCCTTCTCAAGTAAGTTTGATATTTTTTCTGTCGAATCGATAGAAGAGGCTCAAAGCGCTTTAGAGTATCTAGAAGAAAGAGAACAGACTGTTGCTTTAGTTATAGCGAGCCATCACGCTCATTTTAACGGCGTGGATTTTCTTATTGGTTTAGACCGGATGCCACATACCGAGCAAGCAAGAAAAATTCTTATTAGCTGCTCGTCTGATATAGAGGCAATTCTCACTGCCGTTAATGAGGGCAGGCTCGACCACTGCCTCACTAAACCTTTGCCAGATCACGTCTTATTTAACACAGTGCAAAAAGAGCTGACCCAATTTATCTTGCGAAATGGCAAAGAAGACCTGCTAAGTTACAGTCAGATATTGGATCATCACAGCTTGTTGCGAGCGCACATCAATAACCAGATGAGCCATTATCAAGCCGGATTCTTACACGACTACCACTCGATGTCTGATGCCGAGTTAGCCGAGCAAGTGATCTCCGCTCTCCAGCAATTTTTCAAAGATAATGACGAAACAAGAGCGTGCCGTACATACTCACCTGAACACTTATTAACCGTGGAAGGCGAGCCAAATTGCTTTTTGTGGTTTATCACCGAAGGTGAAGTGGCTCTGTACAAGCGCGATGAGCAAGGCATGCAGCGAGAGGTTGTACGCCATAACAAAGGGAATATTGTCGGAGGCATGTCGTTTGTTACTGGGGAATGTTCTTTCTCGACAGCTCTAACACTAACCAAAACAGAAGTTATCAAACTCGATCGCAACGTATTCAATAAAGTGATGCAAAGCGACTCAAACTTACTGCCTCTTTTTACAAACTTGCTTTTACGCCACTTCAACCGCCGATTGCAAAGAAGCATCAACACCAAACTGCAACTTCAAAAAACGCTCGAATCTTTAGAATCAGCCCACCAGCAGCTCATTGAAAGAGAAAAAATGGCGATGCTTGGTCAATTGGTTGCGGGAGTGGCCCACGAACTAAACAATCCAGTAGCCGCGATATTGAGGGGCGTAGAGAATTTAACGCATACGCTAGAACGATTACTTAACGATGCGCCAAGTTCCGATATACAAACCAAAGGCATTGAATTACTGAGCAAAGCGCAAACCTCAAAACCCGCTTCAACCGCCGAGCTCAGATCACGCGTAAAAGCGCTTAGCCATACTCTTCCAGACCGAGCATTGGCAAAAAAAGTGGTGAGCCTTGGATTAGAGTCCGATCAAGAGCTACTTACCCAACTAACGAGAAAGCAGCAAGCGTCTTATCATGCTCTCAATACACTAGAGCAATACCACAAAGCAGGTTCTACACTTCGCTCAATTAATGTCTGTGCAGCACGAATTGCTGATATGGTAAAAAGCCTGAAAGGATATGCTCGGTCAGATGATGAGACCCTGCACTATGCCGATATTCATGAGGGCATTGAAGACACCTTGGTGATTTTCGAGAACAAATTAAAAATGCACCAAATTTCAACCGACTATGCAAACTTGCCTTCTATCCTTTGTCAACCGATCGCACTCCAACAGGTGTGGACGAATTTGGTCTCTAACGCCATTGACGCATTTCCAGAAAAAGGGGTGTTAAACATACAAACACGCCTTGTAGAAAAAGAGCACACAAATTATGCCGTTATCTCATTTGAAGATAATGGATGTGGCATTCCTGAGTCGCAAAGAGACGCCATTTTCGAGCTAAACTTCACCACAAAAAAAGAAGGTAATTTTGGCTTAGGCATCGGGCTGTCCATCTGCCAGCAAATCGTAACAGCACACAGAGGGTGGATTGACGTCGAATCAGAGATCGGCCAGTTCACACGAATGACCGTCTGGTTACCAGTCATCGAAGAAGGAGATGAAACATGACCAAGTATCTAATTTTATGTGTCGATGACGAACGAGAAGTCTTGGATAGCGTGCTCCAAGATCTTGCTCCCTTCGAGGAGAACTTTGTTGTCGAAGGAGCGGAATCAGTGACTGAAGCACGACAAGTGATTGAGGAGATGGCGGAAGAAGAAGTTCAGCTTGCTCTCATTTTATGTGACCACATTATGCCGGAACAAACTGGGATCAGCTTCTTAATCGAACTCAGTCAAAATGGTGACACAAAAGCAGCGCGGAAAGTTTTACTCACAGGACAAGCTGGTTTGGAAGACACCGTAGAAGCCGTAAATAACGCGAGTCTCGATTATTACATTGCCAAACCTTGGAAAGGCGAAGCATTGAGAAAAGCAATCGTGTCTCAGCTTACCGCGTTTGTGATTGAGAATGATGATAACCTGCTATCCTGGACTCAAATCCTTGATTCTGAGGCAATCCTCAACGCCATGGCAGATAGAAGAGCAAGCTTTGGCGAGTAATAAAGTGTTTGGTTCTAACTTGAACTCAACGATGCTCATTGCACCACCTAACCTCGCATAGTCGAATGAGGTTAGAAAAACATCGTTACTTGTCCGAGTGAAATTCTCGGACACTACGTATATGGCGTAGTTTTTGCTTAAACCAAGGAACTATTAAGTTAATTGACAAAACATCGACACATTTTTGTTGGTCGTGGACCTTCCTTTTTATTATGATGTCGGACAAATCAGATTACGGTTCAAGTGGTTGCTTGAATCCATGGAAATAATGAACAAGGTTTATCGTTAGTTATGCGTAAAACACTATTAGCCGCTGCCTTACTAGTGGCATCAAGCCATGCCCTAGCTGCAAACGATCGCAATGCGCCAGCAACTATGAGCAACTTTAGCTACGACTATTTCGAAGCACGTATTGGCGCAAGTCCTGTGACATTTGGTGCTGGATTCAGCAAATCAATTCACCCGAACGCGCATGTTATTGCTCGTATTGACTCTGAGTTTGAAAGTGATTTTGATTCAGCTGCAGGCTTTGGCTTCCATTCTCCGCTAAACAACTGGGCAGATCTTACTGGTGAAATGCTAATGCGCGTTGTGCAACCTTCGAATGAGAGCAGCACAGATGTTGGTATGGAGCTTAACTTAGGTGTTCGCCAATGGTTGGGCCCTCAATTAGAAGTAGGCGGCAAAGTCGGCTACGTTTCTATCGATAACGATGACGATTGGACTGGCTCTGCCTACGCTCGATTCCACTCAACAGAGCTTTTCTCTTTGGGTGCTGAAGCACGTATCAACGATTTTTACGGTGATCAGGTAATGTTCACTACGCGTTTTAAGTTTTAAGATTTGTGCTGTAAGAAAAGAGCAAATTAAAAAAACAAAAACCGAGGTCTCTGCCTCGGTTTTTTGTCTAATTTAATGACTAACTCAATGAAGTGGTAAAAAACTTCAACGTCCTTTTTCCGCTTTTCACACTTGCCTTTACGACCCGCTAACTCCATCGAAACGAGTCAATCATTGTGCGATCAGCTTCGCTTAGTCACACAGTGCCAATAACTGTTTTTTACGCGGCTCTTGGATCAGTTTCCAATGTACGCCATCAGTTGCACCAGCAAATTTCCACAGTAGCTTTACATCAACGTCATTACCGTAAGCCGTTTTAACTTTGTTGAAGACTTTTACAGGTCCAAGTTCTAAAAAAGTTTCTACGTCATCAACACCGGCTTTCTTGACCATACGTTCAAGGGTTAGTTGCATGTTGGGTAAGTCTCTTAAGCGTCTACTGGCAGAGGACTTTTGATATTTCCGTTCCTTAATTGAGTATTCAATTGATTTCTGTACCAGTTCATCAAGCCCTACATATCCGGATTCGAATAAATCGGTTACATCATAATAATTTACGGTTGCCGTCGTCTGTTTTTTGACGTGCTTATACTTCTCACAGCTCAGTTGAGTAAACACTTCATCTAGTCCATTACCACCACGTAAGTAGCAGCAATCATTGCTGACAAGCGCAAACATAGCATCATCGGTGAATAAACCAATACCACCGAACATAGAACGTTTTTGGTACTCACTGAAGGTGCGTACATATTTAAAAAAAGCTTGGTCTGTCATGTCCATTGACCTCTTTAATCTGAATAAATTACCCCGATTAGCGATGTCACCAGATAAACAGCAGCTTATAGCGAATTATAAATGTCGATTTGTTGGCGATATTTTTGTGAGTTGTGCTCACCAACTTGCTTAATCATACTTAACGTTGAAAAATAAGTTAGGACATAGGTCACATATAAAAAAGTATAAATTCTGCATACGTGATTAGTTTCACACTTATTGTTTGTGTGGTGATATTTTTTTGACGCATAGCATGCCTAAAACGCGCCATCATTATGATCTCGCTGGCAATTACGGGCACATAATACGCATTTAATTGATAAAGAATACGCTGTAAGGGTACACTGTACGAAAGATCTCAAGTACAGCGTCACAATGGAACATTTATCATTTTTTTGGCTGCCAAATAATAAAGATAAGCTTATAAACGCACTGGAATCCGAGTTTGCTCAGCTGGTAGAACAGTCCATCGCCACGGGTAAGATTTCGTTACCTCCTATTCCTGATGTCGTGCTTAAAATTCAGCAGTTATGTGTCGAAGAACACACCACGATTGCCGATGTTGCTACCTGTTTATTGGAAGATCCCGGATTAGCAGCGGTCGTTTTACGAGTCGCTAACTCGGTGATTTTCAATCGCAGAAATATCACCTGCAACGACTTAACTACAGCGGTATCTCGTCTCGGAATACTTCGTGTACGTGATATTGTTACCGCACAAGCGATCGAGCAACTTAAACACTCAGTTAATCTCACTAAAGAATGCAATGCCATCTTGGTGAAGAGTGCAGCGATATCTCGTGAGCTCGGTGCCGTCATGGTGATGTTGGTTCAATCGTTTCGTAGCCACGAGCCAGGCACTTATGGTCATCTAGAGCAAGAAAAGGCGTTATTGGTCGGTCTATTAGCCGATATAGGGTTATTTTGCCTAATTAATGAGTACCACTTGTACTTAGATAGGGGCAATTACTTAGACCCAGATATTGCATTGCAGATCTTCCAAACACGTTGTTCTGCCACAAGTAAACTGGTACTTGAGCGTTGGGGGTTTGACAACGACTTCAGAGAAGTATCCTCAAATGAAAAATACGAGTTAACGCGACCAGAAGTGAGTTATCTCGACATCGCTAGAATTGCGCATCATTTATTGATGTTCCGCAATCACGATGAACGCATTGACGAACATGAAGTTGAATTCAACGTAACTGGTGCAGAAGTCTTGTATGAACTTAGTAACATGAGTGATACTGACTTCAATGATCAAATCCGTGCTGTACTCAATGCTAGCGGTTTGTAATTTATCGCTTTCTGATAATACTTTATCCGCGATAAAACGATTCGCTCAAGGCTGAGCTGTGGGTGGTGAAATGTCTTTAATTTCAACCGATAGATAATTTGATTTATGCGTGTTGATGTTATCTCAAAAAGGAATCATTGAGCTTTATGTTTTCAGGGATGCTATTTATTTTCGCTCCGCTTGTGGTGGGGTATCTAATTCCTATATCTCGATCTTCGTTATTGGAGAAGATCAATCAGTCAACGTCCTACCTTATTTACGTCATTTTGTCGTTGATGGGTCTTAGCTTAGCGGCGCTCGATAATTTAAGCAGCAACTTACAAAGTATTCTCCTCTATGCGAGTACGTTTTTTTTGTGTCTAAGTGCCTGCAACCTGTTGGCTCTGCCTATTATTGATAAAATTATCCCACTCCAGACCAATCAAAATCAAAAGAAGCTACCGTTATCTTCGATGGCTTTAGAGTCTGTTAAGCTTATCGTGGTCGTTGGCGGCGGGTTAGTGGTTGGCCTGCTGTTACCCATTGATTTGAGTTGGGTAGATACAGCAAGCGAATGGATACTCTTTCTACTTCTATTTTTTATTGGTATTCAGCTGCGCAATAGTGGACTTACTCTGCGTCAAATCCTATTAAATAAACAAGGAATGGCCATTGCGGCTGTTGTCATCGCAACATGTATGCTTGGTGGCGTTCTTGCAGCGGTGCTTTTGGATCTTCCTCTTTATCAAGCACTCGCAATGGCTTCAGGTTTTGGCTGGTATTCACTCGCAGGTATTTTAATGGGTGACGCTTTTGGTCCGGTATTTGGTGGCGCGTCGTTCTTGATTGAATTGATGAGAGAGCTAGTCGCACTGGTTGCCATTCCTCTCTTTATTCGTAGCTATCCGTGCACCGCAATTGGTTATGCCGGTGCAACAGCAATGGACTTCACCCTACCCGTTATTCAAACCACCGGTGGTGTGCGTTGTGTTCCTGTTGCTATCGTTAGCGGCTTTATTTTGAGTTTATTGGTACCAGTTATGATGCTTTTCTTTGTATCACTTGCTAGCTAGATCTCAGGTTTTCGCTTTAACATCCATTACAATACGGCAAAAATTTAAATACCCAGTTAACGTCAAAGTGGTCAATATTTTTTGGCAAGACCCCTCTTTCTTTTCGTCATTCAGCCCAACGATTTGTCACGACCAAATAGAAAGAAGGGAGAAACATCAACTGATGTGCATTGCGTTAATAAAGGGATAACAACCAGAAGGAAGAAGAATGAAACGCTTTGTCGTTGCAGCGCTCCTCGCTACAAGCTCAACTTTTACGCTTGCCGCAGATCAACAATGTCTTGCTAGCAAATATGATGGCTACGTCGATGCCTCACTACAGTGGTATCAAGATCTTGTTGATTTGACGGTTACCCAATATCCAGATCTGAAAGAAGTTAGCCAATGGTTCTTGGATGGACGTAAACATCACTTTGAATTAAACCGCGAAGCGGTTCACTACTTTCTAGAGAACGACCCTAGCCGCGTTGCGACGGAACAGCCAATCGAAGCATGGTTAAAACTAGAGCAACATGACGTTAAGCAGTTAGCGACCCGAAGCGATAAGTTAGGTGAAGTTGCAAAACAGACATTTAGCGACCGTCAATCAACTAACCATCCAAAAAACTACGAGCTTCGTTCAGCATTCGCTGATCTGCTTAGTCATCCCCAACAAATTGATACCGCACTTAATAAGTACAATCAGTCAATAGAAAAGATTGAAAAGCAGAAATGTGACTAAGATTGCTCGCATTAGTCGTTGATTAGCATTCGATAACATCAGAGTGTTTTAACGTACTCAATCTAGAATTTTTTAATGTGAATATCGTAACCTTCACCTAAAATTTTCATTTCTACAACTTGGGTTTCAACAATTAAAACGGGACTTTGCGCCCGTTTTAGTTTAGATTGTGCCGCTCGCATTACCAAAATAACTACAAAGATTCTTTGCTATGGTTAAGGAACAAAAAACCGCTGATGTTAGCTTTGAGAGCTTGCTAAAGATCTTCACTGTCCCAGAAGGTCCGGACTCAACGTTAACTAAAATTGACGAGAGCCTCTCGCGAAATCTAAATCAATTTCTTCGTGAACACATCGTGGCAGAAGAAAAGCCTTTACGCGAAATCGAAAAAGACTTTTCTTCTGCTCAGATTCCTGAGCAGCCAGAGTTCGTGTCAGATCATACAGAGCACTTACTCGACACTTTGGTGTCGCACTCAGTTCACACATCTTCACCAAGCTTCATTGGTCATATGACATCGGCACTGCCTTATTTCTTGATGCCACTGTCAAAGATCATGATCGCCTTAAACCAAAACCTGGTAAAAATAGAGACTTCCAAAGCCTTTACGCCACTTGAGCGTCAAGTTTTGGGTATGCTGCATCGCTTGATATATGGTCAGAATGATACGTTTTACAATCAGTGGATGCACAGTGCAAACCACTCATTAGGCGCATTTTGTTCCGGCGGCACCATTGCCAATATCACTGCGCTTTGGGTAGCACGTAACAAAGCGTTAAGAGCCAATGGCTCATTTAAAGGCGTTGAAAAGGAAGGCCTTTTTAAAGCCATGAAGCACTATGGCTATGATGGCTTAGCGGTGCTAGTGTCTGAGCGTGGTCACTACTCCCTTAAGAAAGCAGCCGATGTATTAGGGCTAGGCCAAGAGGGCTTGGTTGCGGTTAAAACCGATGCCAACAACCGTATTATTGTCAACGACCTGAAAGCGAAAATTGTTGAGCTCGAAAAACAAAATATCAAGCCTATTGCTGTTATTGGTGTGGCTGGGACAACAGAGACAGGTAATGTTGATCCATTGCCTGAAATCGCTGAAGTCTGCCAAGCTCACAGCTGTCACTTCCATGTGGATGCCGCATGGGGTGGCGCAACACTTATGTCTAACCATCACCGTCACCTTCTTAAAGGTGTGGAAATGGCAGACTCAGTAACTATTGATGCGCACAAGCAGCTCTACATCCCGATGGGCGCTGGTATGGTTCTGTTCAAAGACCCTGACGCAATGAAATCCATAGAGCATCACGCTCAATATATATTGCGCAAAGGTTCAAAAGACCTAGGCAGCCATACATTAGAAGGTTCACGTTCGGGGATGGCGATGTTGGTCTACGCCGCAATGCACATCATAAGTCGCCCAGGTTACGAGCTTCTGATTGACCAAAGCATTGAAAAAGCTCGATACTTTGCGGATTTAATCAAACAGCAAGATGATTTCGAGTTAGTTTCTGAACCAGAGCTTTGTCTGCTCACATACCGTTATTTGCCGCCATTCATCCGTGAAGCATTAGCACAAGCAGAAGGCTCACAAAAAGAACAACTGAATGAACTGATCAATGAGTTAACACAGTTTATTCAAAAGCGTCAGCGCGAAACGGGCAAATCGTTCGTTTCACGTACAAGACTGAACCCAGACCAATGGCAACGCATGAATACGATAGTGTTTCGAGTGGTTTTGGCAAATCCACTGACCACAAAAGAAATTTTGAGCTCAGTGCTTGATGAACAACGCGAAATCGCCAAGCAAGCACCAAATTTGATGAAAAGAATTCAACAGCTGGTTGTTGATATTCAATCGTCTTAACAGCAAGATCGAGTTACATCAATTTGAAATTTTTTTTCGTTTTGATGTAACTCAAACATCATTATCGCGCGACTAGCGCAACAAAACTTCGTTTACACATCCAATTCTGTAGTTTTTACAACATTTTGTTTGAGGCCTGTCAAATTCTCACTAAATAGTACCCGTTATTGGTTTAGACTGATTGAAGATCAGGTTTATACTGATTCTATGGCGCTGGTTGTTTTCGTTAACGCCCCACTCTACTCCGGAATCTTCGTGTTTCCTTTCGTTAGCAGAGCCAGCGAGTTGTTCTCTATACCCTCGTGAACACTATGAATACATTAGAAAAAATTCAAAAAAACCTGGAGAATTTCAGTAAGTCAGAGCGCAAAGTTGCGGAAGTAATTATGGCGTCTCCACAAACTGCAATTCATTCAAGCATTGCAACGCTGGCTAAAATGGCCGACGTTAGTGAGCCCACTGTAAACCGCTTCTGTCGTCGTCTGGACACCAAGGGCTTTCCAGATTTTAAGCTTCACTTGGCACAGAGCCTAGCCAACGGCACCCCTTACGTTAACCGTAATGTGGAAGAAGACGATGGCCCAGACGCGTACACCCATAAGATTTTCGAATCGACGATGGCGTGTTTAGATGTCGCGAAAAATAGCCTAGATCCAATGCAAGTGAACCGTGCGGTCGATTTGCTAACGCAAGCGAAGCGCATTTCATTCTTTGGCCTTGGTGCATCATCTTCTGTTGCCCGAGACGCACAAAACAAGTTTATTCGCTTTAATATTCCAATTACTTGTTTTGAAGATATTGTTATGCAGCGCATGAGTTGTATCAACTGCAGTGATAATGATGTTGTGGTTCTTATTTCTCATACCGGTCGAACAAAGAGTCAGGTAGAAATAGCGAACCTTGCTCGTGAAAATGGCGCAACGGTTATTGCGATTACAGCGAAGGATTCTCCTCTAGAAAAGGCAAGCTCGCTGGCCATCACGCTCGATATTCCAGAAGATACCGACGTTTACATGCCAATGGCAAGCCGAGTTGTACAAATGACAGTGATTGATGTGCTAGCAACTGGCTTCACTCTTCGCCGTGGTACAGGTTTCCGTGAGAACCTAAAACGCGTAAAAGATGCGTTGAAAGACAGTCGCTATGACAAACTAAGCCAGTACTAAGCACTAAAGCTTAGTCAATACTTTATCTAGGGGAGCTCAAGGCTCCCCTTTTGTTTTAATGCTGCTAAGGGAGCAATCACCCTAAGTCGTTGACACTCGATAAGTCCGTTCTTGATTCCAGTACTTCAACAGAACTGACATGTTGTGCACTCTCAGCTGCGCACTCTCCGCTACAATCACAGACTTGCTGCAATATGTGTATCAAACGTTCCTGATTAAGAGGTAAAGGATTCCCTTTGATTGCCATTGATTTAAGCGCATCATTCGCCACTTGCTCAAAAGAGGTTTGGCATACTCCAAATTGAGCCAGTAGCGGTAACGCTAACTTATCTAGCACCATATTTACCCAAAGAATTCCATCGTGTTCGTTAGCATTTACTCGCTCAGTAACTAATTGGGCCAGCTTGCGATAACGACTTATCACATCATTCCTACCCGCGAGTTTAGCGGCGTTAATGTTCTCCTGCATCACGTGCGGAGCTAGGCGAGCCGTAATAACGCTATGGGGGGCGTCTAACTTGCCTCCTAACGCCGATGCTAACCCATGAGCGGCACCTAATTTGGCATTAGTAATCGCCATACCACCAAGCAATGCAGCGAACGATAAATCAGAGCGCGCCTTATGATTATCTTGCTTACAAGCGGCAATCACTGAACGGCTTAAACGGCGTAGCCCCTCTTCGCAGACCATATCAGTAAGAGGGTTTGGCTCACCACACACATACGCTTCCATTAAATGAGTGAACGCATCCATTGCGCCACGTCCAGATGTGTATTGGTCGGTCCCGTAAGTAAGTGTCGGGTCTACAATGGCAACGTCTGCGAGCATATCAGGGCTTCGAAGACTCACTTTCACTTTATCTTGTCCAGATTTCAGCACAGCATTTCTGGTCACTTCTGAACCGGTGCTTGCTGTCGTAGGAATTGCAATAAAATGAAGAGGCTTTGCTTTTAAAGGGACGCTTCTTCCTACCACTTCTACGTAATCGTAAACATTGCCTTGATTGGGAATAATGGCAGCTAAGGCTTTGCCCATATCGATGACGCTGCCACCACCTATCGCAACCACCATATCAGGTTGGAATTTTCTACCGAGCACTGCGGTCTCTTCTACCATCGTGATGTATGGTTCACCAACGATAGCTACGTGCTGGTAACGCATATTTTGAGCTTTAAGATATTGGATAATGGGGGCGGCTCGTTGGGTATCCTGCCCAGTGACCAGCAAAACACTGTAGCCAAATTGGTTAATAACGGATAATGAAGATTGAAGTGCACCTTCACCAAATATAATCCTTGTTGCAGTCATAAACTGAAACATGCACACCCTCCCAAAAGAATATCCCCAAATAACCTCTCGCCCTCTGATTTAACACTTATGTTAGAGTTGAAGTTATTTGCGTATAGCCAAAATAGATTGCTATTTTTTTAAACAAAAAAAATTGACCAATTCCACCTTGCCATCATTAACCCTTTAGAATGTATGTTTTTTATGCGTCACTTCACATACTTCAGAGCCGTAAAATAAGAACACGCGTTTAGTTTTTATTCGATAGATTTCACCTATAGAACCAAGAGGTAATTGCCGCTTTATTTCCGTATCTGGATCGGGCATAGTTACTCCAACAAAAGAAAGCGCACTCAGCCGCTATGTTTTGTACGCTTTCAAAAAAGAATAGATTTAGGAGAAATAAGATTATGTTCGTTGTTATCTTTGGTCGCCCTGCATGTCCTTTCTGTGTTCGTGCAAAAGAGCACGCAGAAACGCTAAAAGCAAAACGTGATGACTTCAACTACCGTTACGTTGATATTCACGCTGAAGGTATTTCTAAAGCAGATCTTGAGAAAACAGTTGGTAAACCAGTTGAAACCGTTCCTCAGATCTTTATCGACCAAGAGCACATCGGTGGCTGCGACGAGTTCGAAGCATACGCGAAAGAGCACCTAGGTCTATTTGACGAGTAATAAAGACTGTTTTCAAAAAAGCCGCTTCATGCGGCTTTTTTATTATTTTTCAGCTGGTTATTACGTTAAGTCAACTAATGGTAAAACCTAAAAAAATTCACTTATCTTTTTGCTATATTTAGTTACAATTCACAGTTCTTAATCTTTTTTGGCACACACTCTACCGAGCCACACAGTGAACATAGACGTCGTATACCTTCTCGAGCAAAACCCTATCCTTCTAATCTTCGTCGTATTAGCCATTGGCCTTGCCATCGGAAAAATTCGATTTGGCAAATTACAACTAGGCAACTCTATTGGCGTTCTTATTACCTCTTTGGTAATGGGCCACCTTGGTTTCTCATTTAATGCAGAAGCTTTAACCATTGGCTTTATGCTGTTTATCTACTGCGTTGGCATTGAAGCTGGACCAAACTTTTTTGGTATATTCTTCAGAGATGGTAAGCATTATTTTATTTTAAGCATGACCGTTCTCGTGTCTGCGGTCAGCTTAACGTATGGCTTGAGTCACTATTTCGGCCTCGATTTTGGCTTATCCGCCGGTATGATGGCAGGCGCATTGACCGCAACGCCAGTACTGGTTGGTGCACAAGATGCTCTTAACTCTGGCCTTGCGACTATACCGCGGAATATGGAATTTTCTCTGGTATTAGAAAATCTATCCGTAGGCTACGCGATGGCTTATCTGGTCGGCTTAATTAGCATGATCATGTTTGCTAAATTGTTGCCAAAACTGCAAAAACAAAACCTTTCTGATTCCGCGCAGCAAATCGCACAAGAACGTGGCCTTGGAAATTCAAGCCAGAGAAAAGTGTATTTACCCATTATTCGAGCTTACCGAGTGGGCCCAGAGCTAATTGACTGGACTGATGGTAAAAACTTGCGAGAACTGGGTATTTATCGTCAAACTGGCTGTTACATTGAACGAATCCGTCGCAATGGTATTCTCGCCCACCCAGATGGTGATGCTATCTTGCAAGAGGGAGATGAAATTGCACTGGTTGGCTTCCCTGACAGCCATGCTCGCTTAGACCCTAGCTTCCGTAATGGTAAAGAAGTATTCGACCGTAACTTGCTTGATTTGCGCATCGTTGAAGAAGAAATCGTCGTAAAAAGTGACGCTATCGCTGGTAAGCGTTTATCGGATTTGAATTTGTCTGAGTTTGGCTGTTTCTTAAACCGCGTAGTTCGCGCTCAGATTGAAATGCCTATGGACTTAGACATTGTGCTCGCTAAAGGTGACGTCCTTCAAGTGAGCGGCGAGAAAAGCCGAGTACATGGACTGGCGGAAAAAATCGGCTTCATCTCGATCCACAGTCAAATGGCCGATTTGCTCGCTTTTTGTAGCTTCTTTATTTTGGGTATTCTGTTTGGCCTCATCACAATGACGTTCGGTCAGGTGTCTTTCAGTTTGGGTAATGCGGTGGGTCTTCTGTTGTCCGGTATTACGCTTGGTTTCTTACGAGCAAATCACCCTACTTTCGGTTATGTCCCACAAGGGGCGCTGAATATGGTCAAAGATCTAGGGTTAATGTTCTTTATGGTGGGAATTGGTCTAAGTGCAGGTGGAAAGATGTTCGAGCACCTAACGCAAGTAGGACCAAAAGTCATTGGTTTGGCATTTATTGTCAGTGTTGTGCCTGTGGTTCTGGCTTACTTAGTTGGCGCACACGTACTCAAGATGAACCGTGCCCTGCTCTTCGGTGCCATTATTGGCGCCCGTACTTGCGCTCCAGCTATGGATGTCGTTAACGACTACGCTAAGTCCACCATCCCAGCCCTTGGTTATGCGGGTACCTATGCGATTGCGAATATTTTAATGACGCTAGCTGGTACGATACTGATAATACTAAGTTAATACTCACTTTGACTATGAAATACAAAAAGGCGCTCAATGAGCGCCTTTTGTTTATTGGTTATCTAGTCTGTGATTCGATTAGATTTGAATGAAGTCGGCTTCAACTGCTGGATTCACATCCGCTTCGTAATCTACGCCTTCAACGCCGAAACCAAATAGTTTCAAGAACTCTTCTTTGTACTCAACGTAGTCAGTCAGCTCTTTTAGGTTCTCAGTCGTAATTTGAGGCCATAGCTCACGACAGTGCTGCTGAATGTCGTCACGAAGTTCCCAGTCATCCAGACGTAGGCGGTTCATCTCATCAACTTCTGCCGCGCTACCGTCTTCTTTGTATAAACGTTGGCTGAACATACGGTAAATTTGTTCCATACAGCCTTCGTGTACACCTTCTTCGCGCATTTTCTTGAATACCATTGCGATATACAGTGGCATAACAGGAATTGCAGAACTCGCCTGAGTTACAACAGATTTAAGTACCGCAACATTGGCACTGCCGCCTGTTGCTGCTAACTTGTCGTTTAGCGCTTTCGCTGCACGGTCTAGGTCCATTTTTGCTTTACCTAGTGCACCATCCCAATAAATTGGCCAAGTTAGCTCAGTACCAATGTAGCTGTACGCGACGGTCTTACAACCTTCAGCAAGAACACCAGCATCAGACAACGCATTGATCCAAAGTTCCCAATCTTCACCGCCCATTACAGTGACAGTGTCTTTGATTTCTTCTTCTGTTGCAGGCTCAACGCTAGCTTCGATGATCACATCTTTGTTGGTATCAACAGCCGTTGATGTGTAAGTTTCACCGATAGGTTTAAGAGATGAACGAACTAATTCACCAGTTTCTGGCATTTTACGTACTGGAGATGCCAGTGAGTAAACCACCATATCGATTTGACCTAAGTCTTCTTTGATCAGCTCGATAGTTTTCTGTTTCGCTTCATTTGAGAAAGCGTCGCCGTTTAAGCTTTTTGCGTACAGACCTTCTTCACGCGCTAGCTTTTCAAAAGCAGCGGCATTGTAAAAACCTGCTGTACCTGGTTTCTTCTCAGTACCTTCTTTTTCGAAGAAAACACCGATAGTTGATGCACCGCCACCAAATGCCGCAGCGATACGAGAAGATAGACCGTAGCCACTTGATGCACCAACAACAAGAACACGCTTAGGTGCGTTTTTGATTGGACCTTGCGCTTTGGTGTACGCAATTTGTTCTTTTACGTTAGCTTCACAACCAACAGGGTGCGTTGTAGTACAGATAAATCCACGAATTCTAGGTTTGATGATCATATTCAACTTCCTTTAAAAAACCTTGTTAGGATAAAAGTTTCGTTGGGATTTCGCATCTAATTTCTGTAAAAATGCTCTTAAAAGGCAAGTGGTTGGAGCACTATCCCACCATCCACTCCCCAAGAATACAAAAAAGCACCTCATTGAGGTGCTTTTCTTAACATTAGTTGTCTATTATGCCGCCGGATTCAACTGCGACTTTTTTGGGCTATGAGTTCGCACTTCAGAAAAGTCATGACTAAAGTGGTCAACTTGAATCGCCTTGTAGCGCAATTTATCTGCAGCCATGATTTGATCAATCTCTTGTTCAGTTAACACGCCTGCTTCAAATGCTTGCTGCAAACGATCATGTAGCAGACCTTTACGAGCTACTTTACCATCCTTCGCTGCCTTCATAAGTTTACGCTCCAAAGGTTTAATGTCGTACATTGCAAGGAATGCATTCTCCATTAAGCCTACGCTGTCATCCTCTGATTTTCCGATGTAGCACAGATGCGTGAGGCGATCACGTTGCGCGCCTGGCGTCATCATCGCTTCAGCCAAATTCACACACAGCTCATCACTTGGCTTATTGAAATGATTACCAAGCGGGAACAATAGCCCCTTAAGCACACCGCCAACGTATTTCACAGGGAAGTTGGTGTAAGCCTCATTTAATGACTTAGAAGCGTTATACAAACAGTGTTGAACAGCGTAATGAACGAAGTCTAGATCGCCTTGTTGACGGCCTTCATCTTCATACTTTTTCAAGGCAGCAGATGCCATATATAGATAGCTTAATCCATCACCCAAACGTGCGGAGATCATTTCTTTACGCTTCAAGTCTCCACCTAAGGTTAACATCGCAAAGTCTGCACTTACTGCAAGTGCACGACTGAGACGAGTAATGTCTTTGTAGTATTGCTGGGTTGGGCCACTCATGTGCGCGTTAACAAATCGAGAACCAGTTAGTGCTGCACCAAATGCACCGAATGTATTACCGAGCGCGTGCTTGATGTGTTTAAAGAGTAAGTTGTCAAATTCTTTCGCACCTTGTTCAGAATCTGGATTCGCCGCGGCTTCCATTTCTTTTAGAACATATGGGTGACATCGAGTCGCACCTTGACCAAAAATCATCAGGTTACGAGTCAGAATATTCGCGCCTTCAACGGTAATAGCAACCGGGATACCAAGGTAATGTTTAGCAAGATAATTCATTGGGCCATCTTGAATCGCACGACCCGCATGGATATCAAACGAATCATTTAGAATGGTACGCGCGATTTCCGTCATGTGGTACTTGGCAATCGCGGTTACAATCCCAGGTTTCTCTTTCATATCGAGAGAAGTCGTCGTTAGCGTACGCGTCGCTTCTAGTAGGTAAGTAAGACCACCAATGCGCCCCATCGCTTCTGCGACGCCTTCAAACTTACCGATCGACATTCCAAACTGTTTACGCACGTAAGCATAAGCACCTGTTGTACGTGTAGTAAGGTGACCAATCGCTGTGCCAAGCGCTGGAAGAGAGATACCACGACCAGCAGAAAGACACTCAACCAGCATACGCCAACCTTTACCTGCGTAATCAGCGCCACCGATCAACCAGTCCATAGGGATGAAGACATCTTCACCACGAGTTGGGCCATTCATGAACGCAGACCCCAGAGGATCATGGCGCTCGCCTATCTCGACACCTTCATGGTCAGCGGGAATCAACGCACATGTAATGCCAACCTCTTTCTTGTCACCAAGTAGCCCTTCAGGATCCTGCAGTTTAAACGCTAACCCGAGCACTGTCGCAACTGGCGCAAGCGTGATGTAGCGTTTATTCCAACTAACTCGCACGCCAAGCACTTCTTTGCCTTCATGGGTGCCGTAACAAACCACGCCTTGATCAGGTATGCCACCTGCATCAGAACCCGCTTCAGGGCCAGTTAGGGCGAAACAAGGGATGTCTGTACCATCAGCTAAACGAGGCAACCAGTAATCTTTTTGCTCTTGCGTACCATAGTGCGATAGCAGCTCACCAGGGCCAAGAGAGTTCGGTACCATTACCGATACCGCGGTACTGATACTTCGAGTCGCAATACGAGAAACAATGGTTGAGTTCGCCAAAGCGGAAAATTCACGACCACCATATGCTTTCGAGATGATCAAAGAGAAAAATCGCTCTTTACGTAGGTACTCCCATACTTCAGGCGGTAAATCCCTGTCTTCTTTGACAATCTTCTGGTCATCAAGCATTTCTAGCAGGGTTTCAAGCTCATTATCCATAAATGACTGCTCTTCTGCCGTCAGTGTAGGCGTTGGATAATGATGCAATGTTGTGAAGTTTGGCTTGCCTGAGAATAGTTCGGCATCCCACCATACACTACCCGCTTCCATCGCCTCTTTCTCGGTGCTAGACAGAGGTGGCAATACTTTTTTGAACACTTTAAAAGCCGGGTCACTAATCCATTTTCTTCGTAGAGAGCTCATAGTTCAGATCCTTTTGTTCACGTAACCGCTCGGGGTATAATCTTGTTATTGGTTTAACTTTCTTATTTGTCTTATGCCAACTGCTTTGCTGACATTCCTGCTGACAAATATGGAATCAGTAAATCGACGACAGATTTGACATCGACTTCCTTTTCAAACTTACTTTCTGCCAGCTCCGAAAGAGCCTGGCTTGAAGCCATCGTAAATACACAGGTTCCTAACGTGAAGTGCAATCGCCAAAACAACTGTTCTTCACATAGTTCCGGGTTCGCCTTCATTATCGAGAAAGTGAAAAGGTTCAGTACCTCTTCGTATCTGGTGGTAATGAACCAACGTAGATGACCTTGAACGTCTGTATAACCGCGGCCAATTAACAACATAAATAGCGCAGTACCATTTGGGCGTACATCATTTAATGTACGTAAAGGTAATCGCAATGACTCAAAGACATCGTCCATGTTGTAGCTATCGCGCGTGTTTAACTCAATTAATGAAGTCTTAATGCTCGGCATTAGTGCTTCTAAATACCTATCTAAAACCGCTCTAACCAGCGTTTTTTTATCGCCAAAGTGATAGTTTACCGATGCTAAGTTAACGTTAGCTTTACCTGTTATCGTTCTTAGCGAAGTATCATTAAAGCCATGTTCAGCAAAGAGTCCTTCTGCGACATCGAGTATTTTTTCTTTTGTTGATGTTCTCGGGGCCATTTTAATCACTCGTATTAAACAACTGTTTGAAAATATACTCCCGAAACTTCAGACTAACAAATGATTAACATCACACTTTAACCAACTGGTCTGACCAGACAATAAAAGGTGTGATCTAATCTTTTGAAATTCAATCGAATACTCCAGTGAAGCTTGTCAGAAGAAAACGATCAAATTTCTCAGTCCAGCGCAATTGAAACGCTAACAATAGCCTTGGCGGCTCGGAGTGAGCGACGAGAGAATGAAATACATCTTCGGTTCTAGGGGAGATAAAATGAGAAACACAGAAGTTAGTAACTTCGCCAAGTTGGTAATCCATCTCGATTTTTCTATTACTTTCGGGTGTGTAAGAAGCTAGAAAGCATTAAGTAGAAATTTTTTGAAAAAAAATGGAACTGTTTGGAAAAGGCTCGGTCTGAATATACGTAACAGTTAGGGCATTTGAAGTTTCACTGGCCGTCAAACTTGTTTCCATCTAATTGTTACGTTGCTGCTTTTTTCTTATTAACTCCTATGTTTGTATCCGCCCAGTCAAATTTTCGGCTGGGCTTTTTTTCGCCTGTAGATTTACCAAGCGCCTCTTTCGATGATTTGCCCCAACTCCATAAGCTAGACCTTAGTTGGTCACAAAAGTAACCACCCTGAAGTGGTTGATGTGCCAATCTGCAGACATAAAAAAGCCTCCCGAATGGGAGGCTTTACTAAACAGTGTGTATCTTACGCTTGCGCTTTCTTAGGCAAAGAAAAGTGCAGTAACGCGTAGCCAAGTAACGCGGCTGTCGTCGAGCCCATTAAGATACCTAGTCGAGCATAGGTATCAAACTCAGGGCTTACATTTCCAAACGCTAAAGAGGAAATGAATATAGACATTGTAAAACCGATACCACACAACACAGAGACCGCAAAGATATGCTTGAAGTTAATGCCTTCCGGTAGCTTAGCTACACCCATTTTCACAGCTGCCCAACTAAAGGTGAAGATACCTAGAGGCTTACCAACCAGTAGCCCCAAAGCAATACCTAATGGCAGCATTGAAGTTAGGCCTGACATCGATACGCCTTCTAGCGAAATCCCCGCATTTGCAAATGCGAATAGAGGTAAGATACCAAATGCCACGTATGGATGAAGTGCGTGCTCCATGTGCTTAAGTGGGGAATGTTCGCCCTGTTTACCCTTAAGAGGAATAGCAAAGCCGATCACTACGCCTGCAAGTGTTGCGTGAACACCAGATTTAAGTACCGCAAACCATAAGATCGCGCCGACTATCATGTATGGTGTCAGTTTCGTTACTTCCTTCGCATTCAACATGAACAGGACACCAGTCATGATGAAGCCAACAAGCAGCGCCATGCTAGAAAGATCACCTGTGTAAAACAGTGCAATAATAACAACCACGCCTAAATCGTCGATGATAGCGAGAGCTAACAAAAACACTTTAAGGCTTACTGGTACGCGCTTACCTAGTAGCGCCATGATACCTAGAGCAAATGCAATATCCGTCGCAGCTGGAATGGCCCAGCCAGAAACCGCCTCTGGGTCGTTAGCATTAAACGCAACGTAAATAAGAGCAGGGGCTAACATACCACCAACCGCTGCAATCGCAGGGAAAATTGCGGTTTCTTTTGATTTTAGCGCTCCTTCAAGTAGCTCTCGCTTCACTTCAAGACCAATAAGTAAGAAGAAAACAGCCATTAGGCCGTCATTAATCCAGTGAGAAACTGACATACCGAATACATAAGTATGCAATACAGATTGATAAGTTTCGCCCAGCGGTGAGTTAGCAATGGTCATCGCAATTGCCGCTGCAATTACGAGAAGAATACCACCTGCTGATTCCATTTTGAAAAAGTCACGAATGACATCGTTCATGGTTTCGTCCTTATATTTATTATCTTAATAAACGATTAACAAAGAGTGATAAGAGTGTATAGCTGTCGAAAACTTTAGAATAATCGCTTCTTCAGAGTATAAACTTCGGTTTTTTCGATGTTAAGTTTACTATACATCGTATTTTCCAACATGACACTCAATTTTGATCGGAGATCGTATTTGTTTTTGTCGCACCAAATATTTATCAAGATGATGAGAAAATCAGCATAACACGGCTTGTACCATCATGATAACCCCGTACTTTTGAGAAAAAGCTAGGAAGCTTCGCGCACTAAAAAACCACCCGTAGGGGGTGGTTTTCTTCACAACTCAATAGCCTGTCAGCTGCATAAAGCCCCAAGCCTCATTGGAGCCGGAAGCTAAAGTAGGCCCTTCCCAGTAAGGTATTACAAAGGGTAGCCACATATCTGACTTGATAATGCGGGTAGTCAAATTAATTTGATGCTTCGGAATATTGATAATCCACTGCAAAGGTAACCTTCTTCCATTGGATAAACTGGTCACTTGCATTGGTTTAATACTGATATCATCGTCTGAGAGGTTGATGACTTTACCTGAGCGTGTCGACAACGTGCCAAATACGTGCGGTGTTTGCCCATGGTGACGATAACGGCTAACAGTTAATGCTCGACCATCATCTAAATTGAAAACAAACCAATCCCAGCCTTGTTGCCCCTCACCAATTAAGCCGCTGCCCCATTCTTTTTGCGCCCATGCAGAACCCGTCACTGAGAATCGCTTACCATTTAAGCTTAAGCTGCCTTTTACTTTTAAAAATGGAGCACTGAAGCTAAAAGAAGCAACAGATTGCAACGCATGTTTAACTTGGAAGCCTTTGTCTCCATTCACCACAAAGGGGCCGCTTGTCATGGTATTGAGCTCAAGTCCAAACGTATCAGTATTCACATTCAAGTTGCCCGGGAAAGGCGTCGCACCGAGTGATCGCCAAGTCCAATTATCAATCCATAACCTGAAAGGACGATTGATCATACCAGCTTGGCCTATCCCACCTCTAGCTACCCGTTGCTCTTTCCATACATGCGAGCCATGACTGACGACAACATGTGAAATGTACAATTGAGGGTTCTGCCAACCGCTGGTTTCTCGCTCGTCCGTCGCAACCCTGAAATAGCTCCATTGAACATTGTAGATCTTGCCTTGCTCATCTTTTAGCTTCGCAAAGTAGTGCCACCATTCATGCTGATACTCGGGATGAAAGCGAAAGTCTGAGGGTAAAGAGACATGCTCATTAGGTAGTACAGGCTCGAAAATCGTTTGATTTTCACGCGTTAAGATAGAATCAAGTTCGCTTTCTCGTGTTGCTGTCGCCTCTAACCAAAAAGTTGAGTAAAAAGCAGCCCCAGTCAGAAAAGCGAACGTAACAACAATGAGCGTTGAAACCAACAAGCGTTTTTTAGAGCCCATTTTTTTCATTACAACGCGTCCCTTAATGACTTCATCGGTGTACTTTTGATCATTCTAATAACTGGCAAAGCGCCAGCAACCATGATGGCAAGCATCGCCCAAGCAATGGTTTGAGCATACTCCCATGGAATCGTTTGAAGCTCTAGAGACCAGCCAAATGATTGCTTAATGATAATATCAACGATCAAATGTGCGAGCGCCAAGCCGAGCGGCACTGCAATAATCGCAGAAATGGCTCCGAAGACGAATAGCTGCAAACCACCTAATACGACAAGTTCTTTTCCGGACACACCCATGCACCTTAATAAGGAAAAATGCCGCTGCCGTGAAAGTTCTCCTGCCAACGTCGCAAAGAATAAACCAAACACTGCAATAATCAGCGTGATATTGCCCAAGGTTCCTGCTATCGCAAAGGTATGATCAAACACTCTCATTGCTTGGCTATAAATATTACCGTTATCAAACACACGATCTTGCGGGAGACGGAATACATTCTCTAAGCGATTTTTCAGCCCTTCTCCATTGACGTTATCTTTTAATACTACGCCAAGACCAACATTACCCGTACCTGCAAATGCATACAGCCAATTCCGGTGCGACATCATCACCTGGTTATATGGGTTTCCATAATCGTAGTAAACGCCTACGACTTGCCAGTCACCACCAAGCGGTTCTTGCAAGTTAATGAAATCGCCAGGGCGGATATCCAGCTTCAAGGCCATCGACTCACTGACCATTAAGCTCTTGGTAGCGTGCAGTTGATACCAGTAATTTGGGACACCTAACTTGACGGTAAGTGAGTCTAACTCACCTTCAGAAGAGCCCGTACTCACAACTTGCAGAGCACCATGCTCGGTCGGCATATCTTTTTCCCAGCGCCACCAAACCGAGTTCACCTCTGGCTGATTCTGGAGCCATGCGCTCATCCTAGCGGCTGAATTGTTGGTCGGATAGATGTACACATCAGCCGCTAATCGCTGATTTAGCCACTTATCGGTTGTATCTCGAAAGCTTCCGACCATCGTTTCTACACCAATGTTTGCCGCCAGCGCTAACATAAACGCCATCGTAGCCACACCGCGATAGCTCATGCTCGCTGCTGCATCAGCAAAAAACCAACGGACACGAACCCATCGCATGGTATAAGAAAAACTTTGGAACATATGCCACATAATAAATGGCATAAACAACGCCACACTAACCAACATCAGCGCAATAATAGCAAAGCCGGTTTCTTGTGTTTTCGGCGCCTGATATACCGCTATTGCAGCGACACAAAACGCACATGCCGCAAGCGCCTGCCAAGAGAACTCTCTTCCAGCAAATCGCATTAGCGACAGTCGAGAAGAAAGGCGGATTGGTTGTGACTTCAACAAACGGATTAATGGCCACAGACACGATATCAACGCACCCATCGCTGCCATGATTAGACTGTATAAGCTAGATTGCCATGACCATCCTATGGTTAAGCCTACGTTGGCATCATACAAATCACTCAGGCTCGAAGACACTGCTGGGATAAGTTCATTTGCTAAGATCAAGCCAAAAAAGTTACCACACGCCCACGCAATAAAGACGAGCAAAGACAACTCTAGTAATAAAGCTTGCGCTAACTGTGTTCCGTTAACACCAGTCTGTCTCAAAATACCTACCAAACGTTGTCGCTGGATGAAAGACAGAGACATCGCTTGATAAAAAATAAACAACCCGACCAAAAACGACAGCATTCCCATCGCGGTGAGATTCATATGGAATGCGTTAGTTAGCGACTCAAGCTCAGTACGCGTATTCCTAACAAGCGTCATTCCGTTTGGCAGCATGTTTTTCAGTGCTATTAGCTTTTCCTCTGGCATTTCGCCACAAGAAATCGCAGACAAACCTGAGCTCCGCTTGAGCATACGCAACAACGATATATCAGTAACCAGCCGAGTACCTGAAAGCATCTTGTCCTTATCTACTTGAATAGGCCCAAGACGGCTTCCATCATTCATCTCAATGAAATCCCCATCCTGCCAACTCATGTAAGCGGCCAAATCTTGACTAACAAGAATAGGATAAGGAGGCTTCATTAGTGATAAAACAGGCATCTCACCTAGCGATTTTCCTTGTTGTAGTGGGATCATCGCGACAGGATCTATCCCCACCAACATCAGGCTCATATCGGTCTTGGCATCTAGATGAAGCACGTCAAACGGTGCACATTGGTTGAACCCAGCTCGACGTAACTGAATATAGAAACCTTGAGGAATTTTATTGGCAGAGTGCTTCGTTCGGATTCGGTATGGCAAAGGATTGGAGAAAAGCTTTTCCCCAGTAGCATAACTTTGTTTTGCATGCTGGTTGATAGAAGTAACACCAACAAGGAGGGACACGCCTAAAGTTAATCCCAGCCAGACAAGAATAATTTGTAGAGGGTAACGACGGTAATGACCGAGTAGTGCCTTAACTACGGGCCATAACATGTAGCTGCCCTCCTTGAAGTCGAATCTTTCCTTCCATATGGGCGGCCACTTTTTCACTGTGCGTCACTAACAGCAAAGTACACTCCAGTTGGCGAGCGAGACTCGTTAGTAAGCGCATTACTGCTTCTGCGTTTCGCTCATCTAGGCTACCAGTTGGCTCATCAGCAAGCAGGATTTTGGGTTCCATATAGAGTGCACGAGCAATCGCCGCACGTTGTTGCTGACCACCAGACGCCTCTTCCGGATAACGTCCTAGCAATGGCATTAAGTCCAAAGCAGAA
This sequence comes from Vibrio sp. 811, assembly GCF_033339195.1. NCBI lineage: Bacteria > Pseudomonadati > Pseudomonadota > Gammaproteobacteria > Vibrionales > Vibrionaceae > Vibrio > Vibrio sp. 811. Next base: position 406,235 of record NZ_JAWOUB010000002.1, read on the forward strand.
AGAATTTGACGCCACAACTCTTTATCTTCCGGCAGACCTTTTAACTGACGACAAAAACGAATATTGTCGGCAATATTAAGTGTAGGAAGCAGGTTGAATTGTTGGAAGATATTCCCAATATTGTTGCGGCGATAAAGGGTTCTTAAATGCTCCGGTGCTTCATGCATAGCAAAATTTGGAAACTGCACTTCACCAGAGTCAGCAGTATCTAATCCGGCGATTAAATTCAGCAGAGTACTTTTACCCGAACCACTTTCTCCCATCAGAGCGACTTGGTCACCTTGCTGCAATGTTAATTCTGCCCCTTGTAATACAGGGTGAAACTCTCCCCCGTCTACATAGCCTTTACATAGGTCTGACAGTTTTAACATTGATTATGCCGCTCGGATGGTGTTTAAAAATTGGGATCAGAATCTACACTAAAATCCTGTTAGTAGAAAGTATTTTGAATGCTTGATCACACTATGGAAGTACAAATGCAACTCGATTCACTTTCTGTTGCTAATTTTGTTGACGTTTTGAGCAGATTTTTGCAGCCAAAATAAACTCTGTTCCTCTTTACTGGCCAATCAGGTTTCTCATCCATTTTCGGCTAACCATTCTTGGCAAGCAAATCGCCCACTTCACAACTTCTTCCGTCAAAAAGAGTAAGTAAACCCATTGTGGATCCCAATTGAGATAAATCGCTGCAAATGCTGCGAGTGGAATCCCGATCACCCACTGCGCCAAGATGTCTTGATACAAACAAAACTTAACATCACCGCCCGCACGTAATACACCAACAATCGCCATCATCGGCACCGAGCGTAGCACGACACCCAACGCTAGAATCACCATAAACTGTTCAGCTAACTCGCGAGTGTCTGTCGTCAGCGCACTAAACGCATTAAGGATCCATTGATTTGACACTATCAACAAGACGGCGACCACAAATGCGATAAGCACATTCAAAATGACCGTAGCCCATGCTTGATAATAAACGGGTTCAAAATTACGAGCGCCGAGCTGGTTCCCGACTAGAACTGCAGCCGCATTCGATAAACCAATCATCATCGCCAATGCGATCGACTCTACAGGTGTCATTACGGAAAGTGCCGCCAAACCTTGTACACCTGCTTGCCCCATGATGGCATGATAAGCAAACAGCCCACCAGCCCACGCCAAGAAGTTAAATGTGGTTGGCAAAGAGAGGCTCAAGAAACGCGTAATTTTATCTAAGACCAATCCTGCGCGTATATCATCCCAACCAAATGCGATTATGTGTTTTTTCAACCATAGATAACCAAACAAGCAACCTACTTCGATCGCGCCACTGATTACCGTTGCGATCGCTGCTCCCGTAATACCCAGAGCAGGAAAGCCTAATTGACCAAAAATTAAAACCCAGTTAAGAAACACATTAGATAAAATGCCTATACCACTAAAAAAAGTGCTTAGGCCTGGTTGGTGCATCGCCCTTAGGCCCACCGACATACTGGCCACACATGCAACAGCAAACATGCTAACCGACGAAATAATGAGATAGCTGGCCCCTAATTCAATCACTTCTTGTGAATCGGTAGTCAAGCTCATGATGAGTTGTGGAAAAACAACAAACAAAGCAACAGCAATCGCAGCAAACATCATTGCGATCATCCATGTTAAAGCGGTACTGCGACGCACCCCAACTTTATCGCCAGCCCCCCAATATTGAGCAGTTAACAACGCACCGCCCGTTGTCACCCCAACTAACATGATGGTGGTGACGAAAGTCGCGCGCGCAGCAACTCCAACTGCGGCAATTTCTGCTTCGCCAAGTTGACCAAGCATAAGAACATCGACGAGGCTTCGGCTTGAAAACATCATGCTTTGCAGTGTAATTGGTAACGCGATTGCAAATAAACGACGTAAGAATGCTTTATCTGCGTGTATTGAGAGTTGAGAAAGAAAAGTCACAAGCGCTCCAACGACAACTTATTGATAGAATGGGGAAAGTGTCTCATGATTATACTCTGTGGTGTTTATTCCACCAACGATAAAAGGACAGATAATGAAAAAGGTGTTGGTGCTAGGCGCCTCGGGTTACATTGGCTCTCAACTTCTTCCGTTACTTTTAGATAAAGGTTACGCCGTCACAGCAGCGGCGCGACATATTGATTATTTAGAGTCAAGAACTCAGCCTCACCCTAATTTAACGTTAAGGTATCTCGACTTGGCTGACGCAGAGACCACGAAGGCTGTAGTGAACGATTTTGATTTAGTCTTTTTTCTCGTGCACGGGATGGCTCAAGGTGATGACTTTGTTGAGTACGAACTAAACCTTGCTTTGAACTTCAAATATGCGTTGGAACAAAGCTCCGTCGAGCATGTTATCTATTTGAGTGCCATTCAACCTCAAACCGGAAACTCTCGCCATTTAGCCGCTCGTAAAGCCACGGGAAAAATAATTCGACAGTCTGGTATTCCAGTAACTGAATTGCGTGCAGGCGTTATCATCGGCCCCGGCTCTGCTGCTTTCGAAATCATGCGTGACTTTGTCTACAACTTACCTATTTTGATCGCGCCTAAATGGGTCGACTCAAAAGCGAACCCTATTGCCTTGCCCAATCTCAACCACTATTTGTTGAAGTTAGCAGAAGCCCCCTCTCCAGAAGAAAGTCAAATTTATGAAGTTGGTGGGCCAGATACACTTAGCTACCGCGAACAGTTCAAAGTCATTTGCCTAATCACCAACAAGCCGTATCGACTGTGGTCGACCCCGCTACTTACTCCGAAAATGGCATCGTACTGGCTAGGTTTAGTTACCTCAGTGCCAACTAGTATCGGTAAAGCATTACTTGCGGGCTTAGAACACGACTACATTGCAAACTCCAAAGCGATTGAAGAACGATTTCCTCAAACGCTGATCAGCTACGAGCAAGCGGTAACTGATACCATTCAAGATGAAGGCACATTTGTACGCAGTAATGTCTGGGGGTTTGAACCCGCAGCGCTTCGTCGATGGCAACCAGGATATGGCTATTACCCAAAACAAGCTGGAGCGAGCATTAAAACTCATGCCTCCGCTGCGGCATTATGGAAAGTGGCGCAAAAGATCGGGAGTCGCGAAAAAGGCTATTACTTTGCCAACATCTTGTGGCGTACACGTGAATGGCTCGATATCTTTTTTGGTGGCGGAAAACCGATTCGCGTTTCTCCTCCTGGACCAGAGCTTAAAGTCGGTGATTTTATTGACTCTTGGAAAGTGATTCGCTGCGATAATAATCAGTTTCTTTCACTGTTTTTTGGTATGAAAGGCCCAGGCCTTGGGCGTTTAGAAATTACCATCAAAGATCTCGGTGACGAACGAGAGCTGGATATTACCGCCTGGTGGCACCCGCAAGGGTTTCTTGGGCTGCTTTATTGGTTTGCAATGATGCCAGCCCATCTTTTCATATTTAAAGGCATGGTCAAAGCCATCGCGAAAGAAGCAAACCGTTTAGAAAACAAAAAGCCCCAATAACAGGGGCTTCTAAACACTCACAATGTCACTTTAGTCAGCTTTGAACGAGAGTGGAATTTCGGCTAACTGGTTGCCTTCGTTTGCTGGAAAAATAAGGTACTCGCCATGGTATTTCACCATCGATTTGTAGTCTGTTACCTTATGAACCATAAAGCCCGCTTGCGCTGCTTTCTCAACAAACTCAGCATGATTGCCGCGTACAAACCAACTCATTGGCTTTACGAGCAACTCGCCATCAAAACAGCTTTCGCATTGGTCTGCACATAACGCTAAAGAGTTTTGACCTTCAGTGAAGATTTGTACTTTGCCGCACCCAATCAGTTGCTCAGATGTTGAGACTTCCCAGCCTGCTTGCTCCATCAAATCAAGAAAAGACTCAATATCTGAATCTTTGAACACTTTGGAGTCTTCACCTTCAGGGAAGAATTGCGCATAAAAAGCAGAAATACGCTTGAAGATAAACAACAAACCAGCATCGTTCCCCTTTGAGCGACCTGCTTTTTGCCAACGCGTTAAGTCATCGCCCACTGTACGTCCGAAGCGTTGTGATTTTAGCGCCTTTGTTACCCAACGCACTAAATAATGGTTATTCGCAACAGGGGCATTGGCTAACTTACCTGAGCGATGCTCTTGATCTAACTCTTCAAGTGCTGAGTTAACCAAGTTTTGAATTTCTTTGGTGTAATTCGACATTACGCCTTTCTTCCTAAAGTCCAATAAAACAGTGCTGAAAGCACAGAACAAGCAAACATCACGATGATCATCGGCCAAGCAACATTCCCGGGCAGTGATGCCACCAGCGCACCAACCAATGAACCGATACCGAATCTTAATGTCCCCGCTAGAGACGACGCCGTACCCGCCATTGATGGGTAACCACTTAAAAGCAGCGCCATCGCGTTACTACCTATCGTCGACAATGTACCGATAAACAGCACAACAAAAGGCACAATGCCCCATAATCCGAAGTCCATTAACCAACTTACGAATAAACCAATCCCCGCCAAAAGTTGCACGAACAACCCAAAACGAAGCATGGCATGGGAACCAACTTTCTTCACCAAGCGACCATTAATACTGGTCATGATGATCATCGCCACAATGTTCAAACCAAATAGGTAACCAAAGTGGTCTGGTCGAACACCATATAAATCAATATAAACAAACGAACCCGCCGTCAAAAATGCAAACATTCCGGAAAATGAAAACGCACCTGAGAGCATCAAACCGATCGCTTCAGGATTGGAGCATAATCTGGCGTAGTTTCTCAGCGTCGTGCGGAAACGAAGAGGCTGACGATTTTCAGGCTGTAACGTTTCAGGGATTTTCCAAAGTACGAGAAAAATCACAACTACAGCGAAAATAGCTAATACCCAAAAAATGGAACGCCAACCAAACCAAATCGCGAGATGACCACCGATCATCGGTGCCACCAACGGCGCAATAGTAATGACCAGAGTAACGAAGGACATTGCGCGTGCAAAGTCTTCACGGTCAAACATGTCACGCACGACAGCTTGGATAATGACCGCCGCTGCCGCGCCAGCAAAACCTTGTGCCGTACGTACATAGGTCAGCGCATCAATGCCATTTGTTGTCGCACTCACAACAGCAGCCAAGCCGAAGAAAAGTACGCCTAAAATCAACACAGGTCTGCGACCAAAGCTATCGGCAAGCGGCCCGTGAATTAACTGGCCGATCGCAAAACCCGCGGTATAAGCCGTCAACGTAATCTGAACCGCGCCAGGCGCGACCCCCAAATCTTTCGCAATTGTCGGCATCGCAGGCAAATACATATCGATCGCCAAAGGCGTCAAAGCACCAATCGCTCCTAGTACCAGAAACAATAGAAAACTGATTTGGGATTGCGGAGCACTTTGAGCTTTTTCTGTCATTCTTTTACCTCTTGTTGGAGCCCTACCGTCAATACTTGCAGAACAAAGTGAAAATAACGGAAGTTCTCATATCGCTGAATGTAGAAGCCAAAAACCTGTTCTATCCAACGTTCGAGAATCATAAGGGCAAATATGTACCAAGGTGTGACCTTGACGAACTCGACATAGAAAAGCATGTGAAAGCGAAATGTGTTTATGGGAAACAAACACAATGCAGTAAAAATGATGGCGTTGACACCATCATTCCATTCACCGTAGCCGAAGGCTTTGCAATAAGAGTATGCATGCATCAGCTAAATGCAAAGGCATATCACTGAGATGAGTAAGCACACCGGAATTGTCTAGGCACTAATTTTGGTAGGAAAATTTATTTTGAGCCAATTCCTACCAAAAGACTAGTTCCTATTAGGAACTAAAGAATTTCCCATGCCGATAATTAATTCCAAATAGAATCAATTTCTTCTTGCGTGAGGTAGCGATAATCACCTGGTTCTAGTGCCTCATCAAGTTCGATAGAACCAATACGCTCACGATGTAAGTACTCAACTTTATTTCCTAACGCCGCGAACATACGTTTCACTTGGTGATACTTACCTTCCACGATAGTTAACAATACTTCATTCTCGGCCTCGTTCACGATTTCCAAACGAGCGGGCAATGTTGCTTCTGATTCATTGCGCAAAATGATGCCTTGTTCGAGCTTTTCCGCGTAATCTGGCTGAATAGCATCGACGAGCCAAACACGGTACGTTTTCTCACACTTATGCTTAGGTGAGGTAATACGGTGAGACCACTTACCATCATCCGTAATCAACACTAAACCAGTTGTGTCGACATCTAATCGGCCCGCAAAGTGAAGGTTTTCAATTTTAGGCTCATCAAGCAATGCGAATGCAGTTTGGTTGTAGCCATCTTCATGTGAACAAACAAAGTCAGCAGGCTTATACAACATAATGTAACGAGGACCAGGAGCACCAATAACACGGTCTTCCCACATCACTTCCGCACCTTTAGGTACTTTAAATGCACCACTTTTTTGAACCTCACCGTCAACGGTGATGTCTCCACTTTTGATGATCTTTGTTGCCTGTTTGCGTGTTGCACCCAGAGCGTCACACAAATATTTATCTAAACGCATGAATACCTCATTGAATTATACCCAAGTGATCTCTAAATCTTGGTTTAAAGGTCACTTGGGTATAAAAGTCAGGTATTATAGCGTTCCTCGTTCGAATAGTTGAGCAATTTCACATATTTTCATGTACACACTTCGTCCTTATCAAGCCGACTCGGTTAAAGCCGTTATTCATTACTTTCGTAAACACTCGACACCAGCAGTGATCGTGCTGCCAACCGGTGCAGGAAAAAGCTTGGTGATCGCAGAACTTGCTCGCCTTGCGAAAGGACGAGTGTTAGTCCTCGCCCACGTAAAAGAACTGGTCGAGCAAAACCACGCAAAGTATGAAGGTTATGGTTTAAAAGGTTCCATCTTCTCAGCAGGATTGGGACGAAAAGAAACTGACCAGCAAGTCGTGTTTGCTTCGGTTCAATCGGTCGTACGTAACTTAGATTCGTTCAAAAACCAGTTTTCTCTGCTCGTTATTGATGAGTGCCATCGTGTGCCAGATGACAAAAACAGCAGCTACCAAAAAGTTATTACTCACTTACGAGAACTGAACCCTGGCATTAAGGTGCTGGGACTAACTGCAACGCCCTATCGTTTAGGAATGGGCTGGATTTATCAGTATCACACCCGAGGTCAAGTGCGAACCGAAGAGCCTCGATTCTTCCGCGATTGTATTTTCGAACTGCCGATCCGTTACTTGCTCGACGAAAACTTCCTCACTCCAGCCCGCATGATGGATGCGCCCGTTTTGTCTTACGACTTCTCTCAGCTGAAGCCCGCTAACACCGGACGCTACAAAGAAGCAGAAATGGACATGGTGATCGATAAAGCCAAACGTGCGACTCCACAAATTGTTGAGCAAATCATGCAATATGCGAAAGAGCGTCAAGGTGTCATGATCTTCGCTGCAACTGTTCGACACGCACAGGAGATACACGGTTTATTGCCAGAAGGCGAAACTGAAATCGTCATTGGTGATACACCTACGCCGGAGCGCGATGCGATCATCCAAGCGTTCAAGAATCGTCAAATAAAATACTTAGTCAATGTTTCGGTACTGACAACCGGGTTTGATGCGCCGCATGTCGATTTAATCGCGATTTTGCGACCAACAGAGTCAGTCAGTCTGTACCAACAGATAGTAGGACGAGGATTACGCTTATCAGACGGAAAATCAGAATGTTTAGTGCTTGATTACGCAGGCAACAGCTACGATTTATACCAACCTGAAGTCGGTGATCCCAAACCAGACTCTGACAGTGAAATTATCACGATTCCTTGCCCGGCTTGCGGATTCAATAACAACTTCTGGGGTAAGTTGGATAGTAACGGTTTCTTGGTTGAACATTTTGGCAGACGTTGCCAAGGTTACTTTGAAGATGAAGACACAGGCGAACGTGAACACTGTGGCTACCGTTTTCGTGCCAAATACTGCGGTGAATGTGGTGCGGACAACGATATCGCTGCACGAATTTGTCATGAGTGTGATGCGACGCTCGTAGACCCAGATAAAAAGCTAAAAGAAGCCCTTAATCTCAAAGATGCATTAATCTTTGAATGCACAGAAATGGACCTATCTGTATTTAAGTCCAGTGATGGTAAATCTCAGCTAAAGGTGACGTATTCTGGTGAACCATACCAAGGCGAAGGCAATGCGTTAGTTCATGAGTTTTGGTCATTGAGTACCAAAAAACAAAAACAAACGTTTAAAGATCAGTTCGTACGCCCCCACTTAGCAGACAAGCATCGTCCTTTTGAAGAGGCTTCACCGACACGCGTTGTCGCTAATCAACATCGTTTCCGTTTGCCTCAGTTTGTTATTGCTAGAAAATCTGGTCGCTTTTGGAAGCTGCGAGATAAGATTTTTGAAGATGAGTTGAAATAACATCCACAACACATGGCAAAACTTAATTAGCTGATTCACTCTCTGTTCATCTATATCCGATATACTGCGGCTAACGCTCCAGAAAAGGTTTGACTATGTATAAAGCAACGACTTCTCTACATTCTGCGTTACTTTTCGGCCTTATTGCGACATTCATGTGTGCACCAAGTTTTGCCAAGCATGACAACGAGTACACATCACAAAATGGCCACGCCATCGTGCAAGATGTCGAAAAGCCAGGAACACGCATCGAATTCGATGAAGATCAAGATGAGGTCTACCGCGCGGTTCAACAAGGATATATACGACCATTTTCGGAACTTTACGCCGCAGTAGAAAACGACTTATACGGCCGCATCATCAAGGTCGAGCTTGAAGAAGATGATGATGCTTGGGTGTATGAATTGAAAATTCTGTACAACAATAGCGTCCTGAAAGTTGAGTACGACGCCGCCACGCTGGAAATGCTTGAGATCAAAGGTCGCAGCTTTAACAAAGCGTTAAAGCCGCAAAACAACTAAACTTGTCTAATGCGTAATCCAGACACGATGCGTAACTTACTTCGATAAAAATCCAAACATAATAAGAATCATCAATATGAAAATACTTGTTGTTGAAGATGATCCTCGTTTAGGCGAGCAAATCATCGAAACATTAGAAAGTACCGGCTGGGTACCAGAATTGTCCCAAGATGGCATAGACGCTCTGTATCGCGCGACTTCGGAAGAATGGGACGCCATTGTTCTCGACCTCGGCTTGCCAAAACTGGATGGTCTTACCGTCCTAAAAGGCATCAGAGATGAAAACATTAATACTCCTGTCGTGATTCTAAGCGCTCGCGACACCCTAACGCAGCGAGTTGAAGGCTTAAACGCAGGTGCAGACGATTACCTAACTAAACCATTTGAAATGGTTGAGCTTATCGCTCGTATTCGTGCACAGCTGCGAAGAGCCTCTGGTAATGCCTCTCCTGTGATGCAAATTGGCGACTTGAGCTTGGATACACGCACTTCTAAAGTCATGTGGCAAGGGCAAGCGGTAAGCTTGACGGCGCTAGAGTATAAAGTGGTCGCTTACTTTATGCATAACCCGGAAAAAGTGATTTCTCGAACCGAACTCGTCGAGCACATTTACAAACAAGACTTTGATCGTGACTCCAACACAATCGAAGTTTTTATCGGCCGAATTCGCAAAAAAATCGCCCCAAAGATCATCAAAACTGTCCGAGGGTTGGGATACCAATTAAATGCCGAATAGAAACAGGCTACCGTTGAACGCAATAAAACGACTGAGTATCAAAAGTCGCCTCGTTTTAGCGGCGATCGTTTGGTTAACGGCAATGATCCTCGCCGCTGGTGTGACGATACCGACGCAGGTCTACAACTATATGGTTGATGACACTCGCTCACAGCTCAGCATTTTTATGGATGAAGTCGCCGCACAGTTAGAAGTCGATAACACCGGGCATCTTTCACTCGCAGCTCAGCTATCAGACCCTCGATTTAACCGACCTTACAGTGGTTTGTATTGGAGTGCCTCTACAGAGGCAAGCCTCGAACGTTCTCGTTCTTTGTGGGACAAAAAAATCGAATACAAAGGTTTGGATAAAGATGCGTATGGAGCAAGAGGCGAAAAACTAATTACGCTAGAAAAAGCGCTGTATCTTCCTGATTACGATGGCCCTATTCACATTATTATTGGTATTGACGAAGAGCCCATTAAAAATACCCTTCAGACGTTAATCGGCCAACTTTGGCTTATTTTGGGTTTATTATTCGCGGGCGTGCTTACCGTCATTTTACTGCAAATTGCTTGGTCATTGAGTCCGCTTACAAAGCTACAAAAAGAATTAGCCGAGCTGAAGTCTGGTAATAAAAAGAGTCTAGAAGAAACCTACCCAAAAGAGATTTCTCCTCTAATCTTCGACCTCAACGCTCTGCTGTTCCATTACCAAGAATTACTAGAGAGAGCTCGCAATCATGCAGGTAACCTATCTCATGCACTTAAAACGCCACTTTCTGTTCTAAAAAATGAAGTTCAGACGTTAGAACCTGAGGCACAATCCCGTCTCCGAGCTCCAATCAATCAAATACAAGACCATATCGATTACCATTTGGGTCGTGCCCGTATGGCCGGATCGATGAACATATTATCAGTGAAGTCGAACCCAGCAGATCGTGTGGATGCTATCTCAATGGCGTTTGATAAAGTGTATGCGAGCCGAAGCATTACCTTAATTAATGAACTTGATTCAGAGCTGAATGTAGCAGTAGAGCAGACCGATCTCGATGAAATGCTAGGTAACTTGCTAGAAAATGGCTATAAGTGGGCCAACAGCATGATTCGTGTGCACTCCTCTCAGGATAAGGAAAATATACACATCATTATTGAAGATGATGGGCCAGGCATCCCTAAAGAGAAACTGAGTCAAGTAATCAAGAGAGGAGTTAGATTGGATGAAACAACCCCTGGCTCAGGTCTTGGTCTAAACATAGTCAGTGAAATGGCACACAGTTACCGAGGTCAATTAACATTGGATACAAGCGCTTTAGGTGGATTAAAAGCATCTTTAGTCTTACATCTCAGCCGAACATAAAGCATATAACACTTAAACTTTGTTTTTCGGACCATGATCAGTAAACCGATGAAAATGAAGTCGATGTGAACAAAATCCAAGCAAAGCGTTAAAAGGGATAACCTTCCACCCCGCTAAATCATACCTTTTTGTTGATTTGGATACGATTTGGGTTGCCCATTTATAAGTGGAATGATAGTATCCGCGCTCGCTTGAACAGTTCCTGTTTCAAGCTTTACCACGAACAACAAGGTCGCATTGTTGATTGTGAACATTTGATTTTTACTAATTTGAGAGTAAATACTATGAAATTCGAAGCAGTAGTACGTACTGAACTAGGTAAAGGTGCGAGCCGCCGCCTACGTCACGCTGGCAAATTCCCTGCAGTTGTATACGGCGGTGAAGAAGCAGCAGTAGCTATCGTTCTTAACCACGACGACATCGTAAACCAAATGGACAAGCCTGAATTCTACGAAGGCATCGTTCTAGTTATCGATGGCAAAGAAGTTAAAGTTAAGCCACAAGACGTTCAACGTCACGCGTTCAAGCCAAAAGTTGAACACATGGACTTCATCCGTATCTAATTCCCTACCAAGGAATTAATCGGATTAAATCCAAACCTTTTGCATAAAAGATAATCGGACTTACCAACCGAGACATCTACAAAATTTCAAAACCCCGGAGTCTTACCACCTCCGGGGTTTTACTATATTTGGCATATAGCATTTGATTTATGAACGGGCAATATACTTCACTAAAGTGAGATCGGTCAGCGTCATACTCTCAATCACTTCCGACTCTTCCTCTCCAGTACGCACAAAACCACACTTCTTGTAAAAGTTAAGCCCCTGTTGATTAGTATCCAGTGCTTTCAAACTGATCTGCATAACTGACGTAGAGAGCAAACGTGTCTCTAACTCATCTAACAGTGCACTTCCTGCTCCTTGCCCATAATGTAGCGGCGTAACGTAGCAACATGTCACTAATGCCGTTTTATCTTCGCTGGTGTGGTTAGGTAACTCGTAACTTAAAAAGCCAACAATTTCTCTTTGCCTCTCAACTACGATCAATTGGGCCAGTTGCTCCGTCATCACTCGTGCCCACATCCTTTCTCGACGCTCAATCGTAAACTGCTCTATGTAGCTCTTTGGCATTAATCCTTTATACGCCACCTGCCAAGAGTCAACGTGTATCTTGGCGATTTGGGCTGCTGAGTGCGTCCCTTACTGTGTATCTCATAAGCATCCTTTATTAGCGTTCACCACTTACAAATTCTTTTAACCCTACCCTTTAAACCAAAGCTCAAAGATAACAGCTACAGTCGCAACGCTTTACATTAATCCATTTCATTTTCATTAATTAAATGATAGTTCACATCATAATATTCGAAGAAGAACGATCCATTATTTACTTTTCATTTTGACTCATTAGGTTGAATCTATTTGTTTAAACATTCGAGTGTCAAATGCGGAATAAGCACGATAAGGTATCGGATGAGGATAAATAAACGATGCTTAAAGCATAAGATTTCTAAACGATCGCAATTATAGTAAAGTGATAAATACAATTTTTGATAGAGTTAGGCAGAATAAAGCCATGATCAAATGAGTTTAAGTTCTGTGCTGTTCATTATGCATACAAACCGCCACCCCTCATCATTAGAGCGAAAATTTATAACGATTTGTGTCATACCTATTAGGAAAAACATAAACTTGGCAAAATAATCACCAAAATCAGCGTAATACTTCGCAAAAAGGCGCATTGATTCACATAAACAACACACATTCAATTAACTACCTCACAAAAAATAGAAGTAGCTATATAAAATAAATACTAAATACCAATTCTGTTTATTTATAGACGTAGTTTGCAGGCTTATTAATTCATTTCTCCGATAGAAGTATAAATAAGAGATAGATCACTAAAGTTTCACATTAATTCCGTATATTTCACGCCGTAACAATAACAAAATCACAAAGAAAGGATCCCTTATGAAGTTTTCCAAATCTCTTTTGGTAGTGGCAGTAGGCGCTGCGCTAGCAGGATGCGGCTCAGACAGCGACAATTCTCCAGTAACCTGCGAGACTGCAGATTCTTGTACTAAGTTCACCGTTCTCCACACTAACGATAACCATGGTCGCTTTTGGCATAACAGCGACGGCGAATACGGCATGGCTGCGCGTCACACTTTAATCGAATCTATCCGCGCAGAAGTCGAAGCAAAAGGCGGTGAAACCATTCTGCTATCTGGCGGTGATATTAATACCGGCGTACCAGAATCAGACATGCAAGATGCGGTTCCAGACTTCGTAGGGATGAACCTACTTGGTTACGATGCAATGGCTGTCGGTAACCACGAATTTGATAACTCACTAGATATTCTCGATATGCAAGCCGAGCTAGCTGACTTCCCTATGCTGGCTGCGAATATCTATAAAAAAGATACAAACGAGCGTTACTTCGACCCTTACAAAGTATTTACTATCAACGGCCTTAAGATCGCTGTTATTGGTCTAACAACGCAAGACACTGCGAAGCTAGTCAATCCAGACAACGTATCAAACATCCACTTCGAAGACCCTCAAGTAGAAATCAAAAAGGTACTGAAAGAAATCGAAGAGAACGAAAAGGTAGACCTAGTATTTGCAACGACGCACATGGGTCACTACGAAGATGGCAAAAACGGTAGTGAAGCACCAGGTGACGTTAAACTCGCTCGCTCTCTTGAAGAAGGACAGCTAAACGCTATCATCGGTGGTCACTCACAAAACCCTGTATGTATGGAACCAGGTACCAATGAGTATGCTGATTTCAAACCTGGGGATGATTGTGCCCCAGACCAACAAAAAGGCACTTGGATTATGCAAGCGCATGAGTGGGGTAAATATGTGGGTCGTGCAGACTTCGAATACTACGACGGCAAGCTTCACTTAGCGAACTACGCACTGATTCCTGTAAACCTTCTAGACGAAAACGATGAAGTTATCGGTGAACGAATTCAACAAGATGCAACGGTAAAAGCGTTACTACTGCCATACCAACAACAAGGTCAAGAGTTATTAGATGAGAAGATTTCTAATACGACGGGTAAGTTAGAAGGTGATCGTAACGTAGTTCGCTCTCAACAAACTAACCTAGGTCACCTACTCGGCGAGGCATACCGTACTTACAAAACGGTAAATGCTGACTTTGGTGTGATGAACTCTGGCGGCGTGCGTGATTCAATCCAAGATGGTGATATCACTTACCGTGACGTACTAACGGTTCAGCCATTTGGTAACTTCGTGACTAAAGCAACTATGACAGGTAAAGAAGTTAAAGAATACTTAGATGTGGTTGCGACGAAATCTGCAGGCTCTGGTGCTTACGCTCAACTAGATAACATCACTTTAGATGTAAATTGTGATGCTGGCTCAGTAACCATTACCGATATTAACAATAAAGGCTTCGATCTAGACGCAACGTACACATTCTCTGTAATCAGCTTCAGTGCTGCTGGTGGCGATAACTATCCAATCATCGATGTTCAATCTACACAGCTAACCGATGCATACGTTTTGCGCGAGTTCTTCGTAAACAACCCACAAATCTCTGCGGATAACTACAACAAGAACTTAGAGAACATCAAGTACTTCAGTAATGGCCAACCAGTAAAAGGCTGTCCTGCATCTGGTAGCTAATACTCAACACCTTCCCCCTGGCACTAAGAGCTTTTACAAGCAATTTCGTCAGGGCTTTCCTCAAAACCGAAGCTTTGTGCTTCGGTTTTTTATTTTCGATAAATTACTGAAAACTCTCCACCTTCACAATATGTTCAAAAATTGTTCATTTGTGTTATTGACGCCCCTGTGTTGGGCTTCTATGTTTGATAAGGTCTTTTAAATATGCAGGTTCATCGGCTAAATTTCGCGAAACATTTTTAATCGCATAGTCAATGATTCTGAGAAAGATGTGAATGGCGTTACAAACACTGCTCTCAAACAATTTGTCTTTGGACTTCAAACGATGGTGATGTGCCTCCACGCGCACACTAATGAGCAGCGATCTGGACGTCAATGTGTTCAAACTGCTGCCATCGAGTTCTGGAGGTCAAAAATGAAACGAGCCAGCAATAGCTACAGACTCCAAATGATCAAAGAAGTAGTTACCCGTAGAGAGCGTGAAGCTTGTACGGATCCTATGGCGAGATACATTCATCAACTCATGGATGAACGCCCAACAAGTAAATTAGATGTTGAATTCAATCATCGATTTTCAGGAAATCACTTCGACGAACAAGCGGGAGGCTGGGTTAGCGACCGTTGGTCGATGAAATAACGCCAATTACCGCTTTATAGGGAAAATGGATAGGAGATTCCCGGTTCTTAAAGGACACCTTGCCGGACCGGGAATATGTAAAAGCCTAATCAGAACCGAAAGCGAAGGCGTAACCCCACAGACTGAACAAGAGTTCTAGAATAAGTCTTGTTGAGGCGATGACTCATCTTGAAGCTGTTCTGGCTTCGTCTTCCCTGCCAACATCTTTCTTCTGTACCTTTGACGACACAACTTAATAACGTGCAACTGCTGAGCGGGGGTTAAGTTAAGCCAATTAAACCTTTCCTCTCTCTTTCTCATACACCCCTTGCAATACCCTTTTTCATCGGAGGTACATACTCCAACACAAGGGCTTGGGACAGTAAAAAACTCCAGTTGCTCCATACTAAAACCGCTCTTTCCATATTAGGGCGTATTGGCCTAGTTTAAATAATGAGAAGATTAGTCAGCAACAAAACCTGCTATATACTTCGTTATGTCAAAAACATACGAAACCATAACCTTATGCTGACAAAAACAGTGTTTTATTACTTATACTTACCGCGTTTATAAAAACGGAGTCTATAAAATGAAGCTTAGCCTAAAAACGTTAGTTACAGCAATCTCTCTCCCTGTTCTTATGACTGCTTGTGCTAGCAACGGTGATAATGTGAAAGAAATAACGGCTCAAGATTTGCAGCACCACAACTGGGAACTTGTTCAAGTTGATGGCAAAAATATCGTTCTAGACGAACACCAAAAAGCGGCTCGCCTAGAAATCGGTGAAAATCTAACCGCAAACGGCAACGCAGGTTGTAACAACTTCTTCGGTCAAGCCGAGCTGAAAAACAACCAACTACGCATCGAAAAAATGGGCATGACCATGAAGATGTGTATGGAAGATCAAATGAAGATCGAAAACGCAATGACACAAACACTATCTAACTGGAGCGATATCACGCTAACTACAGATGGTCTTGTTCTGAAAAGTGCCGATCACGAATTGACGTTTACACTACGTGACTGGGTAAACTAATCCCAACTAAGTAAACCAGATAGTATCTTAAAGCAGCCAAACGGCTGCTTTTTTTATATCGATGAATCGTTAGTCATGCATGCCAAAGTCATTTAAATGGCCAACTTTCTTTCTCTTTTCGCCCTCAATTCCATGCTTTAAACATCAATTTTGCTCTGTAAAACAACCTATTCATATCTCTGGGGACAATAATTTTCAATTACTTGAAAGAATATCCTCAAACAAACGGTCTGCTCCTAAAATGACACCAAATTTGTCCTTTCTTCGTTTTGCTTCACATTGAGAGTAATTCTTTGAATCAATGAGTGATTCCGTTTGGGATTGGCATTGATAATAGAGAGAGATGAATTACTATCCTTGTAACAGAGCGGAACGACTTGCGAAAACGTCAATAGAAACGAAAGCAAGCACCAAAAGACATAACACGGAATAGATATGAAAAAGCTACTCAGCAGCATTGGCATTTTAGCCACGACTTTTGCGACACCTTCTTTTGCCGATTCATCAGTGAATAGCGAATGGCAAAAAATCGAACAACAAGCCGACGGGCAATCCGTCTACTTTCATGCTTGGGGCGGAAGCCAAGAAATTAATCGCTACATACAGTGGGCGAGTAGAGAGCTAAAATCACGTTATAACGTGACGCTAAACCACGTTAAAGTAACTGATATTTCTGAGACCACTACTCGACTTATCGCAGAAAAAGCGGCAGGCAAAAACAGCGGTGGCAGTGTTGATATGGTTTGGATCAATGGCGAAAACTTCAAATCAATGAAGGATAACCAATTGCTATTTGGTCCTTTTGTCGAAGGTTTGCCAAGCTGGCAATATGTGGATAAATCTCTACCAATTGATGTGGACTTCTCCGAGCCAACAGAAGGTCTAGAAGCACCTTGGGGAGTAGGACAATTAGTGTTTATCCATGACGAGCAAACCCTCCATAACCCTCCAAAATCATTCGCAGAAATGCTGAGCTATGCAAAAGCGTTCCCGAATCGCCTGACTTACCCTCGACCACCAGAGTTTCATGGCACAAGCTTTATCAAAGCATTACTCATTGAACTGTCTAACAACGCCCCTGAGCTGCAACAACCAGTTACCGATGACACGTTTGAGCAAGTCACTCAACCGCTGTGGTCTTATCTAGATGAGTTCCATAAAGTCGCTTGGCGCGGTGGTAAGCAGTTTCCAGGCGGTACAGCAGAAACCCTTCAGCTACTAGATGATGGTCAGACTGACCTGGCGATTACCTTTAACCCGAACGCGGTTTTCTCTGCGCAGTCGAGCGGTAATCTTGCAGAGAGCACCAAAGCGTACGCAATGGACGCAGGAGCACTCTCAAATATCCACTTTTTAGCGATTCCTTGGAACGCAAATGCCAGTGCTGGTGCACAAGTTGCGATAAACTTTTTATTGAGCCCTGAAGCACAGTCTCGCAAAGGTAACCTAAACATCTGGGGCGACCCTTCGGTACTAAGCAACCAATACCTAACTGGTTCGGCCAAAAACACCCAACAATTCAAATCTATCGCTGAGCTACATCCAAGTTGGCAAGCTGCGTTGGAAAAAGAATGGTTGAAACGCTACGGGAATTAGTAAGAATCCATGTTAAGAGCGCTGTATTTAGTCATTATCGCAGTTTGTATTTTGCCTACCATTCCGGGACTACTTGGAGTGGCGGTTTCTGCGCTCGGTTATGTACCTCCTATCGGTCTACACCACTTTTCTTTTGATGGCTTCAATGCCGTCTTTGATTGGGAAGGTGTTTGGACATCCATCGGGCTTACTTTCTACTCCGCCATTTTCAGTAGCTACTTGGCTTGCTTCATCACGTTTACCATTCTACATGCGTCTTGGGGCAGCAAGTTTTGGCGAAAAATTGAAGTTAGCCTTTCCCCACTTCTCGCGATGCCGCACGTCGCGTTTGCAATTGGCTTTGCGTTCTTGTTTGCCCCAACTGGTATGGGCGTTCGTGTTCTCAACCAACTGTTTGGTTACGACCCGAATGCACAAACGGTGAATGACTTAGCATTGTTGATTAAAGACCCACATGCACTCGGTTTGGTCATCATGCTTGCGATTAAAGAAGTGCCGTTTTTATTGTTGATGAGCATTCCGATCCTTCAGCAATTGAAAGTCGATAAGGTTGAAAAAGTCAGTCACTCGATGGGCTACAGTTCCGCGCAAACGTGGTGGAAATGCGTATTTCCGCAATGGTTAGCAAAACTTCGTTTCCCAATGCTGGCGGTATTGGCTTACAGTTTGTCCGTTGTCGATGTCGCCCTGATTATTGGCCCTACCAACCCACCGACGTTTGCGGTTTTGGTATGGCAATGGTTTAACGATCCAGATTTATCGCTCCTACCAAGAGCTGCCGCTGGCGCAGTAATACTGTTTGCGATCGCTAGCCTTTTGATTGGATTTGCACGCTTAATGGAATGGTGTATTACCAAATGCTTCAAACGCTGGCAGTACTCTGGTCGAAACGGGTTTCGTTTACCCGGTAAAACCCTATTTTCACTGATTGCGCTACTTGCACTTCTAATGATTCCACTCATGGTGGTGTGGAGCTTTGCTCAACGTTGGCGCTTTCCAGATTTGCTCCCAAGCCGTTACAGCCTGCGTTTTTGGGAATACGAATGGCACAGCATTCTTGGCACGCTAGAACAGAGCATGCTGATTGCCGTTATCAGCGCGACTGTCACGCTAGTTCTTGCTTTAATAGCACATGAGTATCGTCTCCGTTATCGCTGGCAGGTGCCCGGTTACATCATCGCCATCCCGATGCTGATTCCTCAATTATCGGTGCTATTCGGTATGCAAGTAGTGACGCTGTACTTAAACAGTAATGCGTATTTCTTTTGGGTATGCTGGGCGCATGTATTCTTTGCGTTCCCATTTATTTACCTCTCGCTAGACGGTCCGTGGCGCAGCTTCGACAGCGGCTTAACTCGCGTCGCACTCAGCTTGGGTAAATCACCGATGCAAGCTTGGTTAAAAGTGAAACTGCCAATCCTCCTGCCTGCAATTGCATTCGCGTGGGCTGTCGGTATTAGTGTCAGCCTGGCGCAATACCTACCGACATTGGTGCTAGGGGCTGGGCGCATTAGCACCATCACAACCGAAGCCGTTGCACTATCCAGTGGTTTTGACCGACGTGTCACCGCGATTTACGCTATTTGGCAAGCTCTGCTTCCATTCTTGTTCTTCTCTTTTGCGATACTGCTTAGCCACTTGCACAGGAAGTATCGCCGCTTGTCTATAAAAGGTTTACTACTGAATGAGTCTTTGTCTCGAAAACCTCGCCATCCGTAAAACCAATGGTGACGCGCTTTTTTCAGCGTTCAACATGACCGTAGAGAAAGGTGAAATTGTTACTCTGATGGGACCAAGTGGTTGTGGTAAATCCACTTTGTTGGATGCCATTGCCGGGCACCTATCCGCCGAGTTCAACTACTCTGGATCCATTACGCTTGATAACGAAAAGTTGGATGCCCTCCCTGCCCATAAGCGTCAGGTCGGTATTCTATTCCAAGAAGATTTGCTCTTCCCTCATTTAACGGTGTGGGAGAACCTTGCCTTCGCGCTACCAAACTCAATCAAAGGTGAAGAGCGTAAAGCTCACGCTATGCAAGCGCTGAAGAACATTTCATTGACCAAACTAGCAGAGTCCTTTCCTGACCAAATTTCGGGAGGGCAACGCGCCCGTATTTCATTGACTCGTATGCTGCTAGCAAAGCCGAAAGTTGCGCTACTTGATGAGCCCTATAGCAAGTTGGATAAAGACCTGCGTGTACAATTTCGCAATTGGGTGGTCGAACAATTGCAGCAAGCGAACATTCCTACTTTGATGGTAACGCACGATGAAGATGATATCCCTGATGGCAGCCGCTGCCTAAACTGGCCGTGGGAGACAAGTCATGCTTGATAGCCTGAGTATAAAGCTCATCCGCAAACCGCTGGCACTCAGTGCGACATATATCGATAAATGTGGCATCACCGCAAATCAGACGACAGTATTTGGTTTTGTGCTTGGCTGTTTTGCCCTGCCGGCTTTGATCGCCGAACAGTACTTGTTGGCGTTGCTGTTTATTTTGCTGAACAGAATCTGTGATGGGTTAGACGGTGCACTGGCGAGGATTCAAGGCATTACCGATGCGGGTGGCTTTCTTGATATCAGCTTAGATTTTTTGTTCTATTCGTTGATTCCTTTTGGCTTTGTGCTTGCCAACCCAGAACACAATGCCGTTGCAGGCGCATTTTTGATTTTTTCCTTCATCGGCACTGGTAGTAGCTTTTTGGCTTTTGCCATCATGGCAGGAAAACAAGGCATCGATAATCCGGTATATAAAAACAAATCGCTTTACTACATGAGCGGCTTAACCGAAGGTACAGAAACCATTGGCTGCTTGGTTTTATTTTGTTTGCTACCGCAACACTTTGCCGTCATCGCGTATATCTTTGGCGCGGCATGCTGGTTTACTACTTTTACACGTATTTATTCAGGGTTTCATACGCTTAACGATCATTAATACTGCTTAGACAATCGCGTTTCCTTAAGGGACAGGCCGCTAAGCCACTGTTTTATAAAGCACCAAAACGCAGGTTAAATTGGGGTATATACTCTTTGAATGAAGAAACCATTCGGAGGCTATATGAAAAAACAGATCAATTTAGGCATGTTGCTCACCATTACTTGTGCGCTCGTGCTTGGCGGCTGTAGCTCACCTAACCCGTACGGAGATGCATACGGCTCATCCGACACTCGCAAAGTTCAGCAGGTTTACTACGGCACAGTAGAAAAAGTAGAACCCGTAACCATTGATGCCTCTACCCAATCCAATGCCATTGGCACCATCGCTGGTGCTGCCGTGGGCGGGATCTTAGGCTCAAAAGTTGGGGGCGGTTCTGGCTCGGATATCGCTGCCATTGGTGGTGGTCTATTGGGTGGCTATGCAGGCAGCAAAGCGGCTGAAGCAACCGCGAAAAGAAATGGCGTGAATCTGACCATTCGTTTAGAGGACGGAAAGATTATCTCTATTGTTCAAGAAGCAAATCCAAACATGATTTTCCAACCAGGCCAAGCGGTCCAAATCAATGTTTCTGGTAATGACGCCAGAGTCGTTCCTCGTTAATTCGGACGAACCAAACCTTTGGCCTGCTTTAATTCAAACACCTAACCCGCGCAAGCTTACATCACTGGCTTGTTAACTTGCGCGTTTCTTTTCGTATCAAACTTGATCGTCGTCAATGGAACATCAATCTCCCATACCTTTCGATGTTCAAATGACATCAAGTTGCTAGCATGAGCCCATTCCAGATAACTTTGGGCTTGTTATGACTCCGACTGTTGACCACGTACTCCTTAATATCGCGCTAAACCTCAGCTCAAATCGCTCTCACGAGCAGCAATATCAAAATCTCATTGATGGGGTCGCGCAAGTATTCCCATGTGATGCGAGCTGCCTGTTTATCTTCGATGAGGATGGGTTTCTAACTCCTGTCGCGGTAAAAGGCTTATCCAGCTCGGTCTTAGGTCGTCGCTATTTCCCCAAAGCGCACCCTCGCTTAGATGCCATTATTCATAGCCGAGAACCTGTACGTTTCGATGCCGATTGTGCGCTTCCGGATCCTTTTGACGGCACA
Source organism: Vibrio sp. 811 (assembly GCF_033339195.1). Classification (NCBI taxonomy): domain Bacteria; kingdom Pseudomonadati; phylum Pseudomonadota; class Gammaproteobacteria; order Vibrionales; family Vibrionaceae; genus Vibrio; species Vibrio sp. 811. The sequence goes on from NZ_JAWOUB010000002.1 coordinate 428,175, forward strand.
CTATTAACCGAAGACCAGTGCATTGATGTTCATGATTGCATGGGCTTTAGCTTGTATGTGGAAGGACAACTTGTTGGCGCACTAACTATGGATGCTCTAACGGTGGGCGCGTTTGATGACATTGACCCTGTCGCTATTGAAACCTTTGCGGCTTTGACCGCTGCGACATTGCGTAACATTGCGCAATTAAAAGCACTCAAAGCACAAAACCAGAAGCAAAAAAGCGTCACTCAAACCCTTATCCAGCAAGCCCGTTCTCAACATGGCGAAATGGTGGGTTTGAGTCCGCAGATCAACCAGTTACGAAACAACATTGCGACCGTTTCTCAATCAGATTACGCGGTACTTATCACAGGAGAGACCGGTACTGGTAAAGAACTGGTCGCGCACTCGGTGCACGCGCAATCTCATCGTAGCGATAAGCCGATGATTTACGTAAACTGTGCGGCCCTGCCTGAAGGTCTGGCTGAAAGTGAACTGTTTGGCCATGTCAAAGGCGCATTTACAGGTGCTAATAGCCACCGTGCCGGTAAGTTTGAACTGGCAGACGGTGGAACGATTTTCCTTGATGAAGTGGGCGAACTGCCTTTGATTTTGCAAGCAAAATTGCTGCGCGTAATTCAGCAAGGCGAGCTGCAACGTGTAGGTAGCGATCAGCATTTGATGGTCAATGTGCGCATCATCGCAGCGACCAATCGACAACTAGAAAAAGAGGTCGAAGCTGGCACGTTTCGAGCAGACCTTTTCCACCGTTTGAACGTGTTCCCAATCCAAGTCCCCCCACTGCGTGCCCGTGACGGGGATATTCCCGTTTTAGCAGGATATTTGTTGGAAAAAGTACGCCAACAATTCAATGCACCCAATCTGCACGTTCACCCTAAAGTGTTGACTCAATTGGAATCTTTACCTTGGTACGGAAACGTGCGCGAGCTCGAACACACTTTAACTCGCGCGGCTTTACACGCCATTCAACAAGGCGCAAGCACGATCATGCTTAACCATTTCGACACCTCATTGGCTCTCGATGATGTAAAAAACACATCGCATTATCTGCCTAAAGAAAGCCAACCAATGCGAGAGCTAATAGAAAGCTATCAACGTGATTTAATTGAACATGCTTTGAGCCAAACTGGTGGCGTTTGGGCAAAAGCAGCGGAGTTTTTACAAATAGATCGAGGGAACTTATATCGGATGGGTAAAAAGCTCGGGATCAATAAATAACCGACCACAAGAAGCCGATGTGATTAAGACATCAGCTGCGTTGTCTTAATCACATCAACCACTCTCCTAAATCTGATAAAATTCAATACAAATCAACAAGATAATAATTGGCACGCATTCTGCTCTCTAGTGGTCAACATCACGACTATTAAAACAATCACTGGAGAACCCAATATGTTCTGTATTCAATGTGAACAGACAATTCAAACCCCTGCTGTTAAAGGTTGTTCTTTTGCACAAGGTATGTGTGGTAAAACTTCTGAAGTATCTGACCTTCAAGACGTGTTGGTTTACACACTGCAAGGGGTTTCTTTTTGGGCATCAAAAGCACTTGAATTCAACATCATTAACGATGAAATCAACCAATGGGCACCAAAGGCATTTTTCTCTACATTGACGAACGTAAACTTTGACCCTGAACGTGTCCTAGAGCTAACTTCTCAAGCGGCAACGTACAAAGCATTGCTAAAAGAGCAAGTAATGTCTGCTGCAACACTCGCCGATACCGAAGTTGCTGACATCCCTGTTGTTTCTCACTTTGAGCTACCAAATAGCGCAGAAGCGATCTTAGCTTTTGCTCCTCAAGTTGCCGTTAACCGTGGTAAAGACCAAGTACATGAAGATGTGATTGGCCTGCGTCTACTTTGCCTATACGGCCTTAAAGGTGCAGCCGCGTACATGGAGCACGCACGTGTTCTTGAGCAAACCAACAACGATATCTATGCCGAATACCATGAAATCATGGCGTGGTTGGGCACAGACCCTGAAGATCTCGGCGAACTACTTGATTGCTCAATGCGCATCGGCCTGATGAACTACAAAGTGATGGAAATGCTCGACCAAGGTGAAACAATGACCTTCGGCCATCCAGAACCAACCACGGTGAACGTCAAGCCAGTAAAAGGCAAATGTATTCTTGTTTCTGGCCATGATTTGCATGACCTAGAAAAAATCCTGCAACAGACTGAAGGCAAAGGCATTAACGTTTATACCAACGGTGAAATGCTGCCTGCACACGGCTACCCTGAGCTGAAGAAATATCCTCATCTTGTCGGCAACTACGGCAGCGCATGGCAAAACCAACAGAAAGAATTCGCAAACTTCCCTGGCGCAATCGTAATGACGTCAAACTGCTTGTTGAATCCAAATGTGGGTCAATACGCAGACCGTTTATTCACTCGTAGTATTGTTGGCTGGCCTGGTGTGGCTCACATCGAAGGCGATGATTTTAGCCAAGTGATTGAATGTGCTCTAGCGCAAGATGGTTTCCAACACGATGAAATCGAACACCACATCACGGTTGGTTTTGGTCGAAATGCACTGATGAACGCCGCCCCTGCGGTTATCGACCAAGTGAAGCAAGGCAACATCAAGCACTTCTTCCTAGTCGGCGGTTGTGACGGCGATAAAGCGGAACGTAGCTACTACACCGATTTTACGGCTGAAGCACCAGAAGACACGCTAATCCTGACCTTGGCGTGTGGTAAGTTCCGCTTCAACAAGAATACGTTTGGCGATATCAACGGCATTCCTCGCCTATTGGATGTGGGCCAATGTAACGATGCTTACTCTGCAATCCAGCTTGCACTTGCACTGGCGAAAGAGTTTGACTGTGACATCAATGAACTGCCACTCACGCTTGTGCTTTCTTGGTTCGAGCAAAAAGCGATCGTTATCTTGCTAACGCTATTTGCATTGGGCGTGAAAGGCATTTACACAGGCCCTACTGCACCAGCATTCCTAACGCCAAACCTAATCGCCATCATCCAAGAGAAGTTCGATATGCGCAGTATTGGCAATGTTCAGGATGATCTAAAAGCCATCCTAGCAGCTTAATAAACTTGCTTGTTACGCGCCTCCTTACGCGGAGGCGCTATCTATTTCGAACCAAAAATAGCCACAACCAAAGAGATTGTTATGTTTTTTGAATGGCAAGGTAACCAACCCGTCACACTCCGTTGCATCGACAAATACTTCGAAACACACGACACCGTCAGCATAAAATTGGCCGAACTAACCGAATCACTTCTGTTTCAGTTTAAGCCTGGCCAGTTTATTAACTTGGGCGTCGAAATTGATGGAAAAATGGAGTTTCGTGCCTATTCAATCAGCTCGATCAATGAAGACGATCACCTTCAACTCACAATCAAACGAGTATCTGGCGGTAAAGTATCGAACTACATCGTTGACTCGCTGCTGCTCGGTGATACTGTTCAAGCATTACCACCAGCAGGCGAATTTAACTGCATCGACCATCCACCCGTGTTACGTGATGGCGAAACAAAAGCCTTGCTTATCAGTGCAGGTTGCGGCGTCACGCCCGTATTTTCGATGGCAAAGCACTGGCTGAGTAATCAAGATGAAAACGACAACGATGTGGACATCGCATTTCTTCATATTGCACGCAGCCCAGAAGAGACGATTTACTACGATCAGCTAGAAACGTTAGACGCCGTATATCCCAACTTCAATTTAAAGTTGTTGCTGAAAAACCGCGAAGGAACATCGCATCCACAAGGTCGTTTGAATGCCGACTGGCTTAAAGAGCTTGTTCCTGATTTCAAACAGCGCACCGTTTACCTGTGTGGTCCAAGCCAGTTTATGCAAGATGTTCACGGCTATTTGAATGACCTTGGTTTTGACATGACGAACTTCTACCAAGAGAGTTTTACGCCAGCGACTGGCGCAGAAACATCGGTCTCCGATGAAGTTGTTCGTGTTTCTGTTCCTGACTTTGCTCAAACCATCGATGCGCAAAAAGGTCAGGTACTGGCCGATGTGCTTGAAGGCGCAGGTTTACCATTAATCGTCGCTTGTCGTAGCGGCATTTGTGGCTCGTGCAAATGCAAGGTTCGTCAAGGCAGCATCTCTTCCACCAGCCTAGAAACATTAACGCCAGAAGAAATTGAACAAGGCTATGTGCTCGCCTGCTCATCAACCATCGAAGCGGATCTTGAAGTGCAGATTGGTTAGTTTTCCAAATACAAAAAAGCGCCGCGATACGTCTGTTTAGATGTTTCGCGGCGCTTTTTGTTTAATTTTTCTTCTATTGCGACAGAGAGTTTTTTAGCTGAATAGCAACACTTTCAATGCCGCTTCACTGTCCACGTCCGTAAACTCTGGTGGGTTATCCAGACGCTCACGGAATGTCAACTCTGGCGCTTCTTCTTTCATGCTTTCAATCAAGAAGTCGCTTGTCACAGATGGCGAGTTCACACATGCCATCACTTGACCGCCGTCTGCCAACAAATCCGGCAATCGACGTAGAATCTTTTTGTAATCTTTAGTCAGCGCAAAGCTGCCTTTCTGGAATGAAGGCGGATCGATGATAATCAAGTCATACTGACCAGATTTCTTAATCTTACCCCATGATTTAAAGATATCATGCCCCATAAAGCTTACCTGGTTGATGTTATGACCATTTAGCTTGTGGTTCTCACGGCCTTTAGACAACGACGCTTTCGCCATGTCGACGTTAATCACTTTATCTGCACCACCCGCAATGGCAGCGACAGAAAAGCCACACGTGTAAGCAAACAAGTTGAGCACATTTTTATGCTTCGCATTTTCGCGAACCCAATCACGACCGTAGCGCATGTCCAAAAACAGACCGAAGTTTTGGTTGCGGCCAATATCCAATTGGTATTTCAAACCGCTTTCTTCAACGACAGGGCGAGCGTCTAATTCACCGACAAGCACTTCTGAAGGCGCACCATCGGCATAACGGTGCTGAAGAACCATAGTGCGACCTTGCTTGTCTGCCCACAGTGGTGATAGTGCCAACGCATTGAGGCCGCTTTTCAGCTCAGCGAGAAACACGTCATCGACTTCTTTAAACAAGTTGATGATCAACTGACCTTGTAACCAGTCACAGGTGATTTGCTCTAGGCCCTCAAAACGACGACCACGACCATGAAACAGTCGACGAATTTCATTCGGAGCTTGCGCGAGCTCGGTTTCTAGATGCTGAAAAAACAGCGAAAGTTGTGATGCTTGCATCGAGTTCTCTTATTAGTTTTCTTTGTGACGGTTATTTGATCGTAGGCCAGTTCAGTTCCCAGGGGGAAAGCCAAGTATCCAAACCCTGAGAGACGATTTCACTGTGCCATTTGTTACCAAGCACTTTGTATTCTCGTGGATCGCAAACAAAGCGATATTGCTCATCTCGGTATTGGAAGCAAAGTGAAAATGCATGCAGGTAACCGCGATCAGCCTCATTGCCTGCATTGTAAATCGGGTCGCCAACAATACCTGAGCCAACCGATTTTAATGCCACGCGGATTTGATGCGTTTTACCAGTGTGTGGCTTACATAAAAATAGGCGCTCTCCGGACTCTGCCGCAAGAGAGAAAAACTGGGTGACGGCTGGGTTATTTTTGCTGTTGACCAGCTTCCATGATGAACGGCGCGAACGCTCCATATCACCAACGACCAAACCTTGTTTCTTTTTCGGCTTTTTAGAGCCAATCGCCAGATAGAACTTTTCCACTTGGCGGTCAGCAAAAGCTTGCGATAATGCACTGGCCGCTTTGGCGTTGCGTCCGAGGAGCAGAATACCCGATGTCATTTTATCCAAGCGATGGATAAGATAGAGCTGCTGATCACCACTCTGCTTAGCCACTTCTTGCAGCAGCATTGTGTCGCCATCGTCTTTATGAACAGAGACGTTGGGATGCTTATTGATGATCAGAAAATCGGGATGGGTATGTAGAATATCGAACATAAAAAACTGGCTCCACGTTTGGAGCCAGCAGTATACATAAGTTACCGGACAAAGCTATCGAGGCTTGCCCCCAAGGTCTTTGCTAAAGCTTCTTCGAGAAAATGCCAGCAAGACCAATGATTGCGATACCCAGCAGCATGATTTCACCTTTGCCACTATCAAAGCCAGACTTAATCCCCATGAAGGCAACAATAGCAATCGCAACAGGAATCAGGTATTTAACTAGGTTGTACCACAATCCAAATAACGGGAAGGATACTTCGCCGTCATTAGTGATCTCTTTTTCTAGCTCAGCACGGCTTAGGCGCCATCCAGCAAAGATACAAACCAACATACCACCAACCGCTAGGAAGATTTTGTCCGTTAGCAAGTCGAAGATATCAAAGGCACCTGTACCAAACAGCGTTGGCCCCATTCCACCTAACGATAGTGACGCAAAAATACATAATGCCGCCATAACTGCACTTGCAGACAGAACCGCGTTAGAGCGCTTCATGCCTTTCTCATCGATTAGGTAAGACACGACAACTTCCAATAGTGATACTGAAGAAGTTAATGCCGCCACCGTCAAGCCGATGAAAAATAGCAACGCGAATAGCAACCCAATCACACCGCCCATTTCAGCAAATAGTTGAGGAACGACAACGAATACAAGACCAGGGCCTGCCGCAGGCTCCATGCCAAAGGCAAACATTGCTGGGAACATAGCAACACCAGCAAGAATCGCTACACCAGTATCCATCGCTGTAACCATACCGGTTGTTTGAACTAGGTTCTCTTTCTTCTTCAGGTAAGAACCGTACGTCATCATACAACCCATACCTAAGCTAAGTGAGAAGAACGCCTGCCCTAGTGCAGCAAGAACTACGTTGCTGTCGACTTTAGAAAAGTCCGGCATGAATAAGAACTCAAGGCCAGCCATTGCACCTGGCAGCATCAAGCCTTTAACAGAAACAACGATTAGGATTAAGAACAGAAGCGGCATCAGAACCTTACCGGCTTTCTCAATACCACCCGAAATCCCTTTCATCACGATCATGACGTTAAGGAACAGGTAAACACCCATCCACATTAAAGGTTGAATCGGATCTGAGATGAAACCGCCAAAACTGTCGCCAATTGCTTCTGGCGCGCTGAGTAGACCACCGCCCACTTTAAAGATGTAGGCCAATGCCCAACCACCAACCACTGGGTAGAAGCCCATGATCAAAAGACCACTGAAGACTCCCATAACGCCAGTGAACGTCCAGCGTCGGTCAGTTGTTTTGAATGCACCTACGGCAGAAAGACCTGTCTTACGACCAATAGCGAACTCTGTCAGCATCACGCTAAAGCCGATAAAAATTACAAAGATAAGATAGATAGCAACGAATGCACCGCCGCCACTCTCACCTGCTGTGTAAGGGAATTTCCATATATTGCCTAAACCGACAGCGGAACCCGCTGCTGCCATTACGAAGCCTAGTTTAGACCCCCACGTATCACGTGGTGCTGCTGTATTAGTTGTAGCCACGCTTTTTCTCCAGAATTAGTTTGTTGTGTATGCATAGAGATAGGCGTCTAAAAAGTTTATGTAAAAATTATTGTACACTTATAAAATAAGCGTTCGACGCACTATGTCTAGAAAGTAAAGCAGCTCCCCTTTAAAATTGGAACCCCAAAAAAGTACATTTATCGCACAAGTGTCGAGTTACGCAGGTTAAATGCTGCTTTTTTGTTCAAAAGTTAAAGAATGACCTTATTTTTCACATTAAAATAACAGAATCAGCTGTTATGAAATTCGTTCCTCATATAAGGTCAATCCCACGTCTAAATGGGAAATCTATTCCCCCAACCCACTTTTATGCTTAATATCCTAGAAGGGCATATTACTCTGAGCGTATATGGACAAGTTTTATCACTTTCTTACTTTAGCTGGCATCGGGCTATATTGGTTACTGGTCGCAGGTGTGACCATTCGTGTCGTTTTAAAGCGCCGTGCAGTGAGCGTGTCTTTAGCTTGGCTAATGATCATTTATATCCTTCCCGTTCTGGGTGTCGCATGTTATTTCCTCTTCGGTGAACTGAACTTAGGCAGAAAGCGAGCCGAACGTGCGAAAGAGATGTTTACACCATTCGAGAAGTGGTTCAGTCAGCTTAACGACTGTAACGCGCACAACCCAGAAACGATGGGAAGGCACATCTACCGAATTGATGAACTTTGTAACAACCGCCTTGGTCTTCCCGCATTGAGCGGTAATACATTGTCGCTGCAACAGTCACCTAATGAGATTTTGCATTCCATTATTGAAGACATCGAAAACGCGCAGAGCAGTATTCGAATGGTATTCTACATTTGGCATCCAGGTGGTTTGGCTGACTCTGTGGCTTCTGCGCTTATTCAAGCGGCTAAACGCGGCGTAGATGTCAAACTATTGCTCGATTCAGCAGGTAGCCCGCGTTTTTTCAGAAGTCCTTGGTATCGAATGATGCAGGATGCTGGAATTGAAGTTATTCAAGCGTTAGAAGTGAAGATGTGGCGTATTTTCTTACGTCGTCTTGATCTTCGCCAACATCGCAAGATCATCGTAATTGATGATGAAATTGCTTATACAGGTTCAATGAACTTGGTTGACCCGGCTTACTTCAAGCAAAATAGTGGCGTTGGGCATTGGGTGGACATCATGGTTCGCATTACGGGACCAACGGTAAACGTATTGAGTGCCATCCACTGTTGGGATTGGGAAGTCGAAACTGGCGAACGTCATTTACCAAGACTACCTGAATGCAAGATCGATGAGAGTGAATTCCAACACCCTATTCAGGTTGTGCCTTCTGGCCCAGGTATGCCGGAATATCTGATCTATCAAGTATTAACATTGGCAATAAACCAAGCCAATCGCTCGGTACGAATCACAACACCATATTTCGTGCCCAATGCTGATTTACTCGAAACGTTAAAGATGACAGCACAACGAGGCATTGACGTTGAACTCATTATTCCACATAAAAATGACTCTATGATGGTGCAATGGGCGTCACGCGCTTTTTATAGTGAACTCTTGAGTGCAGGGGTCAAGATTTATGAGTTTTATGGTGGTTTGCTGCATACAAAATCTGTCGTAATTGACGACCAATTCTGTTTAGTTGGCACCGTAAACATGGATATGCGCAGCTTGTGGCTGAACTTCGAAGTGACCCTCGCCGTTGATGACGAAGAGTTCACCAAGCAAATGTCTTGGTTACAAGATAGCTATATTAAGCAATCTCACACTGTTGTATTGGAAGAATGGGAGAAAAGGAGCCTATTTTCTCGGTTCTTAGAGCGAGTGTTCTATCTCTTCAACCCACTCCTCTAATACCTCAAATACACCGACTAAAAAACCTCCAGCGCTACATGCATCCTGCTGGAGGTTTGTTCTTTTAGCTCCTTATCTACACGATACCTCTCGACATCATTACCTGTTCATCTTGGCTGTTATTGGCTGATAGTCGACTTTTCCCTTGCATAACCTACGTCGTCCATGTTTTAAATATTCAAAACCGCAATATTTAAGACAGGGAACTTTTATGTCAGAGGGAAAAAAAACCAAACTCATTACCGCTGGCCGCGATAAAAAGTGGACAAATGGTGTTGTAAACCCACCCGTTCAACGCGCTTCAACCGTGGTATTCAATACCGTTGCAGAAAAGAACCAAGCCACCATTAATCGTGCAAACAAAACATTGTTTTATGGTCGCCGAGGCACCAACACGCACTTTGCTTTCCAAGACGCAATGGTTGAGATTGAAGGTGGAGCTGGTTGCGCGCTTTACCCTTGTGGAACGGCAGCAATTTCAAACGCCATCCTCTCTTTCGTTGAAACTGGCGATCACATTCTAATGGTGGACACTTGTTACGAACCAACTCGTGACTTTTGTAACACCATCATGAAGAAGATGGGTATCGAAACCACCTATTATGACCCAATGATCGGTGAAGGTATCCGAGACTTGATTCAGCCGAATACCAAAGTCCTTTTCTTGGAATCTCCTGGTTCAATAACCATGGAAGTCCAAGATGTACCTACATTAGCGCGCATTGCCCACGAGCAAGATATCATCGTGATGCTTGACAACACATGGGGAGCTGGCGTGAACTTCTCTCCTTTCGAGCATGGCGTAGACATTTCCATTCAAGCGGCGACTAAGTATATCGTTGGACATTCAGATGTCATGCTAGGTACTGCTGTGGCTTCTGAAAAGTATTGGGATCAGCTTCGTGAACAAAGCTACCTGATGGGTCAGTGCGTTTCTCCTGACGACGCATACCTAGGTCTTCGAGGTATTCGCACGTTGGATGTTCGCCTAAGACAGCACGCAGAAAGCAGTTTAAAAGTCGCTCAGTGGCTCGCTTCTCGCCCAGAAGTTGATCATGTCCGCCATCCAGCTTTAGAAACAAGCCCTGGCCATGAGTTTTTCAAACGAGACTTCACAGGTGGAAACGGCTTGTTTTCATTTGTTCTCAAAACGTCTTATCCAAAAGCGACGACGGCTCTGCTTGATGGTATGAAACACTTCAGTATGGGTTACTCTTGGGGCGGTTATGAAAGCCTCATTCTAGCTAACGAACCTAAGAGCTTTAACAGCCTGAGAACCGTAGCTCACCCACACTTTGAAGGTACTTTGGTTCGTATTCATATTGGCTTAGAAGACGTAAATGACTTGATCGCTGATTTAGAGGCTGGTTTTGCGCGTTATAATGCCTTAATGCTTGAAAAAGAAGCCTCCCTATAACAATGATTGAATCGCCCTGCATTGCGGGGCGTTTTTATAAGCCCCTGACTTAATTAGAATTAACTAACATTCACCCGAACCATTAATTAATGTTAATCATTTGTGTTGTTTTTCAATTGAGCAGTCACAGAATGAAATAATGTGCCACAAATAGGCTTTCCAAATTTAGAGTTTCTCTCCTACTTTTTATCATTCATAAGAGGTCATACCACAAGGAGATAGTTTTGAAACTCAAATTTATAGCGCTAATGCTTTTTACCTTAGTTACCGTCCCAATAACCTCCGTATACGCTGCAACAGGTTATACCCAAACCAAGTATCCGATTGTTCTGGTTCACGGTTTGTTTGGTTTTGATACCCTGGCAGGCGTTGATTACTTTTTCGGAATACCACATTCCTTAACAAAAGATGGCGCTACGGTTTATGTTGCACAGGTATCCGCGACCAATAGCAGCGAAGTTCGAGGGGAGCAACTGCTTGCTCAAGTCGAAACCTTACTTGCAGCAACAGGCGCAGAGAAAGTCAATCTCATTGGTCACAGTCATGGTGGTCCAACAACGCGCTATGTTGCCTCTGTCCGTCCTGACCTAGTCGCATCAGTTACGAGTATAGGAGGCGTTAATAAAGGGTCTAAAGTGGCAGATTTAGTTCGTGGCACCGTATCTGAGGGTTCGGGTAGTGAGCAGCTCGCGGTAAAACTGGCGCAAGGCTTAACTACTCTTATTAATCTTCTATCAGGTGGTTCTGATCTCGACCAAGACCCTTTAGCCTCACTAGCAGCATTAACCACGGAAGGATCATTAGCGTTTAACCAACACTACCCGGAGGGAGTCCCTACCAGTGAATGTGGTAATGGTGACTTGCTGGCTTCAAATGGCGTTTATTACTACTCATGGACCGGATCATCCACTTTTACAAACGTTTTCGATCCGACCGATGCTGCCATGATGGTACTTGGCTTAGCCTTTGATGGGCCAAATGATGGCTTAGTTGGTGCGTGCAGCACACATTTGGGCAAAGTCATACGTGATGATTATCAAATGAACCATTTGGATGAAATTAACGGCCTACTCGGTATTCATCATCTTTTTGAAACCGATCCAGTCACGCTTTATCGCCAACATGCAAATCGTCTCAAACTTCAAGGTTTATAAGAGGTAATCACAATGAAGAAAGTCGCTCTCACCACTTTTATCCTGCTCTCGATATTTGGCGTGGGAGCGCTTTCTCTGTTGCAAAGCGACAAACAACAAGAGATAACCTCTAACCATTCGCCATCTCAGCAAGATATAGCCGCCGATGTCTCTTCCCCAAAAGACTTCTTCGAATATTCTCTTAGCCGGCTGGGCGAAGAAGATCTCGATACGATCAAAGCGGAAGTCAATGATGACACTTTAGCAAAACAAACTCTGAATATTGATGCCAAACTTTTTCAAACCTACCTTTCCTACAAGCGAGCACTCTCTGCACTAGAGCCTTTTGAGCACAACCACCTAACGCTTGAACAGTTAACCATGCTGAATGAGGCAATACTGAACTTACAGCTTCAATACTTTAACGAGGTGCAGATAACCCGATTGTTTGACGAAGAAAACCGACTTCGCCAGCTTGCATTAGAAAAGCTGACGATCAAAAAACAGGCATCGGATATCGAGAGTCAGACCCACCTTCTCAATCAAGCGTTATCAGAACAACCGGATTACATACGAGAAAGTGAACGCAATAACGCATTAGCAGAGCAGCTCGAGCAAGCTTCTCAGCTTGATTCACAAGATAAGTACATCGCCCGTGTTGCTCTGGTAGGAGATGCCGGAGCGCAGAGGCTGCAAAAGCTTGATGAGCAAAGAGCATCATTTGAGACTCAACTCGCCACTTACTTAAAGCAGCGTCAAAATATTCTGAATAGGGATTTTCTAGGGCAAGACGAAAAACAGGCAGAAATCATTGCTTTAAGAAAACAAAGCTTCGATGCCACTCAATGGCGTCGAATCGAAGCTTTGGAACGTATTCATGATAGCCAGAACTAACAACATTAGCTTAATAGCCAAACGTTACTTATTCTGCTTTTTAGGACATCCAACGATATGGTCATCCACCATGCCGACGGCTTGCATGAAAGCATAACAGATGGTTTCACCGACAAACTTGAAGCCTTTCTTTTTTAGGAATTTACTCATGGCTTTGGATTGCTCTGTCGAAACTGGCACGTCACTCATATGTTGCCATTGATTAATGATTGGTTCGCCGTCCACGAACTGCCACAACGCGTCTGATAAACTTCCGTATTCAGCAATTAACGCTTTGGCCGCTTTGGCATTACTGAAAACCGAGTTAATCTTTCCGCGATGCCTCACAACATCGAAGTTTTCCATGATGTATTCAGCGCGTTCTTCATTTCTTTGTTCCAACGCATCTAGGTCGTAGTTCTCGAACGCTTCTCTGTAACCTTCGCGCTTTTTAAGGATGGTGATCCAACTAAGACCAGCTTGCGCACCTTCCAAAGTAATAAATTCAAACAGGACTTGGTCGTCATATACTGGCACGCCCCATTCGGAATCATGATATTCGCGCTCTAATGGGTGATTCATCGCCCACGCACACGTTTTTTGTTCTGTCATTATTCTTCCTTAAAAAGCGCCTCTAACTGATGAGCTAGAGGCGCGATATTTTTCATCGTTATATCAGTAGCACTAAGCCTGTTTCGGTACTGCCACTTTATGGAACAAACGATACAACACTGGCACGACAATCAGTGTCAGGACTGTCGCAAAACCCAAACCAAACATAATCGTAACCGCCATTGGTTTGAAGAAAATATCTGGCAACAGTGGGATCATACCAAGGATCGTCGTGATAGCAGCCATACAAACGGGACGGACGCGACTTACCGCAGCATCAACGACCGCGTCATAAGCCTCTTTACCGGACTTCATTTCAATTTCAATTTGGTCCAGTAATACGATGCCATTTTTGAGCACCATTCCCGATAAGCTTAAGAAGCCGAGCAATGCCATAAAACCAAACGGCGTGTTGAGCGCCAACAAACCGGTAGTGACACCAATTAACGCCAGCGGCACGGTAAGCCAAACAATGAGTGGCTCTTTGATAGAGTTAAATAGGAATACAGTGATCAAGAACATGAACAAGTACCCCATTGGCATGGTAGTAAACAGCGACTCTTGAGCATCACCAGAAGATTCGTATTCACCACCCCACTCTAGTGAATAGCCAGGAGGCATTTGAATCGCTTCGATTTGGGGCTGTAAACGTTTTTGCAACGTCGATGCGGTTTCTTCACCTAGAATATCAGGGTCTGCCATCACAGTGAGCATACGCTTACGGTTCTTACGTACGATGATAGGATCCTCCCAACGCATGTCGTAACCCATTGTGACTTGTTGAAGTGGGATAAACTCACTCTGTGCTGGACTCCATATTTTCATGCCTTCGATGTTACGAATATCAATGCGCTCATCTTCTGGTAAACGAGCCACGATAGGCATGAGCGTCGTGCCGTCTCGGTATAAGCCTATCGTCATTCCAGAGAATGACATGGACAAGAAATCATCGACGTCCGATTTGGTAATGCCATAGCGACGTGCCTGACTCTCATTAAACTGAGGCTCAAGAACTTGGGTTCGTTCACGCCAATCATGCCTGATATTTGTTGCCTGAGGATCGGCGTACATGATGTCCTTGACCTGAGCGGCTATCGTACGAAGGACGGTTGGATCAGAGCCAATAATGCGCGCTTCAATTTTTGCACCACCACCAGGGCCTAACTCAATCTGTTTGAGCTTGTAATTGATTTCTGGGTAGTTGGCTTTTAAATACTCTCGAAACTTCGCCATTAATGGTTTTAACGCTTCGTAGTTTTCCATACGAGTGGTTATCTCACCATAAGCCGCATAACTTTTCTCTGGCGCGTACGTTAACATGAAGCGCTGTAAGCCTTTACCCGCGGTCGTCGTGATATGGTCAACATGCTCTTGCTTAGCTAACCAACTTTCTAACTCTTTAAGCGTTGTGTTAGTTGCTCGAATATCAGTTCCTTCTGGCATCCATACATCTAACTGAAAAATCGGCGTTGTCGAAGATGGGAAAAACGCTTGCTTCACAAAGGTGAACCCGTAAACACTTGCCGCTAATCCCGCAATCAGCACCACAACGGTAAACCAAGCACGACGCATACAAAACTGAAGAAACTTTTTATAAATAACGAAAATAACCCCGTTATATGGATCATTTTCTTCCCCTTCACCTTGTTTAATCTTCTGGCCTTTAAAGAAGATATCAGCAAAGAATGGTGTCAACGAGATAGCGGTAAACCAGCTCAACATTAAAGAGATCAGCAGAACCGTAAATAAAGTGCCACAGTATTCGCCCGTCGAGTCTTCAGACAGTCCAATTGGCGCAAATGCAGTTACCGCAATCACAGTTGCCCCAAGTAATGGCCACTTTGTTTGGGTAACAATGTCGGTCGCTGCTTGGAGTCGAGTTCGCCCTTTTTGAGTACCAATCAAAATCCCCTCAACCACGACGATTGCATTGTCCACCAGCATACCCAATGCGATAACCAAGGCACCTAATGAAATCCGCTGTAAATCTATCGCGAGATACTTCATGAAAATGAACGTACCCAGCACCGTCAGCAGCAAGATTAAACCGATAAGTAGCCCAGAACGTAGCCCCATAAAGAACAGAAGTACGATAATGACGATACCGACAGCTTGAGCCAAGCTGACAACAAAACCGCTAACCGATTTATCCACCTCTTTAGGCTGACTGTAAATTTCCGAGATTTCGATACCGACAGGTTGTTGGTACTTTAGCTCGGCAAGGCGATGATCAAATGCTTTTCCGACTTCAACGACGTTGACGCCTTCAGCAAAAGAAACGCCGACGTTTAGTGCAAGACTTCCGTTAAAATTAATAATATTACTCGGTACTTCTACATACCCGCGTTTTATTTCCGCCACATCTTTCAAGAAAATGAGCCCCTGAGCGCCCGACTCAGTAATCAACAAATCACCCAGCTCCTCCACACTCTGGAACTCGCCAGTCGGCTGAATTCTGATGTACTCGTCACCAATTCTGATCGCCCCTGCGTCAGAAACCACGTTTTGCGTCGAAAGAAGATTAAACACGGTATCCGGAGCAAGACCTATACTGCTCAGCTTTTTCATCGATACTTCGATGAAAACTTGTTCTTGCTGTTGCCCGGATACCGAAACTTTACTCACGCCATCAACCAGTTCGAGCTCTCGGCGTAAGTAATCGACGTAATCCAGTAGCTCTTTATAGCTATAACCGTCGCCAGTCACCGCTAACAAAATCCCGTAAACATCACCAAAATCATCGATCACTTGAGGTTCATTCACACCTGGAGGCAACGTCCCTTTAAGGTCGTTCACTTTACGGCGTAACTCATCCCAGATTTGTGGCAGATCATCAGGGCCATAATTGTTCTTCATCGTGACCGTGATTTGAGATAAGCCTCGGCTAGAAATCGAATTCACTTCATCAACATAAGTAAGCTGCTGAATCGCTTTTTCGATTGGATACGTCACTTCTTCTTCGACTTGTTGCGGTGTCGCACCAGAGTAAGAGGTCACTACCATCGCATCTTTAATAGTAAAAGCAGGGTCCTCAAGACGCCCTAAACCAAAGAATGCGGCGATACCACCAATCAAAAATATCAATGCAACCATCCAACTGATGACGCGATTTCGGATGAAGTACGCAGCAATACCGGTCACATCATCATCACTTTGAGGCACTGATTTATTAAGATCGCTCATAGACCGGCCTCCTGCGTAGCCATTTCCTGTATCACTTCCACTTTCATGCCATCCCTTAATCGAGAAACACCGGCAATCACAACTTTGTCTTTGAGCATGAGACCATCAAGGATTTGAATGGACGTTTTAGATGCCTTACCTGCTCGCACCTGTTTGCGCGATACCGTATTGTCGTCATTCAGTACCCAAACAAATTTGTTTTCGCGCCCCAGCTCGTCACCATCCGCATTAAAAATGGCTTCGATAGGGACATTAATTCCTAGGTTGAGATCAAGCCCAACATTCTCGTCTTTAGACGTTACTTCAACAGCCATCCCATCTAGGATGTACTCTTCTTCCGGCATAGGAAGCGACAGTGTGACAGTAAACGTACCTGTTGTTGGGTCGGGTTCGGTTGTAAATTCTTTTACCGTCGCGTTATATTCGTTACCACTGGGCACGCGCACTAATGCTTTGATCGCGGTAAGCCTTTCTTCCGTTGGCGGTTGGTTCACATAGAGTCGGTCAGGAAGCTGAATCAACACTTCGACTCGCTCCAAGCTGTGAATATTAACGATATGCTGTCCGACTTGAACATTTTCGAATTGGTCGATATTAACTCGCGAAATAATCCCATCCACGGGCGCTTTTAAGGCAGTAAATGATAGACGAAGTTTGGCTAACTGAAGCTCAGCTAAGGCGATTTGTCGTTGTGCTGCAATTTCATCAAACTGAGACTTAGCTAATAGGCCTTTATCGACCAAAGGGCGTGAGCGGCGATACTGACTGTCGACAACAGAAAAACGCGCACTCGCATTATCTACATCCAACTCATAGTCAGTGGGATCTAGTGTTGCAATAACATCACCCTTCGTGACTTTGTCGCCCTCTTTTACCATGATGCTGCTGACTTCTCCTGCCACTCTGAAGCTCAAATGAGAGCGATCCGCTGCATTCGCAACCGCAGGGAAGTACAAGTTGTCATCCACCTTGCTTCCCGCTAATGACGTAACTCTAACTCGTGGCGTTTCGAGCTCTTTTTCTGGCGCCTTATCCCCACAGCCAACGAGAAAAAGCGTTGAAAGTAAAGTCGCTAGAGAGATGATTCCTTTCATATTACAACCCTCTTTCCTTAATCCACGCTCTTACCTTAATTCCGGGTTCAATTACACTGACACCCGAGATAATGATTTGGTCGCCATCGTTAAGCCCGGCTAACACTTGATTTTTGTCATTCATCTCAATTGCGGCTTTAGACACAATGCCTTGCTCATCGACACGCCAAACGTATGTTTTGCCGTTCTCTACTAGCAGCGCAGAGTTAGGAATCTTTGTCGCTCCTGCACTTTTGGACAGGAGGTAAGCATTGCCAGACATTCCCGGCAAAAGGCCTATTTCTGCTGGCCGTTCCATGACCATCGTGACTTTGTAACTGCCCGTTTTAGGATCGGCTTCTGTATCGATTTCCTGAAAGGTTAAATCAAAGGCTCGCTCGGGGAACGCATCAAATATCATTCTGGCAGAGACATCGCTCCCCTGCGTGTAACGATTTAGAAGATAGTCTGGGATTTGGAATATCACTTTGAGGAGTTGGTTGGACTGAATATTCATCACCCCTTCTTTCGCGGCAACATATTCATGGTTTTCTGCTGGAATGTACGAAATGGTGCCATCATATGGCGCGACAAGTTTGGTATACCTTAAGTTTGCCTTTGCTTGATTCCATTGAGCTTTTGCCGAGTTGTGATTCGCTTTTGCCTCATCAAAATCTTGCTCAGATACTACTTGGTCTTTACGTAGCTTTTGGTATCGCTTGTATTGCACATCTGCGAGCAAAAAATTTGCCCGAGCTTGCTGTTCGAGCAGAGAATATTCATCTGGGTTTAATGACGCCAAAACATCACCTTTACTGACGACTTGACCTTCATTCACTTCTATCGTTTGAAGAAGCCCAGGAACTCGAAATGTCAGTACTGCTCTATCGCCAGCTTCCGTCGTGGCAGGAAAATGTCGCTCAAACTGGGCATTGCCAACAGATACTGTAAATAGCTTCGCAGGGCGCGATTCAGGTTCAGGAACAGGAGGAAGTTCTTTACCGCACCCCGACAAGACAGCCGAGATGGCAATAGGAATGAGCAATTTTCTCATTACATTCATCCATAAAAATTGGGGGATTATTTTTAAAGTAGATGAATTTTGAACGAACTTCCAGAGCAGAAAAGATTAATAGTGCTTTAAAATTAGTAATTTGTGATAAAAAAGCAGGCTTTATGCCTGCTTCAGTTAAATCTTCTTTGGATACAAAATGCCTAGAGCTTACTGAATTCTCTGTTCACCCTATATGTATCAGACGTAACATAAGCTTCCATGTTACGAATTTTGCCATCAAGACGGTCAAAATCCCTTTCCAACACACTGAGCAGTTGATCAGGGCTTTGCCCTTTCTGCCAAGGCTTACTTTTGAGCGTATGCTCTTGCTGAGCTCTGATATTTTCAGAATACGTTACTGGTTGCTTTTCTAACATAAACGCCATCGCGATGTACGCTAACAATACCAAAAACGTACCACCTAACAGCGCTGCAGAAATCACTACAATACGAATCAACCAAACTTCTGCACCAAAGTAGTTGGCAATTCCGGCGCAAACACCGGAGATTTTGCCATTTACTGGATCACGATACAGTTCTCGATTATTCATACTTTCGTCTCCATGTTGGTGACTCAGCATCCAAGATGCGCTCCAATGTATCAACTCGGGACTGCATCGCTTCCGCTTTTTCAGATAGTACCTGAAGGCGCTCTAAATCTTGGCTCGACAGTGCACTATCTGTTTTGCGTTTGCTGCGATAGTGTAAGAAGAGCCATAGTGGAGCGACAAAGATTAAAAAGACAATCACTGGTCCTGCTATAAAAAATGCCGACATAAATGGCTCCTTTCTTATTTATCTTTCGATGACATCTGTTCTTTCAGTTTTGCCAACTCTTTTTCAATTTCGTCTTGTGCCTGCAACTCTGCAAACTCTTGTTCTAGCGATTTAGCATTACCAGTTTGAGCATACAAGTCTGCTTCCGCTTCCATTTCATCCACTTTACGTGAGTACTGCTCAAATTTCGCCATCGCTTCATTAGTACGGCTAGTGTGCAGGTGTTTTTGCACATCACGACGGTTAGATGCAGTTTGGTTACGAATTGCTAGTGCTTGCTGTTTTGCGCGCGTTTCAGCAATTTTGCTTTCCAACTTACCAATCTCGCCAGTAAGCTTATCGATCGTTTCTTCCACTAAGGTTTGCTCAGTGTGGAGGCCCTTAATCACTTGCTCTAGCTTTTGCTTTTCAATTAACGCTGCACGAGCTAGATCTTCACGCTCTTTAACTAATGCTAAGCTCGCTTTTTGGCCCCATTCGCCAATTTGCTCTTCTAACGTTTCAACCTTACGAGCCAACTCTTTCTTGTCTGCAATCGCTTTAGCCGAGTTAGTACGCACTTCAACAAGTGTGTCTTCCATTTCTTGAATGATAAGACGGATCATTTTTTCAGGATCTTCCGCCTTGTCCAGTAATGCACTGATGTTTGAGTTAACGATATCTGCAAATCGAGAAAAAATACCCATAACGGAACTCCTCTTTTTTCCTATTAAAACTCGACAAGGTGGTGATTAACCTTGTGTCTCCCTGAATATATAACAAGTAACGTGCCAACTTATAATTTTCTTTTAAATCAGAGTGTTATTCATTTTGTTGTCGTTACACACTATTGTGCTATGATGTTTTTCACCAACTGTTGGTGAAATTTACCAACTCTATCCCTGAATCATGGCTCGGCTGTTAAATAAGAAGGACTTTATGAAGCAAAACCTGATTGGTGAATCACCTGCTTTTCTCGCTGTACTAGATAAAGTATCACAACTTGCACCCATTGAGCGCCCTGTCCTCATCATTGGTGAACGAGGTACGGGTAAAGAGCTCATCGCTCAGCGTTTGCATTATTTATCAAGGCGTTGGGATAAACCACTACTATCACTCAACTGTGCGACATTAAGCGAAGGGCTAATAGATTCCGAATTGTTTGGACATGAATCCGGCTCCTTCACGGGCTCTAAAGGTAAGCATAAAGGGCGTTTCGAGCGTGCCGAGGGCGGCACTTTGTTTCTTGACGAACTGGCAACCGCACCACTTTTAGTTCAAGAAAAGCTATTACGTGTCATTGAATATGGTGAATATGAGCGAGTTGGCGGTCATACCGCTCTCAATGCGGATGTTCGACTTGTTTGTGCAACCAATGCCGACCTACCAAAATTGGCAGAGCAAGGTGATTTTCGTGCAGATCTGCTCGACAGGCTAGCCTTCGATGTCATTATGTTACCGCCTCTTCGCGAGCGCAAAGAAGACATTCTCTCTTTAGCAGAGCACTACGCGATGAAAATGTGTCGTGAACTGCAACTGGAATACTTTGTCGGTTTTACCCCAAAAGCGCAGCAGTCGCTTATTGAATATGAATGGCCCGGTAACGTCCGCGAACTAAAAAACGTGATTGAACGTGCGATTTACCAACATGGTCTGAATGCTCACCCAATTGATGAGCTGATTTTCAATCCTTTTGAAACGGTTTGGCACAGCGCGCTTGGCCATAGTGCAACACAAGCAGAACAAGAAGAGGAAGCATCAAGCAACACCATCCAATTCCCTCTAGACTATAAACAATGGCAAGAGGAACAAGATATCCATTTACTCAATCGTGCATTGGAAGAAGCCAAGTTTAATCAACGACAAGCAGCCGAGCTACTTGGCTTGAGCTATCACCAATTACGAGGGATGGTTAGAAAATATGGCTTGGTCGGACAAAGCTAACTTGACCGAGAGTACTCAATCAATACACGAGCTAGTGACTGCGCTCTAATTCGCATGCATTTATGGCATAACACCTTACAGTGTATGGATTTTATGTTTGGAGCGAGTTCACAAAGGTGATAAATTAGCGAGATCATTTTCGCTTGTTAGCTTTGAAAGAGTAAGATCAAACGAAACGAGCAAGATCCAATGAACATTTCATATTATGAATGCTTTTATAAGATTATCGCTGAGCCTTATTGGGATTAGCCTACTGACCGCTTGTGGCGATGAAATTGACCACAATGATATTCGCAAAGCTGGCTTTGTGTTTTGCGGGCAAGGTAAGCCGACCACGTTTAACCCTCAGCTTATTGATAGCGGTATTACCGCAGAGGCTCTGAGCCCGCAGCTGTACGATACGCTGCTCACGCTCGATCCTAAATCACATCAGCCCGTGGCAAGCATCGCCGAGAGTTGGTCAGTAAATGAATCAGGGACGGAATACACGTTTAAGCTTAAACGTGGTGTTCAATTCCAAACCACGCCTTGGTTCGCACCCACTCGCCCATTGAATGCAAAAGATGTGGTATTTAGCTTCAAGCGAATCATCGATGTAGACCATCCTTTTCACCAAGTAGGTGGTGGTTTTTATCCATGGTTTGCAGGGTTAGATTTTCAAAACCTACTCCAAGACGTGGTTGCAATAGATGAGCATACGGTAAGGTTTACGTTATCTCAGCCAAACTTTTCTTTCTTGGCCAATATTGCCACCAGCCATGCGGTTATCTTGTCTGCGGAGTATGGACAGCAATTGGCTGCAAAAGATCATAAAGAAGAAATCGACCAACTTCCTATCGGTACTGGCCCTTATCAATTAAAAGAATACCAAGTGAACGACTTGATTCGATTAGAGCGTCATTCTAATTACTGGAAGTCACCAGCAAAAATGGAACAAGTTGTATTCGATATATCTCACAGAGGCACGGGTACATTAGCTAAACTTTTAAGAAACGAGTGTGACGTACTCTCTTCACCTATTTCGAGCCAAATACCTGTCATTCAAGAAAATGACAACCTTGAGCTGACGGCTACACCAGCTAACAACGTTTCCTTTATTGCGATAAACACAGAAACCACCGCGCTGAGTGATGCTCGAGTTCGCCAAGCTCTTAACTTAGCGATCAACCGTCAAAATATTTTAGATTCGGTTTACTACGGAACTGGCTCCCAAGCTTATACCTTGCTACCACCTAATTCATGGGCTTATCAAAAAGACAGCGTAAAAATTCGTTATGACCGGAATTATGCATTGGCACTACTTCGAGATGCAGGCTACGAAGACGGCCTAGAATTGACCATGTGGGTACCACTTGAACCACGTGCTTTTAACCCAAGCCCTCGCAAGACCGCAGAGCTAATCCAAGCGAATTTTGCCGATATTGGGGTTAAATTAACGCTACTTACCGATGATAGGTTTGAACGTGTGGATTTGGAGAACATCAACGATATCGATTTACTTTTAACTGGTTGGATTGGTGATACCGGGGATCCTGACAACTTTTTCCGCCCTTTATTATCTTGCGAGTCTGACCGCGTTGGCCTTAACGTGTCCATGTGGTGTAACGATGACTTCGATTTCTTGCTCGATTTGGCTTTAGAAACTCAAGAACCGCGTTACCGTTTGAACCTATATCGCCAAGCACAGAACATTTTGAATCAAGAGTTCCCGGTTATTCCTCTGGCGCATGGCGTGCAGTTCCGTGTGCACGACAAATCGCTGACAGGCTTCAAATCAAGCCCTTTCAATGCCCAACCGTTTGATAGAGTTGAGAGAATTCACTGATGTTTTGGTATACCGTTCGACGCTTTAACCTATTTATCATCACTTTGATGATCCTTACATTAGTGGGTTTTTCTCTGCTGCGCCTTGACCCTCTCTCGCACTGGGCAAACGTTGATTTTTGGTCTGGTTGGCAAACTTACTTAATCAACCTTTCTCAGCTTGATTTTGGCATAAGTAAAAACGGCAACGCGATTTATGACGAGCTCGCCGTTGTATTCCCAGCCACTTTGGAATTGTGTTTCTTTGCCTTTTTGGTGTCCCTTTTGATCGGTATTCCACTTGGAACCGTGGCTGGGATGAAGCAAGGTAAATGGCTCGATACCAGCATTTCATTCATGTCAATGTCTGGTTATTCCGCCCCAATCTTTTGGGTAGCTCTGCTACTTATCATGGTCTTTTCATTGGAATACCAACTATTTCCCGTTGCGGGACGGTATGATTTACTTTACGAAATTGATCATGTAACCGGGTTTGCCATTATCGACGCATTCATGGCGAAAGGCGAATACCGCGCTCACGCACTGCAAAGCGTTATTGAGCATATGGTGCTGCCATGTTTGGTGCTTGCTTTGGCTCCAACCACCCAGGTTGTCGGACTAATGCGCTCCTCGGTAGCGGAAGTGATGAGCCAAAACTACATCCGTGCAGCGAGAATCAAAGGTCTTTCTAACCGCGAAATCGTAACTCAACATGTATTGCGGAATGCGATACCGCCTATCATTCCCAAGGTTGGTGTTCAACTTTCGAGTATGATTACCTTAGCTATCATCACGGAGTCTATTTTTAACTGGCCAGGTATTGGTCGTTGGCTTTTAGATGCGCTAGCAAGCCAAGACTATGCATCTATCCAAGCTGGCGTGATGGTACTTGCGACTTTGGTTCTTACCGCTAACATACTCTCGGATTTGATTGGCGCGATGATTAACCCTTTAGTTCGAAAGGAATGGTATGCTAACAAATAACGTTTATCAGGAAGAGCGCATTCCAACACAGTTTGAGCGTTTTTGGCGAAGCTACCGCGCCAACGGACTAGCCATGTTTGGCTTGTGGTGCTTGGTGTTTATCGTCCTTATTACCATTTTTGCCCCCCTACTTGCACCATTTGACGCCCAAGCACAGTCAGGTGAGTTGCTTGTGCCGCCATCATGGGCTCCAGCAGGAACGGTTGATTACTTTTTGGGGACCGATGACTTAGGTAGAGATATTCTTTCGCGCCTGATTATGGGCTCTCAGCTGACATTTGGCGCTGCTGTCGCCATCACCGCAATTGCTGCCGTTGTAGGCTGTTTAATTGGCGTATTGGCAGGTATGACGAAAGGCTTACTGTCGAGTACTCTCAACCACTTGCTCGATACCGTCATGTCGATCCCGTCCCTCTTATTAGCAATCATTTTTGTGGCATTTCTAGGCTTTGGTGGGTTCAATATTTTACTCGCAATCTGCTTGGCTTTGATTCCGCGTTTTATTCGCTCCATTTATATCGCAGTCCACACCGAAGTTGAAAAAGACTACATAATGGCAGCACGCCTTGATGGCGCTAATGATTTCTACTTACTGTGGAGTTCAATTCTTCCTAACATTCTGACGGTCATTGCCGCTGAAATCACACTCGCGCTCTCTGCTGCGATTTTAGATATTACGGCACTGGGTTTTCTTGGCCTAGGCGCACAGGCACCAAGCACCGAGTGGGGAGCAATATTAGGTGACTCTGTCGAGCTTATTTATATTGCACCTTGGACAGTGACCCTACCCGGCCTGACCATCATGTTTACTGTTATTACCCTAAACTTAGTAGGTGAAGGTGTACGTCAAGCGCTTAATGCGGGGATCGAATAATGCCGTTGTTAGATATTCGACATTTGACCATTGAGATCGAAACACCTCAAGGGTTGGTCAAAGCCGTTGACCGAATGAGCCTAACTTTGAACGAAGGCGAAATTCGTGGTCTTGTAGGTGAGTCTGGTTCAGGGAAAAGCTTAGTTGCAAAAGCGATTGTCGGTGTGAGTAAAGATAACTGGCGCATCACCGCTGACCGTATGCGCCTTGGCAATATTGACTTGCTTCAGCTTACGCCAAAAGAGCGTCGGCGCGTCATTGCTCGTGATATTGCGATGATTTTCCAAGAGCCTTCAACTTGTCTTGACCCTTCAGAGGAAGTCGGGCGTCAATTGATTGAATCCATTCCATCTCGCGCATTTGAAGGGAAATGGTGGGAGCGATTTAAATGGCGTAAAAAACAGGCCATCGCGCTTTTGCATAAAGTGGGTATTAAAGATCACAAGCGTTTAATGGGTAGCTACCCTTATGAACTGACTGATGGTGAGTGTCAAAAAGTCATGATTGCCATGGCGATAGCGACCAAACCAAAGTTGCTGATCGCAGATGAGCCAACCAACGACTTAGACCCGATTACCCAATCGCAAATTTTGCGTCTGTTGAGCCGCATGAACCAACTTAATAACACAACCATTCTGCTTATCGGCCACGACTTAGCGACCATAACACAGTGGGCAGGACGTATTACGGTAATGTATTGTGGTCAGTCGGTAGAGTCTGCCGATACCAGTAAAATCATTGCGGCACCCAAGCACCCGTATACAGATGCCTTGCTTAAAGCGATGCCAGACTTTAATGATTGGGTACCACACAAGCAAAAACTCCAATCCCTACCGGGCTCGATTCCGCCATTGCAGCATCTGCCTATCGGTTGTCGCCTCGGACCACGTTGCCCGTATGCGCAGAAACAATGTGTAGAAATTCCACACACCAGACGAATTAAGAATCATAAATTTAACTGTCACTTTCCATTGAACACGGAGAAAAAGTCATGAGTGCGTTACTTGAAGTCGATAATTTATCGAAGCAATTTGTTACGCGCTCCCGTCTGTTCAAACGTCAGGTTAATGAGGCAGTTAAACCGGTAAGCTTTACTTTAGAGCCAGGACAAACTATTGGTTTTATTGGTCAAAACGGGTCAGGAAAATCCACACTAGCTCGTATGCTTGCTGGCGTTGTTGAACCAAGCTCCGGAGAGATCCGTGTGAATGGCGAACGATTGGAGCACAAAGATTACGCGACACGCTGCAAGCTCATCCGCATGATTTTCCAAGATCCAAACACATCGTTAAACCCACGAATCCAGATTGGTCGTATTTTAGAAGGTCCGCTAAAGCGAAATACCAACATGCCGCCAGATGCACGCATGCAGCGTGTAAAGAACACCCTGCTCCGCGTAGGATTGCTGCCTGAGCACGCCTATTTTTATCCACAAATGCTAGCTGCCGGTCAAAAACAGCGCGTGTGTTTGGCTCGTGCACTTATTCTTCAACCTTCCATCATTGTCGCTGATGAGGCGTTAAACGGTTTGGATATGGCAATGCGCTCGCAGATCATTAACTTATTCCTCGAGTTGCAAGAAGAGATGGGATTGTCATTTGTGTACGTGTCTCAGCACATTGGCATTGTTAAGCATATTACTGATAAAGTGATGGTGATGCATGAAGGTGAAGTGGTCGAGTTTGGCGAGACCAACCAAGTACTGACTCATCCCGAGCATCCTATTACTCAAAGACTAGTCGAAAGCCACTTTTATAAAGCGCCAAGCCATCAAACAAAATAGCTTATCAAAAATGTAATCGTGCAAATGTAAAGAAGCCTGCTTTAACGCAGGCTTCTTTATTGCATGGGGACTAATCAAAAAACTAACGGCGGCTCGCTTGTTTGCGTAGTTCAAAATCAAACTCGTCAGGAAACAATACGACCCCTTCTTCATTTTGATTTGGGAATACAACAATCGATAGCTCGTCATCCTCTAGACCAGAGGTCCAACGGCTGTGCCACTTGTTTAAAGAGATCGCTTCTGGCTCGCAATCTTCCCAATCACCATTCGCCCATTGCAAAGCAAACTCTTCGTTTGGCCATACTGGTACACAATCATCATCTTCTGTATTTAACATGACACAGCCATGTTCGTCTTTCAGAATCCAAACCTTACGATTCGCCACAATCTCTTTTACGCAGTACTTTAAACGTTGCTCTTCATTGTAGCGATTAATGGTATCCATCTGCTCTTGGGTCAGTTGCTCAGACATATTCGTCTCCTATTTCCCATAGAAAAATGCCCGCAGCTAGGCGGGCATTTAAAGTATATGCTAGAAAATTAAGCTAGCTCAGTTTGAAGCCAAGGCCAACCTTGCTTCTTACGGCTTAGCGTGTTTTCCATCATTAGCATGCCGTCTTTTTCGTGCTTAACAAGCTTCTCAGCCCACTCACCTTTGTATAGAAGACGAGTTTGAGCAGTCGTGATGTCTGTTAGCATTACAGCAGCGAACGCTAGGTTATCTTTCTCACAACGAGATTCTAGGTCTGCTTCTAGTGCTTCGATCATACCGTCAACTTGCTCAAGAGTTGCAAGTTCAACCTGACCAACCACTACGTCACGACCGTTGAATGGGTAACCTTTAAGGTCTTTCTCAACAAGCTCAGCCGCTGATAGACCTTCGATGTTTGTCTTAGCAATTAGAAGATCTTTAGTGAATGCGTCAACATCTTGTACGTCTGCGATTACCGCTAGCTCAGCAACGGCATCTTTGTCTTTTTGTGTACAAGTTGGAGAAGCAAAGCCTACTGTGTCAGATAGAATTGCTGACATCATTAGCTTAGCGATTTTTGGAGTAATCGCGTGACCTTCAATCTTGAACATGTTGAATAGAACAGTGTTGGTACAACCAACAGGCCAGATCCATGCTTCCATTGGGTTTACTGTCATCACGTCACCTAGGCGGTGGTGGTCAACAATACCCGCAATTTCAGCTTCTGCGATATCGTCTGGTGCTTGTGCTAGATCTGAGTAATCTACTAGCCAAACGGTCTCACCCGCAACTGATGTGCGAAGCTCAGGAACTTCAGCGCCAGCAACTTCTAGGATGTGCTGAGTTTCACGGTTGATTTCGCCTTGGCGAATTGGCATAGCTTCAACGCCACGCGCTTTTAGAAGTTCAGTTGCAACGAGTGCACTACAAATACTGTCACTGTCTGGGTTCTTATGACCTACAACTAGAATCATGTTTCTTCCTATTCAAGTCAATTTTATACGCCGCCTAATACAGTTAATTAGGGCGTGTTTGCTCACAAAGGCCGATACTTTACCTGATTTCAGAGAGTTTGACACGAAGAAAAGTTCACAATGCTATTGCGAATAAATCTCATTTACATATAATGATAATTATTCCTATTTGCATTTGAGTAAACGATGAACGCGACCCAATTATTACACTCTGCACAACAGTTGTTTCAGCCTACTCAGTTTCGTTTAGCTTATAAGCGATTGCTGATCCCTATCGTCATGCTCATTTTGCTAGGCAATGAAAATACACGTGACGTAGCCGTACAGACGCTATCCGACTCATTCTGGGCAGTGTCATGCTATGTTGCTGCCACATTGGCTATTTATCATTATCTTTCAAACTTTATGTCGAAAACCAATCGAATTACCGAGCTATATCATCGCTCGCGTAATCATCAGGTTTTCTTTGCTTCTTTGTTGGGTGCTTTGCCTGGCTGTGGTGGCGCTATTGTTGTGACAACGCAATTTATTAGTGGCCGAGTGGGATTTGGTGCGATTGTCGCGGTACTTACTTCAACAATGGGTGACGCTGCCTTTTTACTTCTGGCCGCCAAACCAAGTGTTGGATTAGGCGTGGTTGGATTAGGCATTATCGTGGGTACTCTTTCAGGGTTAGTCGTTAATGCTTTTCATGCTGATAACTTTCTGCGACCAGAACCAAAAGAAGCACCTCAGACACATGCTTGTTGCCAACACCAGACAGACCGACACACGCCTCTTGAACAACGTGCAATCAATCTACAAGGCGCATTTTGGAAATGGCTTATTGTGCCTGCTAGTGTCGTTGCTGTGTTAATGTCTTTCCAAATAGATATTAATCAGTTGCTATCTTTGAAAGCCAACACCATTGAATGGCTGGGCGCTATCTTCGCGGTGATCACAATGTCATTATGGGCGATGACAAAAGAACTTGGCGATTATCAGTCAACGGTCTCTGAAGATGAAAAAATCGTGGACTCACACCCGATTCAAAAAGCAGCACAAGATACGAATTTCGTCAGTGCTTGGGTGATCGTTGCTTTTCTGGCGTTTGAGCTGACAACCTATTTTTCTGGACTCGACCTTGTAGAAACCTTTTCTCATTGGGGAATTTGGATGCCATTAGCTGGCCTAGCCATTGGTATGTTGCCTGGTTGCGGACCGCAAATTTTAGTCACTAGCCTATACATTTCTGGTGCAGCGCCACTTTCTGCGCAACTGGCCAATGCGATTTCTAACGATGGTGACGCCCTATTCCCCGCCATTGCTATGGCACCAAAAGCCGCTTTGGTCGCGACTATTTATTCGTCCATTCCTGCTTTTATCGTTGGATACGGGTATTACTTTTTATTCGAGTTCTAACGCTCAGAGCATCAAACGAGAAAGGAGCCGCAATAGGCTCCTTTCTTGTTCTTAGTATTGGGCGATTTGCTTCACGTTATGCCGTGACGATCGCTTTCGCATTTAGCCCTTTATCCACGCTCACCATTAATAACTGACAAGGTTCTTGGTTTAGCTTTTCCCCTGTCCAGTAATCATACCAGTCCACCGGTTGATCAGACGTCAGCGTAAATTCCATCGCTCCGTAACTCGCATAATTAAACAAACAATGGAGGTCATTCTTCGTCGTTAGTTTTAAAAACGCGTGATTTAAACTCAAAGCGGTAAACTTTGCAGATTGTTGGTTACGTTGTTGACGTAACATGAGCTTAGACAGTGTCTTCTTAGCAAACGGCGTAATCTCAGGGAGCGGGTCACCAGACAGCAGCAAACCACCACTCGCTAATAACACCGTGCGATGAAATTCATACTCTTCTCTGGATGCGGCTTGGTTAGCTAGTGAAGTGAATGTGGCGCAATCCGGGTCAATTTGCCACAGTTTTCGGTGCTGCCAACTACGGTAAAAGGTTTCTCTGGCTATCTGCTCGAATCGACGACTATGACGCTCTACATCGTCAGAAACACGCATTGCATCCACAAGTCCCAGAGATGGCCACATTGGCGCGTTACAGCCTAACAGCCATGCATCCCCTGCCCCTTTAGCGATCGCTTCCATACCCATGCGGTAGGCTTCTACACCGGTGACACCCGATTGGCTTCGTTTACCTTTTAATGTGCCCCAGTAGTTTGCGTCTAATTTGAATAGCTCAACACCCCACTCTTGACGCATAACAGAGACCACATGAGTTAGGTGCTCTTGCACTTCAGGGTTTGAAGTATCGAGAATGTACCAAGGCGTGCATCGCCAACCACCGTATGTGACATCTTCTGCTTTAAGTAAGCCATCATCCTTGTGGCGAACAAACCAATCTGGATGCTGTTTGAAGATCTCCGACTCAGGTTGAGCAATAAAGGGCGCCATCCAAATCGCCGGCTTTTTGCCTTTTGCACGGATACTATGAATGAGCTCTTTCACACCACCAGAAAACTTATCCGATGGGATTAACCAATCGCCCATAAAGGCTTGATAGCCATCATCCAGAAGTACCCACTCTAGGTCTTCGAGCTTATCTTGCATGCAATCAACGTTCTGCATGATGTTTTGCTCTGTCACGTCTGCGTAGTACGCATACCACGAACACCAACCAACAGGCGCATCTTGTGTCACACCTTGGCGAACAGGATGATGCTCTGCAATCATCTCGCCATAGGTTTGATAAAGCTCGGACAGCGATTGACCACAGAGTACCGCCACGGATTCAAGTTGATTACTTTCCCAATCCGCCACTTGAGTCAACTCACCATCAATTGCGGCTGATAAAACCCAATGCCCATCACGCAGTACAACATCAAAATAGCCAGCAAAGCGATGACATGATGTGAAGCCATACAATGTGTAGCCAGCCGAGCCTTCCACCACTAAATAGTTGTAATAACGCTTAGGGGCATCTTTAGGGTAGATTCGATAAGAAGGATTATTGTCTGGGCAGCGACCAATATCAACGGGGTGATTGATCGTTCCCGCCGTTTGCGCCAACATTTGAAAACCATCCCCAATTACGTTGGCCTCGTGCTCGTACAAAAACGGCATTTCGAGCAACACTTCACGGTCGGTAAAGGTTTTATTGTGAATACCAGCAAAAGAAAAATGTAATTGATTACCCTCGACTTCAACTTGGAAGTCATTGTTATTCACAGTGATCTCAGTGTGATTTGCTAATTGAATGCTCTGAGCCATAATGGGTCTACTCACTTAATTATTATTGTTTAGCTTGGCGCATTATCTCCTGCTTGTCTCACCCAATTCGTTACCATCATCACGAATACCAGTCTCGTTTAACGTTATGAAGTTACTATTGAGACAACGCTCACTGAAATTTTGATAAAAAAATACCAGCCCTGAGGCTGGTATTTCGATTTATGCAAACTGCACTAATTAAGCAACTTCGATCGGACCACCAAATGAAGTGACTGGCGGCACTTTACCTGTGAACTTCTCGAAGTCTACGATACATGTGTTCGCAGAAGTCGCCTGTGCAAGCTCAGAAGAACCGATGTCTTGCGTTAGCGTATTAGGGTCACCGTAAGTACAGATTGCGCCTTCTTTCTCGTTTAGAGGACCGTACCATGCACCTTCTTCGATACGAATAACGCCACGTGGGTAGCTGTCAGTCAAAACAGCACCAGCTAACAGCTGACCACGACCGTTGAATACACGTACCAAATCACCATCTTTGATGCCTTTTGCTTTGGCATCCGCTGGGTTGATGTAAACCGGCTCACGACCTTGTACCGCGTAAGTCGCGCGGAACTCTTCAGACTCACACATTTGAGAGTGAAGACGCTTATCAGGGTGGCAAGACTGCAACCAGAATGGGTATTTATCTGAACCAGGACCACCGTGTGAACGCTCTGATTTTTCGAACCACATTGGGTGCTCTTGACAGTGTTCATAACCGTAACGGCCGATCTTGCGTGATGTAATCTCGATGAAGCCAGACGGTGTACCTAGTGGGTTAAGCTCAGGGTCTTTACGGAAGTCCGCATGACGAACCCAAGGTTTACCTTCACCGAAGTCTAGTACGCTCTTCTCCCAGAACTCGTTGAATTCTGGCATTTCAAACTTACCTTCGTTCGCTTTTTTACAATCGTTGTAAAGGCTTTCGATCCATTCCATCTCGCTCATACCACGAGTGTATTCTTCGCGGCGACCAAAACGCTGAGTTAGTTCACTCATGATTTGGAAGTCAGGCTTAGATTGGAACAATGGATCAACGAGGCGATGCATCGCAATCAGACCTTTGTTCGAGTATGAACCGTATACGTCGATGTCGTTACGTTCCCATTGCGTACACGCCGGTAGAACGATATCTGAGAAACGACATGTTGCAGTCCAAGCAAACTCGATCGTTACAACCGTTTGAAGTTTGCGGAACGCTTTCTTCATGCGGTTACGATCTTGATGGTGGTGCCATGGGTTACAACCCGAGATAACCATCATCTTGAAGTCTGGCAGTTTCACTTTACCGCCGTTGTAGTTGATCTCTTTGCCAGGTTCTAGCAGACAGTCGATCCAACGTGCAACTGGGATAGTACGACTGTAACCGTTAAAGTCGTTGTTGTCCCACTTCGGTTTCATACCTTGGTCAAGGTTACGAGGGAAACCACCAGGGCCCGCGAAACCAGTAGAAGGCACACCGATACTTGAGTAATGGTGACCGTAAGAGATACCACCGCCAGGTAGACCGATTTGACCAACCATTGCAGCAACCACAGCCGCTGCCCAGTATGGCTGCTCACCGTGCTCTTGACGCTGGATACACCAACCCATCAGGATCTGTGTACGACCGCTGACTAGCATGCGTGCGAATTCACGGATCTTGTCCGCTTTCACGCCACAAATCGCTGCTGCCCATTCAGGCGTCTTCTCTACTTTGTCTTTTGTCTTACCTTGAACGTATTGAATGAACTCTTCAAAGCCTAGACAGTAAGTATCAATGAACTTCTTATCGTACAGGTTTTCGTTGTACAACACGTGTGCCACAGCGAGCATGAACGCTACGTCTGTCAGCGGGTTGATGTACAAGTGATCGTTCTCTAAGTAGCGCTGAGTTTTGTTCTTCACTGGGTCTACAGATAGAACGTTGATCTCACCTTTCGCCACTTTTTCTTTTAGTTGTGCAAGGTACTTAAACGACTCATGCGTTTCACAGTTCCAACCTACTTGAAGGTTTTTCACTGGGTCGTTGGCCCAAAGAACGATGTTATCAGAGTTTTCTAGGATCTCAGACCAAGACGTACCTTGTGCGTAAACTTCGGTTGAACCTAGCACGTACGGCATAATGGTTTGGCCTGCACCCGTCGAGTAGTCACCTACTTTAGTGATGAAGTTGCCATGCATGCCTACTGCACGTTGCATGTGCGCAGTACAGTTGTTGAATGAGCCTGTTTGGTTCCAACCTGTTTGACCTGCATGTAGCGCCCATGGGCCGTAGTCTTTTTGAAT
This sequence comes from Vibrio sp. 811, assembly GCF_033339195.1. Lineage (NCBI taxonomy): Bacteria > Pseudomonadati > Pseudomonadota > Gammaproteobacteria > Vibrionales > Vibrionaceae > Vibrio > Vibrio sp. 811. The sequence continues at coordinate 461,877 of NZ_JAWOUB010000002.1, forward strand.
ACGTTCTAGCTCACGGTAGAACAAGTCTAGCGCTTCATCCCAAGTTACTCGGATGAAACGGTTGTTACCACGAGTATCTGCGCTGTATTTGTGTTTCTTCAACCAATCTAGACGAACCATTGGGTAACGAACACGTGAAGGGCTGTAGATAATGCCCTTGATACCGTTCAACATTTCTGTTGGGTTTTTGTCTAGCTCTAGCGGCTTGATCTCTTGAACTTTACCCGCGTAGATGTGGGCGCGGAACGCGCCCCAGTGAGAACCGGTTACTTTCCAAGTACCTGTCGTCTCAACGGCATTTGCAGAGGCGGACGCCAATAAGCTAGGACCAATTACTGACGCTGCACTTGTGGTTGCTACACCTTTAAGAAAACTTCTTCGTGTAATAGCCATTTAAAATTACTCCAATCCGACGCTTATTAGTGGTGACCTTCAGCATAATCTGAAGAGTGTTTCTGTAGATACTTCAAGATCAGTGCTTCACTGTCTGTATCTAGGTTAACGAACGCCAACATACCGTCGAACATACCTGGCCAGGTGTTCGCGTCGAAGTGCGCTTCCGCAGGTTGAGTGTGACATACAGAACAATTGGTCTTGTAGGCTTCACGAGATTTTTCCCAAACAGGATTGATGTCGTTCAGCATAGACTCTTTCTTAATCCATACTTTCGCCGCTACTTTTTCCCAAGGAAGGCCTGTTAACTCATCCACTTTTTTCTCACCAGTCGTCACAATGTTGCTGTCTGTTGCTGCTTCTTTCATCAGAGACGCAGTCGCAATGTTCTTACCGAAGTCTTCTTGAATTACACGACCAAAACCTTTTGCTTTGCGCCAACCGTCAATTTCGATCTCAACAAACTCGCCTTTGTCTTCAAGAACTTTAACGGTCGATGCAGGATTAAGAAGACCAGCTTCTTTACTGCCTTGCGCATCAAAGTAAATTGGTAGGTGACGAACGCTCACGAGTTGCTGACCAACGCCGTAATCCGTGTTAGAAGTCATACCCTCTAGATCACCCACGATACCGCCAATGCTGTCCATGCCTGCTGGTAGGTTGTGCGCAATACCCTTGTGACAGTCAACACAGCTTTGATCTTTCTCAGCGGCTTGCTTCATTTGGATACGAGCGGTTGGAGACATTTGCTCGAAATCCATCGATTCGTAGTTGTGACAGTTTTTACACTCCAGAGATTTGTTTGCCGAGAAACGATCCCATTCGTGTTTAGCAAGTTCGATACGACGCTCTTCGAACACACCCGGTTCGTCGTAGTTGCCAAATACTTGTGCAAATACTTCTTTAGAAGCTTGCATCTTACGAGCGATCTTATCTGTCCAGTTATGTGGAACGTGACAATCAGGACAGGTAGCACGAACACCAGAGTGGTTTTTCCAGTGCACCGTTTCTTGTAGCTCAACGTACACGTTGTCACGCATTGTGTGACAACTAATACAGAATTCTTCTGTGTTGGTTGCTTCTAGAGCGGTGTTAAAGCCACCCCAAAAGATAACACCAGCAATAAAGCCGCCCATAGTCAGCACACCTAGGCTGATATGTACAGCTGGGCGCGTCATGGTACGCCACAGTTTAATGATTAATGATTTCATTATTTGCTCTCTTAAAATCTTTTCAAAAGTGTGGTTATGAGCTCACTGGCTTACATGCCGTGCGCGCCTGGAGGTCCAAAGAAGAAGACTTGCAACATCCAAACGATGAACCCGTAGCCGCCAACAAAGGCCACACTCAGAATTGGGAAGAGAACAACTGCAATGAAGAGGAACGACTTCCACTCCAGGGAGCGTTTTTCACCACTCTCAATTTTATTAACATCACTCATACATTTGCCTATTTTGTATCTAGTGTTATTGAAAAGCCCGCGTAACCAAGCTTAAGTTTTTTACAATCTCTAATGGAAAATGTTAGACCATACTAATAGTAGGGTTCAATCAAATAAGCGACCTCAGACCTTGTAATTCAACACTTTTTTGAGCTCATCCAGAGATATGATGGATTGATGTTATTTATTAAAAAACATGAACAGATGTGACAAAATAAGTCTTTTAAGGAGTTGTTAAATAACCAACATTTAAGAAACATCGATCACATTTAAATCGTAATTACCATGACATAAATCGACTTAAAAACTCCGAAAAAGATAACCACTTGTAAACAGAATGCTGCGTATTAATGTCTAAAATAGCACTCAAGGTTTACTTTAAGAACAGCAAAAAGTGCACGTAGTGGTTCATATAAAGGGGAGGCTTAGATACAATTATTCGCGTATTTTCAAGGAGCGATTATGGATAACGTGGTGGATATAAGCTGGGTCAAACTGGCACTGTTTGGTTTGATTTTATTGGTCCCCTTCTTTATCAATGCCCGCTACAAATTAGGGATAGCAAAAGACACCATAATCAGTGTTATCCGAATGACACTTCAGCTCATATTGATTGGCGTGTATTTAGAATATCTTTTTCAATTGAACAGCTTACTTGTCAATATACTTTGGCTTGCCATCATGCTACTGATTGGTGCCAGCTCAATTGCGGGAAAAGCTCACTTACCTAAAAAGCCACTTATGCTTCCGCTACTAACGGGCCTTACCTGTGGTCTAATACCACTTCTGATAGCAATTACAGTAGGCTTAGTGCAACTATCCCCTATTTACAATGCGCAGTACATGATCCCACTTGCTGGTATGTTATTGGGTAACAGCTTGAGTAGTAATATCATCGCTCTTCAGAATTTGTTTACGGCTTTTGAGCAGAGACAAGCAGAATATGAGGCTGCAATCTCACTTGGAGCCTCTCCTCGCTACGCATCCTTCCCCTTCATTCAGGAGGCTCTTAGAAAGTCCCTTGCCCCGACTTTAGCTTCTATGGCCACTACAGGGCTGGTTACCTTACCGGGTATGATGACCGGTCAAATTCTAGGTGGCGCGAGCCCGATGGTTGCGATCAAATACCAGTTAGTAATTATGCTGGCTATTTTCGTCATGTTGAGTGCCTCCGTAACCATAACGTTAGAAATGACATTGCGCTGGGTACAAACCAAAGAAGGCCGAATCAAGATAAAAATCGAGCAACCCGAATCGACCAAAACTCATGGTTAGCTGGCGCTTGTGGGTAAAGACCGTTAAACAACTCATGTTGCCAAGTCGAACGTACTTATAACTGAATAACTCAACTATTCTTCGAGCACTCATCAAGACGCTTTCAGATGAAAAGTCAGGCAGAATTCTTTTTGATATAAGCCTCTAATTTTATGAAATTTTCTTTGCAAGTTTAGATACGCACGACCTTTGATACAGGTTATCCACAGAAAATGTGGATAAGCCCCCAAAACCCATACGCAACCAGAAACATATCAACATAAGTGATCAATCGAATCGTCATGCATTGATCACGTGACTGACATGTTCTAATTTTAAAGTAAAGGCATTGACCACAAACTTGGAGAGACGTACATGGATGTCTTAATGATCAAAGAAAATTACGATGAACTCCTGTCCGATGCACCTCTGGATTGGCTCGTTCAAGAACCAAAGGAAGTAACTTCTCATTGGCTCCCAACCGATTTTGGCATCAACGAAGAGTTGATTTAGCATGACTCGACTTGTTTGACATTTGCAGAGACAAATAAAAAGAAAGGCGAACCATCTAGTTCGCCTTTCTTGTGATCTTCTAAACTTATCGCAAATGGTTATCTTCATCGCGTAGATAAATCATCCAATACCACATGCCAACAAATACGCCACCACCAATAATGTTTCCTATCGTAACAGGAATTAGGTTGTTTACGATGAACCCCATCATGTTTAAGTCCGCGTAGTTTGCAATATCTGCCCCTGTCATTTGCCAAAACGCTTCTGGCGCAAAGTACTTAATACCAATCGCCATAGGTACTTGGAACATGTTCGCAATACAGTGCTCGAAACCTGCCGACACGAACATAGCTACTGGCAGAATCATGACCGCTATTTTGTCAGTTAATGTACGTCCACTAAACGTCATCCAAACTGCAATACAAACTAATACGTTACACATGATGCCAAGCGCAACAGCAGCAAAGAAACCATGATGTAATTTGTGTTGGGAGATCGCCATCGCGTTAAGACCAACTTGGCCATGATCAAACATATATTGCTTGGTAACTAGCATACAGGCCACGAGCAAAATGGCCCCAACCATATTGCCAAAGTAAACCACCAACCAGTTTTTGATAAGTGCTTGCCAAGAGATTTTTCCACTCGCACGCGCAACTAGTGTCAGCACAGAGCTAGTGAAAAGCTCGCCGCCAGTAACCACCACCAAAATCAAACCAAGGCTAAATGCCAGACCACCAATGAGTCGTGTAATGCCCCAAGGCAGCTCGCCTGCGCCTGTCGTTACTGTGGTATAGAAGATGAAAGCAATACCAATATGAAGCCCCGCAGAAATGGCGAGCAGAAAAGATTTGATTGGAGCTTTCGTTGCTTTGCCTACCCCCACTTCAGCCGCGCGTTCCGCAGCTTGTGGCGGTAATAGTGAGTCAAACTGATTAAAGTTCATTCTGGTGTAACATTTAGAAACATTTAAAGAGGCGCGGATAATCGCTCTATTTCCCTATTTTTTCAAGTGCTATTTGGCGTGTTTACTAAAATCGTTGTTATTGGGAGATCAAGCAATAAATAGCGCCTATCATTCGCTACCGTAAGTATCATTGATACTTAACAAGTATTCGGCCTTTCGAACAAAGATCCTGCGTTATATCAGCCTGATAGCGCCATACTTAACACTTCTTGTCGTTGAATGTTGCCCAACGCTACTTTTCAGACTAGCTTGGTAAAAAAAGCGCAAAGGAATCATTTATGAAATATTCAGCTGAACATATCGCCGAATTGAATCTACTTCTTCAGTTCGACCTAAGTAGTGCTGCAACTGGTATTAAAGTTCATACAGACGCGTCAGAAGAAATGCAGGCAGCCGTTGCTCGTCTATATAAGAAGCAACTTTGTACACAGCCTGACGGTGGTTATCTCACAGACGAAGGCATTGAAGTTGCAGAACATGCAGATAAGATTTTAAGAGTTTTGTCTGTGTAATTTGAACAAAAAACGCCACCGAACTCGGTGGCGTTTTTTAGTCCTATATTTTTCCTGTCGATGCCTGTGGCAATAATCGCTTTTTCATTTTGCTAAATGGTTGAACCTTGTCATACAACCAGTTAAAACCAGTGGCATAAAATAGGAAGAAAACGAGGAAGCCGGCTTCCAGCATTAGAGCTTGAAGAAGCGTAATTTCTAAGAACCAGGCAATCACAGGTAGAGAGATAAAGATCAATCCTCCCTCGAAACCAACAGTGTGTCCAAGCCGCATCGCTAAACTTCGCTCAGCTCGATTGTCACCAAACCACTTATCAAAATACAAGTTGTAGATGTAGTTCCATATCACGGTATACATGCTCAACCCGACCCCAACCAACGCGAGATCACTAGAACCCTTTCCAGTGATCAATGAAGCCGCTGGTACAATAATCGCGAGTGCGATTAACTCAAAAAGTACTGCATGAAAAATTCGTTCGTTACGAGTCATATTTCTCTGTCCAAATAGTTCTACTCAATGCTTAGAATTTTATCTACTATTTAGATAACCAAAAGTTAGATACCATCGGTTTAAGCGATATGTTTACCATCGAACAACTGCAAGCTTTCATTGCTACATCAGAAGCAGGATCATTTTCAGGAGCAGCTAGAAAACTGGGGCGAGCTCAATCTGTAGTGAGCCAGCACATCATGAATATGGAGATCGACTGTGGTGTTGAGCTTTTCGATCGATCAGGCAGGTACCCTAAATTAACTGAGAATGGCCTCGCGCTCGTACCTTATGCACAAGCAACAATCAGCCAACTCGACCGCCTAAACAATAGGGCATCGCAGCTCTTTTCCACGCCAACGAACAAATTAGTCTTAGCTATTGATGAAGGGATTCCTCTGACTCGCTTGCCGGATGTGCTAAAGAAGTTAGAGCAACGCTTTCCACACTTACAAGTTGAATGCTTAACGGCATCAAGCCCTGATATCATTGAATTGGTTAAGTCGGAACGCGCCACGACTGGGATTATTTTGAGTGATTTACAAATACCAAGGCACATCGATTTCACCAATCTTGGCAATATTGCATTTGATGTCTATGTCTCTTCAACACATCCTTTAGCAAAGCAGCAAATCACTCACATTGATCAATTAAAACAACATCGTCAATTGGTCATACGATCCAAAAGTGCAGAGCCATGTGGTCTCAATCAAGCATTTAGCCCAGATATCTGGTACGCTGATAACTACTATATTTTGTTGGAATTGGCGAATAAAGGGTTTGGTTGGTGCTTTCTACCACAGCATTTAGTCGCGTATTCACCTAATACATTAAAAAAAGTTGGGGATGATTTCACAAAACTGGCTTGGCAAGTCAATGTTGACCTTATTCAGCACCAGAAATGGCATTCAGATCCCCTCCATCAACAAGCCAAAGCAGAACTGCTCAACCTATTCGGGCAGACATAAGTAAGTAGGAAGACCCAAATGGCAAATACATTGATCGTAGGTGCAGGCTGGCTCGGAACTCCGCTAGCAGAAACATTGATGAAAGATGGACACTATGTTGTCGTCACTCGTCGTAGCCAAACTCGATTAAAAGAGTTACCCACCTCATTAACTCACTCCGCATTGTTCGATTTCAATCAATTGAACGCCACAGCACGGCTAGATGAACTGCTCAAACAGCATCAAATTACGCACGTTATCGGCGCTTTTCCTCCAGGATTTCGTAAAGGACGCGGTCAAGAATATGCCCAGCAATGGCAAATACTTGCCAACGCAGCTAAGCAAAACAACGTTGAAAAACTTCTCATGATCAGCTCTACCACGGTTTACCCTAACCTTGCTTCCGATATGGAAGAAGCTGACGCGTCACTCTCTTTAGCAGCCAAAAGCCCTTATTTCTCTGACAATGCACGTATTATGCTTCAAGCAGAGCAGCATGTTATCGACTCGAATATTAGCTTTGTTATTCTGCGTTGTAGCGGATTAATCGGGCCAGATAGACACCCATCTCGCTTTGCAGCAAGGCTTCAACAAGTTAGTCGTAAAGCACCAGCTAATATGCTTCATCAAGATGATGCTGTCTCGGCTGCGAAATTTGCCTTAGGCAATTTAAGCAACCAAGTCATTAACGTTACGACACCTCATACTGTCAGCAAGGCTGAGTTCTACCAAGCTGCCATAAACAAAATCGGAAGTGAGATACCTCTTCCACCCGTCACAGAGCAAGCTGACAAGCGTATTCTTGCTGACAAACTACTCTCACTTGGTTATCGATTTCACTTCAATTCAACTTTGGATGCGCTATGAGACTCTATAGACATATAGAAACGCTTTGGGATTACATGCAACTTAAACATGAACTGAAGCCTGCGGACTGTTTGTTTGTGATGTGCAGTAATGATGTGCGTGTAGCGGAGCACGCTGCCAAGCTCTACCACCAAAAGTTGGCACCTTTGATTGTATTTTCAGGGGGTGAAGGTCGCTTCACAGATGGACTGTTTGAAAAAAGCGAGGCAGAAACCTTTGCCGAGATTGCAAAGTTGTCGGGCGTTCCAAGCGAAGCAATTTTGCTCGAGACTAAATCCACAAACAGCGGAGAAAACGTCCGCTTTACTGAGCAACGATTAAAAGAGGAAGGAAAACAATGTTCCTCGTTTATTCTGGTACAAAAACCGTTTATGGAGCGTAGAGCAATCGCGACATTTGAAAAACAGTGGCAGTCACCCTACACTCAGCTCCAAGTAAGCTCTGCGGCTCTTCCATTTTTTGAATACATTAATGAAGACATGCCATTAATGATGGTGCTAGAAGCACTAATGGAAGATTTCTCTCGCGTAAAAAGCTATCCAGAGAAAGGATTTCAAACCGAGCAGAACATCCCTCAGCAAGTCGAATCTTCTTACCAGGTTTTACTCGAGCGGTTTGGTTTTGACTTAGTCTAACTTTTTCTAACCGACAACAAAAAGCCACCAAGTTCGGTGGCTTTTCTGTATCAATACGGCTTATTTACCGAGCGCTTCTTTGTAATGTTGGCGGCATACGGAGACATACTTATCGTTACCGCCGATCGCAACTTGATCGCCTTCTTTAATTGCCACGCCGTGTTCATCGGTACGAATAACCATATTCGCTTTGCGGCCGCAATGGCAGATTGTTTTGAGCTCAACCAGCTTGTCTGCCCAAGATAATAGATACTTACTGCCTTCAAAAAGTTCGCCTAGAAAATCGGTGCGAAGGCCGTAACACAATACTGGAATATGCAACTTATCAACGACTTCAGTAAGTTGATAAACTTGTTCTTTCGACAAGAACTGACACTCATCAACAAGAATACAGTGACGTTTTTCAACCTCATTCAGAGCTGCGATCTCCTGATACAAATTGGTATCCTGACGAAATAAATGTGCGTCAGATTGAAGACCAATACGAGAGCTCACTTTACCGACACCAAAACGATCATCTAGCGCAGCCGTAAAAATAACTGGCGTCATGCCGCGTTCTTGATAGTTGAAAGAGGATTGAAGAAGCGTTGTTGATTTACCCGCATTCATTGCTGAGTAATAGAAATACATCTGAGCCACAGAGCATTACCTAAAGTTAAAGTTTTAATTTATGGAAATGGAAAATAAAAGGGCTGAATTATCAGCCCTTTAAAAATGAAAATTCAATTACTTACGACGCCACGTTGTGCCTTCTGGACCATCTTCCAGAACAATGCCCATTTCGGTCAGCTTGTCACGAGCCATATCTGCATTCGCCCAATCTTTCGCAGCACGAGAGTCGTTACGCAGCTTGATCAGAGCTTCGATTTCAGCCACTTCATCATCGTTACCTGCATCACCTTTTAGGAAGGCTTCTGGATCTTGGTGAAGAATACCGATCACATCTGCTAGTTCACGCATTAGCGCACCTAGCTCGCTCGCTTTCTCTAGGTTTTCTGTCTTCAGACGGTTAACTTCGCGCGCCATGTCGAACAGTACTGAGTAAGCTTCTGGTGTGTTGAAGTCATCGTTCATCGCTGCAGTGAAGCGAGATACGTATTCTTCACCACCAGCAGGCGCCGCGTTTAGGTCTAAACCACGTAGAGATGTGTACAGGCGCTCAAGCGAAGCACGTGCTTGGTTTAGGTTATCTTCGCTGTAGTTTAACTGGCTACGGTAGTGACCAGACATTAGGAAGTAACGCACTGTTTCAGCATCGTAGTGACCAAGAACGTCACGGATAGTAAAGAAGTTACCTAGAGATTTAGACATCTTCTCACGGTCTACCATTACCATGCCGCTGTGCATCCATGTGTTCACGTATTGTGTATCGTGTGCACAGCATGATTGTGCGATTTCATTTTCATGGTGTGGGAACTGAAGATCAGAACCGCCGCCGTGAATGTCGAAGTGGTTACCTAGGATTGAAGAGTTCATTGCTGAACACTCAATGTGCCAACCTGGACGACCAGGACCCCATGGTGACTCCCACGTTGGTTCACCCGGCTTAGACATCTTCCAAAGTACAAAGTCTAGAGGGCTGCGTTTTGCTGTTTCGATATCAACGCGCGCGCCAGCTTGAAGCTGATCAAGGTCTTGCTTAGAAAGCTTGCCGTATTCGTTGAACTTACCCACTTCAAACATTACGTCACCGTTATCTGCAACGTATGCAAAACCGCGCTCGATTAGCTTCTCAACCAATTCGATGATTTCAGCAATAAACTGTGTCGCACGAGGTTCAACGTCCGGGCGTTTCATGTTCAGCGCATCAAAATCAGCGTGCATTTCACCAATCAAACGCTCAGTCAATGAATCGCAAGACTCACCATTTTCTGCGGCACGTTTGATGATCTTATCGTCGATATCTGTGATGTTACGTACAAACGTCAGATCGTAGCCCAAGTAGCGAAGGTAACGTGATACAACGTCAAAAGAGACGAAAGTACGACCGTGACCAATGTGACAGAGATCGTAGATGGTAACTCCACAGACATACATACCGACTTTGCCAGCTGTAATTGGTTTGAATTCCTCTTTCTGTCTTGTGAGTGTGTTATATATCTTTAACATGATCTCTATCTATGATTGTGAATGAATAAAAGAAGATGAGTATATCAACTCCAACCTAGTTAGGTAATAGCAATTAACCGATAAAACGATAATCGGCTAAACTTCAAGCACAAAACGAAGAATTTCCTCTTCCTGAGTTTTTAAAGCACTAGAACTTAGGCTAGAATCTCGGGCTCAACACAACACAGTAAAGGAAAGTAGCATGATCACCCTTCACACTAATTTTGGTGACATCAAGATTCAACTAAACGAAGAGAAAGCGCCAGAGACAAGCGCAAACTTCCTTCAGTACTGCCGCGACGGTTTCTACGACAACACGCTTTTCCACCGTGTTATTGACGGCTTCATGATCCAAGGTGGTGGTATGGAGTCTGGTCTACGTGAAAAAGCGACTCGTGCACCTATCAAGAACGAAGCAAACAACGGTCTTAGCAACAAAGTGGGTACACTTGCTATGGCACGTACTATGGAGCCGCATTCAGCAAGCTCTCAGTTCTTCATCAACGTAAACAACAACACATTCCTAGACTTCCGTAGCGAAAGCCTAGACGGTTGGGGTTACTGTGTGTTCGGTGAAGTAATCGAAGGCATGGACATCGTAAATAAGATCAAAGGCGTTAGCACTGGTTCTTACGGCATGCACCAAGACGTACCTCTAGAAGACGTAGTAATCACTGGTACAACAATTGAAGAGTAATTCTTAGGAATTATTTTTAAAAGATAAGTTAATGGGGAGGCATAGCTTCCCCTTATTTCTATGACGACATTATTTATTTCCGATCTTCACCTTACCCCATCACGTCCTGATATCACGGAATGTTTTGTGACGTTCATGCGAACAGAAGCAACAAAAGCTGATGCACTTTATGTACTCGGCGATCTGTTTGAATTTTGGATTGGTGACGATGACAACACCCCTTTTGCAGACCAAATCCGAGCAGAATTTAAAGCACTGACGGATGCGGGTGTGCCAACTTTTTTCATCCAAGGCAATCGAGATTTTTTACTCGGCAAACGCTTTTGCAAAGAAACCGGTATGACATTACTCGACGATGTCTGCACGATTGATCTTTATGGTCAAAAAGCCGTAATCCTACATGGCGATACGCTCTGCATTGACGATGTGAAGTACCAAGAGTTTAGAAAAACCGTTCACAAGCCATGGCTACAATGGTTGTTTAACCGTATTCCTTGGTTCATTAAGAAGAAAATTGTCTCAAAAGTTCAATCCGATATTCGTGATGATAAAATGAGCAAGTCATTAGATATCATGGACGTCAACCAAAATGAGGTCGAGAAAGTGATGTCTCAGAACTGCGTCAACTTAATGATTCATGGTCACACACATCGCCCGAACACACATTTTTTTGACGTCGATGGCGTTAAAAAGACCCGAATTGTTTTAGGGGATTGGTATACGCAAGGCTCAGTTTTAAAAGTAAATTCTGATAGTTTTGACCTACAAACGAGACCGTTCATACAGAATTTGCGTTAAGCATGTAGAGCGTGTAGAAGATTCACGCTCAAGTCGTAGATATTTTGTAAAAAATCGCTATTATCATAATACTAAGTTAAACAGAACGAAGTACCTAATTGAAGTATTCTTACGTAGCTCGCCAACCGATTCTGGATAGAGAAAAACGAACCATAGGTTACGAACTCCTCTTTCGAGACGGCCCTAAAAATACCTTCCCTGAAGTAGAACCAGAGCTGGCTACTAGTCGACTGCTATCCGATCATTTTTTATCGACGCATTACAACACATTAGGAAACAAACTTGGCTTTGTTAACTTTCCGCATCAAAGCTTGGTGAACTTGGTCCCAACTTTGTTCCCTAAAGAATCTCTCGTCATTGAAGTCCTTGAAGACTGCGAACCGACAGAAGAACTGTTAGAAGCCATCAAGCACCTTCATGAGTGCGGATACAAAATTGCTCTGGATGATTTTGTTCCGACGAAAGCTTGGAAGCGTTTTCTTCCATACGTTTCCATGATCAAGTTTGATATTAGACTTGTGCCGATCAAGAAAGCTGCCATTTTTATTCAGGCGTTGAGCCCATTTAAAATCGACTTTCTAGCGGAAAAGGTAGAGACCTATGAAGAGTTTGAGCAAGCTCTAGAAGCCGGTTTTAACTATTTTCAAGGGTATTTTTTTAGCAAACCTGAGATGATCCAGAAAAAACGGTTGAACCCCGCGTTTCTTACCGTCATCCAGCTTTGTAAAGAGATTGCAGATAAGCCCATCGACTTCAATGAGGTTGAACGTCTGTTTTCAATTGATGTGACGCTGTCATACAAGTTGCTTACTTACGTAAATTCAGGATATACATTAACGACTAAGATAAAATCGTTCAGACAGGCGCTTATTTATCTGGGTGAAGAGCGACTACGACGCTTTATTTCCTTAGTTGCAATTGCGTCCGTTCAAGAAGATAAACCTGACTCTCTTTACTCTTTAGCGATTCAGCGTGCACGAATGTGTGAACTGTTACTTAGTCAAATGAACACTAGGTATGACCCTGGGCAGGCTTTTTTGACAGGCATGTTTTCTTTACTCGGCTCTTTGCTCGATCAACCGCTCTCGGATGTCATTGAAGATATCCCCGTTGACGAAGATATAAAACTCGCATTAACCAGTCGAAAAGGCGTACTTGGTCACTTACTTTCGATGACGATCGCCTATGAACAAGCGGACTGGGAGTTAGCCGAGCGATATTGCACCGTTCTTAAATTAACCGAACCTCAATTAGCGGACGCTTTTAATCAATCTACCGAGTGGGCTCAAGAACTGCTGTCTCAAACGCCCTAAATCGCTATAATGCCTCACCTCCAGCCTCGCAATTGTGAGGTTGTTTGTTTTTACCGCTTAATTAATCGAGATTTCATTTTATGGCTTCTTCTTGCCCTTGCGGATCTAACCGCACCTACCAACAGTGTTGTGAAATTGCCCACAACAACCATGCTGACGTCACCACTCCAGAGCAGTTAATGCGCTCTCGTTACAGTGCGCATGTGTTAGGTCTAGTCGATTACGTGGTCAACACTTATCATCCAAGCTGTAATGCAGAAGAGCAACGTGAAGGCATTGCCCAATCTATCGACAGCGATTGGTGCAAACTTGAAGTTGTAAAAACAGAAGCTGGCAGTAATGACAATGAAGGCTTTGTAGAGTTTAGCGCTTATTTTGATGAAGACGGCAAACGCTACTGCATGACCGAGCGTTCTCGTTTCGTGAAAGAAAATGGGCTTTGGTACTACATTGACGGCACGTTTCCAGAAAAAGAGCTAGAAGAAGAACCAGAACAAGATCCTCGCCTAAACAAACCAGTGAGTAGCCTAAAAGTAGGTCGCAACGACCCGTGTATCTGTGGAAGCGGTAAGAAATTTAAGAAGTGTTGTGGGTAAGATCATCCACTCCTAGCTTATTGAGCTCTCTTTAATGAGATTCCTGAACTCGTCTAGGCTCGTTGGAGTGACGTGAATATATGTACCTGTTTGAAGTAAATAACTCTACTGCAAGCACCATTAGAAAATATACCGTCATTCTGAACAGCGAGGAACGAGTGTGATTCAGAATCTAATCGCTACTAGCACTGTTGCCGGTTTTTACCCCGAATCAAGAACACTAAATTAAAAAAGCCCCTAGGCTCGAGAGCATAGGGGCTTTCACTTATCTATAGCAAGCTTACTTATGACGCTCTTTCAGTTTGTTCACTACGTCATTCATCGATAAGCCTTGGTCTTGAAGCAATACCAGCAAGTGGTAAACCAAGTCTGCTGATTCACACACTAGCTCCGCCTTATCACCCGACGTCGCCGCAAGCGCGACTTCAACGCCTTCTTCGCCCACTTTTTGCGAAATACGCTTGGTGCCACGGGCATAAAGACTGGCAGTATAAGAGGAATCTGGGTCGGCACTCTTGCGGGCAGCCAATAGCTGCTCAAGTTGATGAAGCCACACCATTTGTGACTCCTCTTGAGGGTCCACATCCCAGCAAGTTGTGTTGCCCAAGTGACACGTAGGACCAATGGGATTCACTTTCACCAGTAACGTGTCGTTGTCACAATCGAGCTGAATGTTCACCAATTGCAATACGTTGCCGGAGGTCTCACCTTTCGTCCAAAGACGTTGCTTGGTACGAGAGAAAAACGTCACTTGACCCGTTTCGCCCGTTTTTGCCAACGCATCTTGGTTCATGTAACCCATCATCAGCACTTGGCTTGATTGGAAATCTTGTACGATGGCAGGTACCAGACCATCCACCTTTTCCCAGTTGATTAGCTCAACTAGCGAACTTACTTCGGCGGCTTTCACACTCATAGTCGTACCTCAATGCCTTGTTGTTTCAAATACTGCTTTAGTTCACCAATATTGATGACTTGTTTGTGGAATACCGATGCGGCAAGCGCGCCATCCACATTGGCTTTTTGGTATGCTTCCGCAAAGTGCTCCATAGCACCCGCGCCACCCGATGCAATCAGCGGTACATTACATACTTCGCGCACCATATTAAGTTGTTCAATATCGTAGCCGTTACGCACACCGTCTTGGTTCATCATGTTCAGTACGATTTCACCAGCGCCGCGTTTTTGTACTTCTTGCACCCAATCACGCGTTTCCCATTTGGTCGCTTTGGTGCGTTCTTCATCACCAGTAAACTGGTAAACCTGATACTTGCCCGTCTCTTTGTCGTAGTATGAATCGATACCAACGACGATACATTGCACACCAAACTTATCAGCAAGGTCAGTAATCAACTGAGGGTTCGCCAATGCAGGTGAGTTGATAGACACTTTGTCTGCACCAAACTCAAGAATGCGCGCCGCGTCTTCTGCTGATTTAATGCCACCAGCCACACAGAACGGGATATCAATCACTTCTGCAACGCGAGCGACCCAACTTTTATCGACGACACGACCGTCACTTGAAGCGGTAATATCGTAGAACACAAGCTCGTCAGCGCCCTCTTCCGCATAACGCTGTGCCAGAGGAACTATGTCGCCAATGATCTCGTGATTACGGAACTGAACGCCCTTTACCACTTGTCCATCACGAACATCAAGACATGGAATTATTCGCTTTGCCAACATGCAAACGCCTCCTCTGCTGTGAACTTACCATCTAACAGCGCACGACCAACAATCACACCAGCCACACCGCTGCCTTTTAGCGCTTCGATATCTGCTAATGAGCCAATGCCACCTGAAGATTGAAACTGCACTTGTGGGTACTGCTTGCATAAGTCGATGTAAAGCTCAACGTTTGAGCCTTCTAGCGTACCGTCACGAGAAATGTCCGTACAAAGCACGTGCTGCAAACCTACCGTTAAGTAATCGTTGATCAGAGCTTCGATGGTCACGCCTGAGTCTTCTTGCCAACCAGAGATCGCCACTTTACGCGTACCGTCTTGATCTATGTTGATGTCTAGCGCGAGAACGATTTTCTCTGCGCCGTATTTTTCCATCCAACCTTTCACAAGCTCTGGCTGTTTTACTGCTGTTGAGCCAACGACAACACGCTGAGCCCCCGCTTCTAGCAGATCAATCACGTCTTGCTCTGTGCGCACTCCGCCACCGATTTGGATGTTCGCTGGCGTGCTTGCTAGTAGCTTTGCAATTAAATCAAGTTGACGTGCTGTCGTGTCTTTCGCGCCAGTTAAATCCACCAAGTGCAGCCAGTTAGCACCAGCTTGGTGGTACAAGTTGAACTGCTCTGCTGGGTCGACTTTGTACTCAGTTACTTGGCCGTAATCACCTTGATAAAGGCGAACCACCTGTCCTTCAATTAAATCAAGAGCTGGAATAATCACACTAAATCCCTTTTATAATTCTAAGAAGTTTTGAATAAGCTTCGCGCCCGCTTTTGAAGAACGCTCAGGGTGGAATTGCACGCCGTAGTAGTTACCGCTTTGTACTGCTGCTGTGAACGGGTTGCCGTACTCGCATTGAGCAATCGTGTAATCC
Source organism: Vibrio sp. 811 (assembly GCF_033339195.1). Classification (NCBI taxonomy): domain Bacteria; kingdom Pseudomonadati; phylum Pseudomonadota; class Gammaproteobacteria; order Vibrionales; family Vibrionaceae; genus Vibrio; species Vibrio sp. 811. The sequence continues at coordinate 477,968 of NZ_JAWOUB010000002.1, forward strand.
CCAACAGGCATTGCAAAGCTGTGCACGAAGTAGAAATGCTCACCTTCTTCAATATCTTTGAAAAGTGGATTACCTGCTTTTGCAGAGACCGTGTTCCACCCCATATGCGGCAACGGCAAATCGCCAGTTTGTAGTAGCTTCACTTCGCCATCACAAAGTCCAAGACACTCAACTAACTCGTCGGCTTTCTGGCCTTTCTCTTGAGACACTTTGCCCAACAGTTGCATGCCTAAACAGATACCTAACAGCGGCTTTTCTACTTGTTTTACCAAGCTGATAAGATCGCGCTCTTCTAGGTTTTTCATCGCTTCGCTGGCGGTTCCCACGCCCGGTAGGAATAACTTATCTGCCGACAACACAACTTGTGGATCTTTTGAAATTGTTACGTCATAGCCTAGGCGTTCAATGGCAAACTTCACCGAAGAGACGTTGGCACAGCCAGTATCGATAATGACAACTTTCTGTTCTGTCACTGTTTTTCTCCTTGCTAAGGTTAGCCTTAAAGCACGCCTTTACTACTTGGTAGCTCAGTGCCTTCTACTTTGATTGCTTGGCGTAACGTACGACCAAACGCTTTAAATAGACTTTCAATGATGTGGTGATCATTGTTGCCCGCAGAAGAAAGGTGCAACGTACATGCTAATGTGTCAGTCAGAGAGCGGAAGAAGTGAACTACCATCTCTGTTGAAAGATCACCCACTTGCTCACGGCTGAATGGCGCGTCGAACTTAAGGTAAGGACGACCTGATAGGTCTAGTGCGCATTGTGCCAAACACTCATCCATTGGAAGGCTAAAGCCAAAGCGACCAATACCACGCTTGTCACCCAGTGCTTCTTTCAACGCTTGACCTAACGCAAGAGCGGTATCTTCCACTGTGTGGTGATCATCAATGTGCAGGTCACCTTCTACTTTGCACACCATCTGGAACCCGCCGTGTGTCGCGATTTGATCCAGCATGTGGTCGAAGAAGCCAAGACCAGTAGAGATGTCATTGCCGCCTTGTTCGTCAAGATTAACGAATACTTTGATGTCCGTTTCTTTTGTGGTGCGAACCACTTCAGCAACGCGTGCCTTCACCGTGAGATCTTTCAGGATCTGTTTCCAACCCATGGTTTCTGGGTTGTATTGAATGCCACGAATTGCCATGTTTTCTGCAAGTTGAAGATCAGTTTGACGATCGCCAATCACAACAGAATTTTGGAAATCCACTTTGCCACCTTGAAGGTACTCTTTTACCAAGCCCAATTTAGGCTTACGGCAAGAGCAGTTATCTTCATCAAAGTGAGGACAAATCAGCACATCATCAAACTTCACACCTTGAGATTCAAAGATCTCCATCATCATGTTGTGTGGTGCATCAAAATCTTCTTGTGGGTAGCTGTCGGTACCCAAACCATCTTGGTTCGTGACCATCACTAGACGGTATCCTGCATCCTGCAACGACAACAGGCTTGGGATAACAAATGGCTCTAGCTTTAGTTTGTCTAAACGGTCTACTTGAAAATCAATCGGCGGCTCGACAATTAAGGTGCCATCACGATCAATAAAAAGGATTTTTTGTTGTTTGCTCACTCGAACTTCCTTATTGCTATTCTTTTGGCGCTCCCGCTATTGAGCGAGAGCGATAAATTCTGTCTCTATTTATGCGTAGTAGTTTCTGATAAATCCAAGCGTTTTTTCGCACTCGTCACGGTTACCCACACTGATACGCACACAATTTTCAATTGGCGAGTTACGCAAAATAATGCCCGTATCCCAAGCCGCTTTGAAAAGGTCATCGCCATCTGGGAATTTCACCAATAGGTAGTTCCCCCACCCTTCAAACACTTCCAAGCCCGGAATCATTGAAAGGCCAACTTGCAAGTAAGCACGGTTTGCATTCAAATCGAGAACTTGAAACTTCGCTCGCGCTAAACCAGCTTCCGAAAGCGCCTGAGTCGCAATTTCTGCCACTGGAACTGGGACTGGGTAAGGTGCGATAACTTTAAGAAGTACATTAATCAGCTCTTCGTTCGCAAGCGTAAATCCACAACGCAGACCTGCAAGCGCAAAAGCTTTCGATAGAGTACGCAGAATCGCAAGATTCGGGTATTGCGCCAGTAGGTCTACCGTTGACGCTTCTGGACAAAAATCGATGTACGCTTCATCCATCACCACGATTGCACGGTCTTTTGTCATCTCAAGCAGAGACACAATGTCCTCACGCTTAACCAAGTTACCCGTTGGGTTGTTTGGCGAACATACAAAAACCAGCTTCACGTTATCCAGATTAGCTTCGATGCCAGCAAGGTCTAGTTGCCAATCTGACGTTAGCGGCACGGTTTTGCGCTCTACACCGATGGTTTCTGCACTGATGGCGTACATACCGTAAGTTGGTGGGCAGTAAAGAATCGCATCTTCACCCGGCTCACAGAATGCACGAATTAATAACTCAATACCTTCGTCTGCGCCGCGAGAAGTCAGTGTTTGTTCTGGTTTCACAGCCGCATACGCTGCGTAAGCGGAAATCAGTTCTTTCGGTTGGCATTCGCTGTAACGATTAAGACGAGCAAAGTCTGTTTTGTATTCATTGTTAAATGGTGATTCGTTGGCATTTAGCCATACGTCACCCGTACCACCGATTCGGCGAGCCGACATATAAGGGGTAAGCTGTTGGACTTGTTTACGCGCTAGCTTTTCCATCTCATTACTCTCTTATTCTTACTTACTTGCTAATTTTTCTACGCGGATAGTAACAGCACGTTTGTGAGCGTCCAGACCTTCTGCTTCAGCCATCGTGACTACCGTTGGTGCAAGGTTCTTTAAACCATCAGCAGAAAGCTCCTGAACCGTCATTCGTTTAGAGAAATCCGCCAAACCTAAGCTTGAATAAGTACGTGTGTAACCGTAAGTAGGAAGGACATGGTTAGTCCCCGATGCGTAATCTCCCGCAGATTCAGGCGACCAATCCCCAAGGAAGATAGAGCCTGCATTATCAAGTAGAGGTAGAAGCTCACGAGGGTTCTTAGTCTGAACAATCAAGTGCTCAGGACCGTAGTAATTGGAAATAGAAACTGACTGCGTCATCGACTCGGAAATAATGATCAAGCTTGATGCCAGAGCCTTTTCTGCGATGTCTGCACGAGATAGCTCCTTAAGCTGACGTTGAACCGCATCCGTCACTTGATCAGCAATCACAGGAGAAGGAGTCACAAGTACCACTTGAGAATCAGGACCGTGTTCTGCTTGGCTCAAAAGATCCGCAGCGATAAAGTCTGCATCTGCGGTTTCATCGGCAATCACAAGAACTTCTGATGGACCTGCTGGCATATCAATCGCCGCACCACGGAAATCATTACTTACCTGACGTTTTGCTTCGGTCACGTAAGCGTTGCCTGGACCAAAGATCTTATCTACTTTCGATACAGTCTCGGTGCCATAAGCCATTGCAGCAACTGCTTGTCCACCACCGACGTTATACACCTCATCAATGCCACACAGTTTCGCGACATAAAGGATCTCATCAGCGATTGGGGGTGGAGAACAAAGAACGACTTTACGACAACCTGCAATTTTTGCAGGAACGCCGAGCATCAAAACAGTCGATGGCAAAGGCGCACTGCCACCAGGAATGTACAAACCCACTTTTTGAATTGGGCGTGTTACTTGTTCACAAAGGACACCTGGCTGGGTTTCCACCTTGATCGGTTGCGGCTTTTGCGCTTTGTGGAACTTAGAAATATTGGCGTAAGCTTGCTCTAGTGCGCTCTTCATTGACTCTGACAAACGCTCTGACGCTGCCTTAATTTCCTGAGAAGAAACACGAATGGATTCAGGCTTAACACGGTCAAACTTTTCGGTCAGCTCAATAAGAGCAGAGTCACCTTCTTCTCGAACTTTAGCAATAACTTCGGCCACAGCAGTGGTGATATTGGCACCTTCTGCAATAGCAGGGCGCTCCAAAATAGAGTCTTGCTGATTCTCACTTAATGATTGCCAAACGACTGTTCTCATGATGCTTACTCCATCATTTTTTCAATTGGTAGAACGAGAATTGAACTTGCGCCCAACTCTTTCAGCTGTTCCATTGTTTCCCAGAACAGGTTTTCAGAACTCACCAAGTGAACAGCCATTTTCTGCTTATCTGCAGAAAGAGGAAGAACAGTTGGGTCTTCAGCACCTGGCAGTAGCGCTTTAATTTGATCTAACTTCTCTGCTGGGGCGTGAAGCATAATGTACTTAGATTCTTTCGCTTGCTGCACGCCTTGCATGCGAGTTAACAGCTTTTCGATTAGCGCCACTTTGTCTGCGTCGAACTCACCTGTGCGTTGAATCAATGTCGCTTTTGATTTGAAGATAATTTCAGCTTCTTTAAGGCCGTTCGCTTCCAGTGTTGCACCTGTAGAAACCAAATCAGCGATAGCATCAGCGAGACCCGCGCGAGGCGCAACTTCTACAGAGCCTGTCAGCATACATGTAGAGAATGGAACGCCGGCTTCATCCATGTACGCTTTTAGAAGTTGAGGATACGTTGTAGCAATACGCTTGCCAGCTAAGTCTTGTGGACCGTTGTACTCTTCGTCCTTGTCGATTGCGATAGATAAACGACAGCCACCAAAATCAAGTCGACGAAGCTGAACAAACTCGCAGGGTTCACCTAATGCTTTGCGGTCAAGGCGAACTTCTTCTAGTTCATTTTCGCCAATAAAGCCAAGGTCAACCACGCCATCCATAATTAAACCTGGGATGTCGTCGTCACGAACCAAGAGTAAATCAATTGGCATATTTTCAGAATGGACAACTAAACGCTCGCCCATCACGTTGAACTTTACGCCGCACTGTTTTAGTAGAGCTTGACTCTCTTTGCTAAGACGACCTTTTTTCTGAATTGCGATTCTTAAACGTTGTGTTTGCATTGCTTTGTCCCTATGCAAGATTTTGATATCTAAGTATTTTTCAAACTAATAAAACTAAAAAACCCTCGGGAGATTGAAGTCTCCCGAGGGTTTAAAATCTGCTTTTACTTTGATTTTACCTCCGGGAGTTTCCTGCCTCCCGGGTATGCGTACATCGCCCGAAAGACTAGATTGGGTGATGATGGTGATGAATGTTCATTACAAAATTACGCATACTTATTTAAGGCTCTTTTTGAGTTGCTTTGTTAGTAACCACACTAACTAAGGATTCTATATTTTTCAATACTCAATTGAATATTTTCTAAATATTTTTCACAAGACATTGATTTAAATGAAATTAAATTCTTTTCCATATTGAATACTCTGGTGGAAAGAACACCTCCAATCAGCTCTACTCTGACGAAGAAAGCGAAGAATAGTATGAATATCCACCAAATCAACTATTTAGACCGTACCCAACCCATTAATTGGCATTTTTCTCAATAAAGAGACAGCAACTCACGTTTGAGACAAGTCATTCAAAACTATTATTAGAGCGGGGCAAAAAATAGTGATTAACAATGAAACTGCGTAACGGTAGTAATAAACAAGCTGTAGATTTCGACGATACGGCACTATACCCGTTGATCGGCAATAGTGCCTGTATCCAAGAACTTCGTACTGCAATACAAAAGTACGCTCAATGTGATGCTGAAGTCCTCATTCAGGGTGAAACTGGTGTTGGGAAAGGTCTTTGCGCTCGCCTTATTCATCAATTGTCGAACAGACACTCAGCACCTTTTGTGGAAGTCAACTGTGGAGCCATTCCAAGTGGTCTTATTGCATCCGAGCTTTTCGGCCATGAAAAAGGAGCATTTACAGGCGCAATCTCAGAGCGTATAGGTTTTATTCAAAAGGCACATAAAGGCACCCTATTTCTTGATGAAATTGGTGACATGCCACCAGACTTACAAATCCACCTCCTTCACTTTTTGGAGAGTAAACAAATCCATAAAGTCGGAGCGGATAAATTCATTGACGTGGACTGTAGGGTCATTGCAGCAAGCCACGTGGATTTGAAAAATGAGGTCGTACAAGGAGGATTTCGTGAAGATCTATTCTATCGGCTTAATATATTGCCATTAACTATCCCTCCACTGAGAAAGCGTGGAAAAGACATTATTATTTTATCTGAACACTTTCTAGCAGATCTGTCTCATGGTCAGGTACAAAAAATGTCTGATAAGGTAAAAGCCAAGCTCCTCAAACATCGTTGGCCAGGCAACGTAAGAGAACTGCGTAATGTCATCCAACGAGCAATTGTCATGTGTGAAGATCACACGCTTCTCGTCGCTGACTTGGGCCTTGATAACAATGAGAGGCAATTGCTCCCTTCTGTGGACCAAATTGATCTCGACTACCTACTGCAAGCTATCGAAGAAAATAAACACAATATGAGTGCGGCTGCACGTCACCTCGGCATTTCAAGAACAACGCTTTATCGATTAATAAAGAAATACAACTTAAATGTTTAAATACTGTATAGGTGTAACGTAACACTGTGTAACAGGTAACTCTTTAGATATCATTTAGTTAACTCTGCATCGCAACCATGCGGATTTTTCTGTATTAAAAATCAAAAGCTTAAAATGGGCATAGTCTTTGCTTAGAACTAAGAAGAAGATGGATTGCTTTTCCATTACAGCCCATCAAGGAGAGCTCGGTACACAAACAATTCGCTCTTAACACGAGACTTTTATCCCCAAAAACGCGATTGCCCCCCTCACCTAAGTCGCGTTAAAAAAAGCTCCGCTAAATTAGCGGAGCTTCCCTCTGTAACGAATCTATTCAAAACAACTTACGCACTCTGGCAAGACGCTATTTTAGACTTTGAAAGCCATGACAAAATAGCGCAAACGATAACGAATGTTATCGACGCTGCAATGAACGAGAACGCAATTGAAGCAGTCATACCAAGGGCAATAAAGCCGACGCATGAAACAAGCGCGACTGATAATGCATAAGGTAGCTGTGTTGATACGTGATCAATGTGGTTACAACGTGCACCCGTCGATGACAAGATAGTCGTATCTGAGATTGGTGAACAATGGTCACCGAATACCGCACCAGCTAAAACCGCACTCAACATCGGTAGCATTAGCGCTACGTCTGTTGCACCAGCCATGTCTCCGGCGATTGGAAGCATGATGCCGAACGTACCCCATGAAGTACCTGTTGAGAACGCCATCAGGCCAGACAACAAGAATAAGATAACTGGGAGCCAATGAGGGTTGATATTTCCCTGCGCCATTGTCGAAAGGTAAGTACCAGTCTTCATATCACCGATAACAGAGCCAATGGTCCAGGCAAATACTAAGATTAGAATCGCACCAAACATAGACTTAGCACCAATCCAAAGTGTACGTGCGATCTCAGCCATTGGTAGACCTTGCTTCACAACAGTAAACAGTGCAACTGCTAAGCCAAGCAAGCTACCGTAGATTAGTGATGTACCTACATCTGTATTTTCAAAAGCACCAAGAAGCGCAAACTCCTTACCATCAGCAGCCAATGCTTGGCCACCCGTGTAAAGCATTGAAGCGATAGTCGCGATAATCAGCGTCACGATAGGAAGTATCAAATCTGACACTTTACCCTTTTCACTTTCACGGATATCTAGCTCTTCATTTAGGTCATGCGCTTCTTGCGAGTCATTTTCTTTGTCTTTATCAAAGCCACGACCTTGCGATGCAGAGATCTCATGCTCACGCATTTTACCAATATCAAGACCAAACCACGCAACAGCGAACACCATTAGCAGCGCGAAAACGGCGTAGAAGTTCATTGGGATAAGACGAACATATGCGCCAAGAGCCGAATACTCTGTGATCCCATGTGAGACTAAGATCCCGCCAATAATAGTAATAATGTAAGCACCCCAGCTAGAAGCAGGCATAATTACACACATTGGAGCAGCGGTTGAGTCTAGAATGTACGCAAGCTTAGCGCGAGACACATAAAAGCGATCGGTTACTGGGCGAGAGATCGCACCAACAGCAAGGCTATTAAAGTAATCATCGACAAAAATGAATACGCCTAAAAAGGCGGCAAGAAGTTTGGAGCCGCGTTTACTCTTCACTCGAGATTGTGCCCATTCAGCAAAAGCACGAGTACCGCCAGAAAGCGTTAATAAAGCTGTTGTCATACCTAATAAGATTAGGAAACCAACAATGCTCATGTTCCAAGTGTTAATTCCGCCATCTTCAATAAAGACAGAAGAAACTTGAGAACTGACGTAACCTGCGGTGTCGCTGATAGACCAGCTATTAAGTAGCACCGCACCTAGCACGATACCTACACCCAAGGAAACTAATACACGTCGAGTCAAAATCGCCAAAGTCAAAGCGACAATAGGTGGCAATAATGAAACAGGAGAACTAGAAAAATCTATTAAATTCATGATCTTCAAAAACCAAAGTTTGGCTAGAGATCTACTGCAGACAAGTCACGTAGCATACGATACGTGCTCATGTTGAACTTAGCGACAGGGAAGCGAACACTCCACCCAACCCTACAGTAGCGCTCCATAGTTTAATGTGAATATATACTATGGCAGTGTTGTTCCTTTCAGATACAACCCCAGCAAGTAACTTTGATGAGTTACTTACTTCGGCAATCTTCGCCTTCCACTATTATTCATTGGCATCACCCCAATAATAGCTACTCTTCGAGACCGCGCCTCTACGGCAACAACAAACAATTAACCACTAACTGTACAAATTAACAACAAATTGTCTGCAATATTGCATCAGGTGGCAGCCATTGTACTTATGATGAGAGTCAATGCAACACATCAAACTAAATTAAACAAATAAATAATGACTGAGATAATTTATAAACCTTGCCTACTTCCATAAGTTTTGTGCAACTGAAATCACATCAATCATGTTATTTATGAAACATTATTACTACCTTAGAAATATCATGGTTTATCTTATATCAATAAATTAAGGATATATGACACACCATTAAAGATGGATGCTTCATATTTTTAAGTAATAACTCAAATTTTTTTATAAAAAACCAAGCTGTCGCTCTCTCTATACAATAATGATTGTTGATTTTAGTTCTCATCTAATAATGATTTATTTCGAGTGTAATAATATTAATTGCTTTAAAAAATAGTCAAATTTAAACAAAATCTTGATTTAGCATTTGCACATAAGGAAAAGATAAAGTTAAATATAAGGACTCTTTGTTTATTTATAGATTGGCATTATTTAATCGTAACGATAAAAAGTGCCCAACACATTAACCTTTTAATAGGAATCGTTATGTCAGAGCTGACTAAAACCCTTCTAAATATCCGTAGCCTTCGTGCATTTTCTCGTGAGCTGACTCTAGAACAATTGGAAGAAGCTCTAGATAAACTCACTACTGTCGTAGATGAGCGTCGTGAAGCAGAAGAAGCAGAACGCGCAGCACAAGCAGAGCAAGAAGCTAAGCTTGCAGAGATTGCTGAGAAAATCGCTCAAGACGGTATTGACGTGGAAGCACTTATTACTGCGCTATCTGGCGAAACTAAGACGAAAGGCAAAGCGAAGCGCGCACCTCGCCCTGCTAAATACAAATACACAGATTCAAACGGTAATGAGAAAACTTGGACTGGCCAAGGTCGTACACCTTCGGCGATTCAAGAGCAACTTGATGCAGGTAAATCTCTGGATGAGTTCCTAATCTAGATCCGTGCTATTTTTAAAAGGCTCCCATAGGGAGCCTTTTTTATTTAAACCATTACAAATAAAAAAGGCACATTTCTTAATGCGCCTTTTACTTTAGTTACAGAATAGTTAATTAAACCGCTTCGTATTAACGTTCCCAGTATGCTTCTTCTAGGCTATCTTCTCGCTCAGGAAGTCCGCGCGACAATCGTGGTGAATGTTGCACGAGAACTTCGTAGCTCGCACGGTTTGCGTATTTGCAGACTTGAGAAAAAGAAGAGTAAGTTAAATACTCGTTACTGTGCTTGCTTGAATTAGGCACATTTTCTTTATGGTATTTATTTGCTGCCATATCATGAAGAACAGCAGATAACGCAGCATCACCTGCGCCATTTGTATTCTTAATTTTTTCTGGACCACCCATATATGGCGAGATATGCGAGTACACTTTTATTGGCGTCTCGCATGAGTCTTTTTTCGCCGGACGACTGAATTCATAACGATTAAATTCAGCAATTGACCCTGGAAGTAATGGCAAAGAAGTTTCGCGCTTCGCGCTATCCTCCGTATACCCAGCCATAAATAGACCTACAGGACCCGCCGTGCACAATACTAGATCAGCCCACTCCAATGTTTTATCAGACGCAGCAAGTGGATCAGATTCCCCCGTCAGTGCTTCTGCTTCATCTTCATTCATCGCAACGACTGAAACGTTATCTCGAATGAATTCTTGCCAATATTTAGGGTCATCTTGAATAACAAACTTTGTGCCTAAAGTCAGAACAACAGGCACATCATTCTTTTTCGCGTACTCAATTGCTTTCATTGTTGCTTCCGGCATTGGGTCGCCGTCTTTGCAACGTACTAGATATGACGTCAGTACAAGTGCTGATGCATTTTTAAAGATTTTCTCTGGAATGCTATCAGGATGGAGTTGGTTCATTTGCCCTTCGCTGATAGCAAAAGTACGTTCACCGTCTTCTGTGATAAGAGCAAAACAACGGCCAATTGCACCATCTACACCTTGTAGGTAGTTCAAGTCCATGCGGCTTGATGTATTACAAAGATAACGGTAACCGTAGCTGCCAATCTTAATATCCTGGCTCATCACTCCAAGTAGTGTGGAGCGGTCATCCGCTAGCACGGAGTAGTTATGTAGCGTGTTACCAATTGTACCGCCCGCATACTCATTGGTAATCAAGTTCTCTTCTTTCAGTTGCTGGTATAACTCTTCTGCTCTTTCGTCATCGATAACCAGAGAGTGACCTTTACTCAGACCGTACTTTTCAATCACATCCGTTGTAACTTTTGCTTCAATATCAACCAAGGTTTGGTCAATACCAATGATGTGAGTGCGCGTCATCTTCTTGCTTTCTTGTGCTTGGCTCACCAGCGGGTCACGAGCATGAACAGGAAAATAGTGCTTCGATTTGCGTTGTCCAGGAAATTTCATATTGTCAGTCTGAGTAAGGGGATGAAAAGGAGAGCGGATTCTATACCGCTAATAATAAAGCAGCAATAAAAGCGATTATAGCAAACGTTTGCTGACTACTTTTTTCTTTTAGGTGGCTTATTCACCTTCCATAAAGCTGAGATCTGGTAGTTGCTCAAGGTGCTCGCTATAACGCTTTAGGTTGAACTCACCCTCATTCTTCATTACATCAAAAATCTCAATTGACATCGCACATGCCATCATCGCAACCGCATCTTCACGTGGTGTGCCAGTCATCATTAAACGCATAAGGGTTTCTTTTACTTTAAGCGGGTTACCATCTTCGAGCTGATTTTCAACAATTTCAATCAACTCACTTTCTTGCATAAATTGGTTTTCTTCTGTCATTTGATGTTTCCTCTTGGATTTTGGCCAACTATGCCATATATACCTCTTCTATACTTGCGAAATTACTCGTTCGAATCTTTGTTGAAGAAAAATCCAGCGAAACGAATTGTGATTTCGATCTCGGATCTGTCACCGGTCTGTGGATTCTGATAGAATCTGCATCCCGTTTATTTAAGTGGTGTTTAGTAATGTCTGATAACAGCCAAAAGAAAGTCATCGTCGGTATGTCCGGCGGCGTTGATTCATCTGTTTCCGCGTATCTTCTAAAGCAGCAAGGCTACCAAGTAGAAGGCCTTTTCATGAAGAACTGGGAAGAAGATGACAACGAAGAATATTGTACAGCGGCAGAAGATCTTGCTGACGCTCAGGCAGTATGTGACAAGCTAGGCATCCACCTACACACTATCAACTTTGCTGCCGAATACTGGGATAACGTATTTGAGTACTTCCTTGCAGAATACAAAGCAGGTCGTACACCAAACCCAGACATTCTTTGTAACAAAGAAATCAAGTTCAAAGCGTTCCTAGAATTCGCTGATGAAGTGCTTGATGCGGATTACATTGCAATGGGTCACTACGTGCGTCGTTCTTTCCCTGAAAACGGTGAAAAACCACAAATGCTACGTGGTCTCGATGGCAACAAAGATCAAAGCTACTTCCTGTACACATTAAGCAACGAGCAAATCGCACGTAGCCTATTCCCTGTTGGTGACCTAGAGAAGCCAGAAGTACGCCGCATTGCGGAAGAGCAAGATCTAATCACGGCGAAGAAGAAAGACTCTACGGGTATTTGTTTCATCGGCGAGCGCAAGTTTACAGAATTTCTAGGTCGCTACCTTCCAGCTCAACCAGGCAACATCGAAACACCTGAAGGCGAACTGATTGGTCAACATCAAGGCCTGATGTACCACACGCTTGGTCAGCGTAAAGGTCTACACATCGGTGGCCGTAAAGGCGGCGGTGGTAACGAAGACCCATGGTTCGTTGGTGAGAAAGATCTAGAGCGTAACGTTTTGATTGCCGTTCAAGGTAAAGATCATCCAATGTTGAAATCAGAAGGTCTACTTGCATCACAACTTCACTGGGTAGATCGTGAGCCAATTCGCGATGTTATGAAGTGCACAGTGAAAACTCGTTACCGTCAGGAAGATATTCCTTGTACAATCATCCCTATCGATGATGAAAACATTAAAGTGATCTTTGACGAGCCACAAATTGCTGTAACTCCAGGTCAATCAGCTGTGTTCTACAAAGATGACGTGTGCCTAGGTGGCGGCATCATCGAGCAACGCATTAAATATTCTCAAGCTTAGGAGTCGTTACGTGGCGAATACACTTTATGACCGTACTATCGCTTTCGCTGGGATTTGCCAAGCTGTTGCTTTAGTTCAACAGGTAGCGAGAAACGGACATTGTGATCAAGATGCTTTTGAAACATCAATCAACGCTATTTTGAGCACGAACCCTGCTAACACAGTTGGCGTATTCGGTCGCGAAGCCGATCTAAAGCTCGGCCTAGAATGCTTGGTTAAAGGGATTGATAGCACACCATCAGGCAGTGAAATTACTCGTTACATTATTAGTTTAATGGCGTTAGAGCGTAAGTTAAGCTCTCGTAACGATGCTATGTCTCAGCTTGGTGATCGTATTCAAATGGCCAAGCGTCAGTCAGAGCACTTTGAGCTACTAGACGATCAAATGATCAGCAATTTAGCGAGCATCTATCTGGATGTCGTTAGCCCTATTGGCCCACGCATTCAAGTAACGGGCACGCCATCTGTACTGCAGCAGACGGCAAGCCAACACAAAGTTCGTGCGCTGTTGTTATCTGGCATTCGTAGTGCAGTTCTTTGGCGTCAAGTTGGTGGTAAGCGTCGCCACCTAATCTTCGGGCGCAAGAAGATGGTAGAGCAAGCACAAATCCTTCTTGCTCGTCTGTAGTAAAATATCAAATAAGCAGCTCGCGTTTATCGCGAGCTCATTTTTTTCGACTAAAATAAATCTCGCGCAAACGTTTGCGCAATATTCGTGACAATTGCCACAGTTATTGGTATAAAGCTCACGAAATTTAGAAACCCAATTCAGGAGAACATCATGGAACTGTCAGCATTGACTGCTGTTTCACCAGTAGACGGCCGTTACGGAAGCAAGACAATTGCGTTACGCGAAATTTTCAGTGAATACGGTCTACTAAAGTACCGTACTATCGTTGAAATCCGCTGGCTACAAAAGCTTGCTGCTACTGCTGAAATTGCAGAAGTGCCAGCGTTTAGCGCAGAAGCAAACCAATTCCTAGACGACCTTGCTGCAAACTTCTCTGAAGAAGATGCACGCCGTATCAAAGAGATCGAGCGTACAACTAACCACGACGTAAAAGCGGTTGAGTACTTCCTAAAAGAGAAAGTAGCAGACGTTCCTGAACTGCACGCAGTAAACGAGTTCTTCCACTTCGCATGTACTTCTGAAGACATCAACAACACATCACACGCTCTAATGCTTAAAGAAGCGCGTGAGAACGTGATTCTTCCAGAAATCCGTAACCTAATCGACGCTATCAAAGCGCTAGCAGTGGAATACCGCGACATTCCTCTTCTATCTCGTACACACGGTCAGCCTGCTTCTCCATCTACTATGGGTAAAGAAATGGCAAACGTGGCGTACCGTATGGAGCGTCAATTCAAGCAAATCGAAAACGTTGAGATCCTAGCGAAAATCAACGGTGCAGTAGGTAACTACAACGCACACCTTTCTGCTTACCCAGAGCTAGATTGGCACAAGTTCTCTGAAGAGTTCATCACAGAGTCTCTAGGCGTAACTTGGAACCCTTACACAACTCAAATCGAACCGCACGATTACATCGCTGAGCTGTTCGACGCTATCGCTCGTTTCAACACTATCCTGATTGACTTCGACCGTGACGTTTGGGGTTACATTGCACTAGGCCACTTCAAGCAAAAAACTATTGCTGGTGAGATCGGTTCTTCAACAATGCCTCACAAAGTTAACCCAATCGACTTTGAAAACTCAGAAGGTAACCTAGGTCTTGCGAACGCTGTATTCGGCCACCTAGCACAGAAACTGCCTATCTCTCGTTGGCAACGTGACCTAACTGACTCAACGGTTCTACGTAACCTTGGTGTTGGTGTTGGCTACGCTATCATAGCTTACACTTCTACGCTTAAAGGCATCAGCAAGCTAGAAGTAAACCGTGAAGCGCTTCTTGCTGAACTAGACAAGAACTGGGAAGTACTAGCTGAGCCAGTACAAACCGTTATGCGTCGTTACGGCATCGAGAAGCCATACGAGAAGCTGAAAGAGCTAACTCGTGGTAAGCGTGTAGACGGCGAAGCAATGCGTAACTTCATCGACGGTCTTGAGCTTCCTGAGCACGAGAAAGCACGTCTGAAAGAGATGACGCCAGCGAACTACATCGGTCAAGCAATCGAGCTGACAGATAAGCTGTAATCATCCTGTAACGACCAGATACTTAAAAGGTTGACGCGAAAGCGTCAACCTTTTTTAGTTAGGAGAGTTAGGTCGGGAGAAAATAATTTTAGTTATATGGCATGGATTATTAATTGAAGATCTGCCCCATTTGTTATGGCTGCTTTTGGAAGAACAAGGTTATTGTTCCTACTTCCACACCAAACTTTTTTATTTTCGTTAGATTGAAAACGTGTCTGTCATCCTGACGATAAAGCCAATCATCAAAAGCAACCGTCACTGATGAATCCTCCATTTGTAGCTCAAAGTCATATTGCCACTGTAGCGCATTGCCCTGCTCTTCCCCTGTTGCTACACCTATAATATCGTCTGCCTTACCTTCATAACTACCGTCTTCTAATCTAGTGATAACCCAAATTCGCTGGTCCACCTCTCCATCATCAAACACGAAGTCTTCCACCAGCGTCAGCGTATCACCCTCTACAGTACCCACTATATCGACTTCAAAGCGACGGGTTTGCTGTTCGGTATAATTTTGCACCATCCCCCACGCCTTTATGTCACCTTCGAAATAACCGAATACGTCAAAAGTCGGTGTAGAAGAGCGGTAATTATCAATGTCTGCGGAACATGCCGAAAGAAAAACAGCTGCCACTAAAGTCGCTGATTTACAAATTCGTTTAAACACTATCTAACCTGCCCTATCAATTGTTTTCGGAGTTTCGGAAATTCTGTGTTGGGTGATAACCATATAGCTAAAAATGCATCGTTCATTCGTTCGTCTTCAATGATGCCAACGTTCTTTACTTGCACGTCCCCAACCTGCTTATAAAACAGCTGACCAGATTTTCCATCTGTCAAATAAGTAAGCTCGTCACCTTTTTGAATATCAGGAAACATACGATCGAGCTCGCTGATCCAAGTTTTTCGATATGAGTCAGTAAAACCCAATTTCGCCCACTGCTCATCCGTCACATCAAGCAGCTGTTGCTTACTGATGTCTCTCTTGTAATTAATTTCCAACGCAAGGGGATGTGGCGATATGTCATCGCTTACGATGAACTTGCCATCAGGCGCTTTTAATCTTGAGTGATAAATATCGAAGATGAACCAGGTAAGTTGGGCTTCTCCAACAGTTTTCCATCCCTTCCAATTAGCAATGTTGCTAGCAGCTTCGCTGTTTCCAACGGGTTGAGCTTGCAGAGCAAAAGAACCAGTTACTATTACCAACGCAAGCAACCTAGTCAGTATCTGAGTTAAAACTCTCTTCAAGCTTTTCATTTCCGTACACCTTGAGTATCAAGAGCATCATGACGCACCATTCGACAAACAACATTGCCAGTGTAGCGCCAGTGCTAAATCCAAATTCAACGGCTTGGAGCTTATAGCCAGCAAAGTAACTCGCTGTTCCTCCGAGTCCGCCTACTATTGATACGTAGGTTTTTGGGAAACGGTACAAAATTGACTTAA
Source organism: Vibrio sp. 811 (assembly GCF_033339195.1). Taxonomy (NCBI): domain Bacteria; kingdom Pseudomonadati; phylum Pseudomonadota; class Gammaproteobacteria; order Vibrionales; family Vibrionaceae; genus Vibrio; species Vibrio sp. 811. Next base: position 494,318 of record NZ_JAWOUB010000002.1, read on the forward strand.
GTTGATAGGCATACCAAGAAAACAAAACCCACAAGCATAATAACCAGACTGGCAGCCATGGGGTAGGAAAGACAAAGACCGAGAGTTGTTGATTGAGCGTATCAATCACGAGCCCGCTCGTGACGATCACACCAATACTTTTGAGCGAAGATGCGTCAGTTTTCAAACAATATAGTAGGGTTGCCAAAGTAAGGAATAACGTGACCCATTGCCATTGATAGGTTCCAAGCACCGCTGCAAACCAGCAGAGTTGGAACCATGTCGAAGCAAGAAATACCTTCATAACGAACTACGGGCGTTGAAACGTCATGTGAACTGCACTGATCGTGCGAGCCAAAAAGCCACCTTCACAGTAGCTCAAATAGTAGCGCCACATACGCACAAAGCGGTCGTCGTAGCCAAACGAGCGCACTTCACTCTCTGCTCGATTAAAACGAAGGTGCCATTCGTTCAGCGTCTTGGCGTAGTCCAAACCAATATCGAACAAGTCTCGCGTCACTAAGTCACTGTACTTTGTTGTTGCTTGGATTAGTGAGGTTACCGACGGTAAAAAACCACCCGGGAAAATGTACTTTTGGATAAAGTCGACGTTGTTACTGTAGTAATCGTAACGCTGATCGGCAATCGTAATCGCTTGAATCGCCATCAAGCCACCAGACTTCAATAAAGACTCACAGACCTTAATGTACGAAGGCAGGAATTGTTTGCCCACAGCTTCAATCATTTCAATAGAAACGAGCTTGTCATAAGTGCCGGTTAGGTTTCGGTAATCTTCTTTGAGTAGAGTGATTTTGTCTTCTAAGCCACGCTCTTTGATTTTTTGCTCCGCGTACGCGTGTTGCTCTTCAGATATCGTTGTTGTGGTGACCTGACAACCGTATTGTTCAGCCATGTAAATCGCCATAGCGCCCCACCCAGTGCCAATTTCAACAACATGATCGGTAGATTTCAGCTCAAGTTGCTGACACAGACGATCCATTTTGTTGATTTGAGCCTGCTCTAGAGAGTCATCCGCATGATTGTAAAGCGCCGACGAGTACAGCATATTGGTGTCAAGGAACGCTTCGTATAGGTTGTTACCCAAGTCGTAATGCGCATGGATATTTTTACGTGAGTTCTCTTCAGAATTTCTGTTTGACCAATGGCTGAACTTGTACAGTATTTTAGTCAACCAACTGCCTTGCTCTTCGAGTTTATCTAGAGCACGCATGTTAAGGGCCATCAGTTTCATTAATGAGGTTAAATCGGGGCTATCCCACCACCCATCCATATAAGCCTCACCAGCAGCAATACTGCCGCCCTGCAAGATCCGTGAATAAAAGCCTGGATGTTTTACCTCTATAGTAGCGACAACAGGTTGACCACTGTACTCCCCATTTGGCGCACTAAAACGCTCGCTTCGCTCTGTCGTTTCCGTCTTAAAACTTTCAATAACTGTTAAACAGCCGATTTCCATTTTTTGCAGACATTGAAAAATAACTCCGCGAGCCGCTTTTTGCGTTGTCGTCAATTTACGCGGCAATGTCATAGAACTAGTATTTAACATGCAGAATTCTCCTTGTGCTTTTTATTTTTTTTGTCTGTTTTTTCAGTATCGGCTTCTATTTCTTCATGCGTTGAATATTTAGGATGAGAATAAAAAGGTGCGCCTTTCACCCAAAGTTTTAATGCGTGCCAATAAATACCAACCATTACTTTTACCGTTTGTATTGGTGTAACGATCAAACACCTCAATAAGGTTTTGCTTGAAAGTGGCTTGGCTTTCATAACCATGGTGGCATCAAAGTGTTTCTCTCCTTTGTGACATTCAAGATGAATATTCAACTTGTCTGTCAAAGGTTTAATTTTCCAGCGGTAGAGTTGGTCAATCGGGTTGAATGGTGAAACATGGAATGCTTTAACTTGTTCCCAACCAAACTTTTCTTCTTCTTTATCTGCTGACACCACGTAGTAATGTCGTTCATTCCAAGGCGTGTTACTCACCTCTGCGAGGAGATACTTCCATTCTCCTTCCGTGTTATAAACGTAGTAGAAATTAACGGGACTGAAATAAAGTCCTAGATAACGCAAGTGACAGACTGCGATTACCTTGCCGGTACAGCGAACACCTGTCAGTTCTTCAATTTTGCTGTGCACTGCCGACTTGACGCTACCTTCACCAATGTAATCACTGCGCTTGAAGCGAGCCCAATGCCACCAACGCGAACCAAAACCCCATACTTTTTTCTCTAAAGCATCGATCTCGTCTACATCGATGGCGGGCATAAATAAAGAGTAGTTCAACTCATGATTCACAGGCGTGAATCGACGGTGACGAACGTTGCCTATAAACAATCGGCTGTTCATTTGGCTATCCATATCACGCTGCGCCTTTTTCGAAAGGAACCACATTTTGTTCGCAGTACTTTTCTTCTAGTTCTTTCACAACATCAAGCGCGCTACGCACGCCATCTTCATGAAAACCGTTGTACCAATAAGCCCCGCAGAACCAGGTACTTTGTTTGCCCTGTATCTCATCTTTGCGCTGCTGCGCTGTAATAGACTCAGTGGTGAATACTGGATGATGATAAGTGAACGAACGCAAAACTTTATTTGAGTTAATTTGCTCAGTACTGTTCAACGTTACACAAAACGTGTGTTCTGATTGAATATGCTGAAGAATGTTCATGTTATAAGTGAGCGAAGGGAGGCGTTGCTGCTCCTCTTCACTTCCTTCCAATAGGTAGTTCCATGATGCCCATGCTGCCTTACGTTTTGGTAGTACGGCAGAGTCGGTATGAAGAACAACTTCATTTGCTTGGTATGTCATATCCCCCAAGATTTCCTGCTCAATTGGGCTGATATCCTCTAGCATTCTCATTGCTTGATCACTGTGACAAGCGAAGATAACGTCATCAAACCAATGCGTTTCTCCGCGAACTTGAACGCCAACCCCTTTTTCGTTGCGAACCACTTTTTCGACAGGACTATTAAGACGAATATTCTCGGCAAAGCCTTTGGTCAATGGTGGAATGTATGAACGTGAACCACCTTTAATCACATACCATTGTGGTCGGTTAGTCACATCTAGCAGACCGTGGTTGAGGAAGAAACGTAAGAAGAACATAAGAGGGAATGCGCGCATGTCAGCTAAAGTCGACGACCAAATCGCAGCACCCATCGGTAAAATGTAGTTATCGGTAAAGAAAGCACTGAATTTGTGTTCGTCAAGGAACTCACCTAACGTCTGAGAGTGCGAGGATTGCTCGCTAGCGAAGCGCTTGGCAAGTTTATTGAAACGAAGTATCTCGAAGATAAATCGATAAAATTTGGGGTTTGCCCAGTTGCGTTTTTGAGCAAACAATGTCGACACTGTGTGGCCGTTGTACTCTAGTCCGTTCCCATCGTTTCTGACACTGAAGCTCATTTGAGTAGGCAGACCTTCAACGCCAATCTCGCTCATCATTTTAATGAAATTAGGGTACGTACGGTCGTTATAGACGATGAACCCAGTATCTATCGCGTATTCTTTACCATCAAGGCTCACATCAACGGTTGCAGTATGGCCACCGATGTAATCGTTCGCTTCAAACAGCGTTACATCATGTTCTTTATGCAAGTAATAACCACAAGTAAGGCCAGAGATTCCCGTTCCCACAATCGCTATCTTCTTTCTTCCTGCTGTTTTCATTTTTATTCCTTCTTATGATACGAGTTTAGCAGTTAGGCGAGCTTGCCAACTGTATGGAAGTAACGAGATAAAACGTAAAATACTGGTAAATCTCGCTGGGAAATAGATATAGGTCTTGTTGGCGGCTAACTGCTTCCTGATAGAGTCCGACGCTTGCTGAGTAGAAATGATCATTGGCATTTCGAAGTCGTTTTTGTCAGTCAACGGCGTTTCAACAAAACCAGGAAACACCGTTACCACATTGATCCCTTTCTTTTTCAAGTCGACGGCGAGCGTGCGTGCAAAATAACTGACTGCCGCTTTGGATGCGCCGTAAGCTTCAGCACGAGGCAGTGCCACTTCTGATGCGATAGAGCCAACAATAACAATGCGGTGCCCTCTCTCTAAATGCACTTGGCTGCCTTCAATGCAGTTGGCAACACCGACAACATTTACGTTCATCACACGCGCCATGAGTTTCGCGTCGACCACTCCCTCATCCATGTACTCACAATCGCCTGCGTTAAAAACCCATGTGTTTGGCGTAAAGGGCAAATTAGAGAGCGCCTGCTGAGTTTCCTCATAATTTGTCACATCAAACTGCAATGTATGAATTTTGGAAGAAACTTCCTCCAGTTCTGCAAGAACATCTTGATTCCGACCACAAGCAATCACATTCCATTCTGAGGTCGCGTAATCTAGGGCAAGCTGTCTTCCTATTCCGGAGGTGGCGCCTGTGATTAAGATGGTGTTGTTCATTGTCCTAACCTCTGCTTGATGGTTTTAACGACTGAACCAAGTAACGGTAAATGCTCATAGAGCATCTCTCCGAGATCAAAATAGTCTCGGTGATAAATGACTTGACCTTCGCTAAATTTGAGGTGCGAAACACCATTGACGAGAATAGGCGCACCCTTCTGAAGTTTGGGATGCTGAAGGTCCATTGTCCAAGTTAGGAAGCCTGTATCTCCGACTTGTTGATGCTCATGGATTACAAAATCACAACTGATGACGTTGGCATATAATGAGGTGAAATAATCCGAAAGTGCTGGCCATCCTTCTAAACGATGCGCTGCGTCCTCAAATACTACATCTTGGTGATATATATCCTTAAGCAGATGTAAGTTCGCTTTGTTGAGCTTTTGATAGATATTGCCAACAGACTGTATGTCCATTTTTTACTCCTACACGCCCATTAAGTTGTACAAAATTATTATATGTACAAGATAGTTCATTCCACCAAAGTTGTACAAAAATAATTTTGTATAACTTTATTCCTGTAAGTAGTACGTGATGAAGTTCGCACGCGATCAATCGGCGAAAAAAAAGGCTTGGTCAAAACCAAGCCTTTTCAGCAAATTAACAATTATTTAAGTAGACACAGTTAGTATTGCTGGCCTCGCAACGCTGCAATACGTTTATCTAGCGGAGGGTGGCTCATTAGTAGCTCAGTCAGCGACTGCTTGCCGTTGATACCAAATGCCATCATGGTGCCATCCAGTTGAGATTCATGACTCACCTTCAAACGCTCTAGAGCCGCAATCATTTTTTCTTTGCCAACGAGGCGCGCAGCACCTGCGTCCGCGTGGAATTCGCGATGACGGCTGTACCACATAGTCAAGAAGCTAGCTAGGAAACCAAATACCAGTTCAAGCACCATGGATACGCCAAAGTAAACCATCATGTTTGTACCTTGGCCTTCTTCATCATCGTTCGATGCCACGATATTGGCAATAAAGCGTGATAGGAAGATAACAAACGTGTTCACGACACCTTGCATCAACGTCATCGTGACCATATCACCATTTGCAATATGGCTCACTTCGTGTGCAAGTACTGCCTCTGCCTCATCACGAGTCATATTGTGTAAAAGACCGGTAGAAACTGCGACAAGAGAGTCATCTCGTTTTGCACCTGTCGCAAATGCATTGATGTCTGGTGAATCATAAATAGCCACCGTTGGCATACCAATACCCACTTGTTGAGCTTGACGACCCACAGTTTCGACTAACCAATGCTCCGTTTCGTTGCGCGGGCTTTCAATGACCATACCACCAACCGAGCGTAGCGCCATACCCTTTGACATCATCAACGAAATAAATGCGCCACCAAAACCAAATACAGCAGCCATTACAAGTAAACCTGACAGACTGCCTGGTTGCATTCCAGTTACAGCGTAAACAATATTCAGAACAACACTAAGCACTAGCACGACAGCTAGGTTAGTTGCTAGGAATAACATAATTCGCTTCATTACTTTTCTCCGAGGAAGCTTATCGTTTTTTAAAACGGATTGTTATAAGGAACAAATGGTAATCGCTATAAAAGCCAATTCCGTTGATTTTCATGTTCCGTGCGTTATAGATATAGTCTATCCGCGATAAAAACAAGGTTAAGCAATAAATTGCAACATTTGTTTTCGGGACTGAAATATTTGATTCAAGCGATTTCAAAACATGCTTTGGTAGGAGCTGGAACCTCCGTTCATATACATTTATCAAAATGATAAAATAAGCTCTGAGCTACCCATCATCTATTGATAGATGATCTTGGTGTTAAATCTATCACCTCTTAGCAACTTAGCTAGAAATTTTTAATAGACCAAAAACAGTACGTTAGCTCTGCTATAGACTTTGGTCTTATTGTGCGGCTACATGGACATGCTAAATTCGAATGAGATGAACAAAACAGAGCCACTCTAAGTACATTGCAAAAAGTGCATTGGGTGAGCTCAAAAACTCCATGTATTGAGGGAAAAACCATGGTAGAAACTAACGACTATCAAATGGCTATTGATTTACTACGTTGTCACCTAGGCATCTCAGAGGACGAGGCAAAGCAACAACTTGGTATTTCAACCGATCATCATATGTCTCAGCGTGTTGCAGAAACACAACAAGCATTGATGGGGCTCAGCCAAGATAAGTAATCTGACTTTTTAGGTTACACCAACAAGAAAGGGCTGCATTGCGCAGCCCTTTGGGTTTTTTAGTCTTTTATCCTAAACACCATTAGTCAGTGTTTAGCAACGGCTCTACATTAATATACTTGCCTAGCTCTTTGCGTTTAGCACTTGGAATATATGGAATTTCCCCAAGCTTAGGTGCATCGATACGTGCTTCTAGCATCTCGATAATGTCAGCGTAGTGCTCTGTGCCTGGGTTGACGCGGTTTGCCACCCAGCCAACAAGATTCAAACCATCCGCTTTAATACTCTCCGCTGTGAGTAAAGCGTGGCTCAAACAGCCTAATTTAATGCCAACCACCAGTACAACAGGTAACTGCTCTTCTTTTACCCATGTAGATAAACAGTCCGTATCGGATACTGGCACACGCCAGCCTCCAGCACCTTCAACGAGAACAACATCGGCTTGCTGCTTATGTTGAGCCAGTTTTTGACTCAGAACATCGTAACTTATTTCGACATGTTCATGCTTCGCTGCAATGTGGGGAGAAGCAGGCAACTCTAAAGCGTATGGGTTCACATCATCATAGGCCACATCGAGTGTTGCGACGTCTTGTAAGTGTAAAGCATCAGAGTTGCGCCATCCCGCTTCAGTCTTGTCACTCCCTGCTGCCACTGGCTTATAACCAATAGTGTTTAGTCCTTTTGCTGCGATCGCTTGCAAAATGGCTTTAGACGCTACCGTCTTTCCAACATCAGTATCCGTACCAGCAATAAAAAAAGCATCAATCATAGATGTATTACTCCAAAACAAACCTGATAACTTGCAGGTAGAAGACCTTGATCGTTTTTAAACGCTTGGTACGCATGCTCAACTTTTAACAAAGTCTCGCGACTAGTTAAACCGTGTGAGCGCCCGCTTACGTGATTTGCACCTATACCTTTGAGGTCACGCATAACTGAAAATGCAGAGTCGTACCAAACTGTGATGGTGGTCAAGTCTAGTTGATGGCTGTCACATCGAGATTGCGCTAACGCAATTTTTACCTGATTGAGCGTTAGAAAGTTATTGACGTGTTGATATGCATCAATTTTTTCCCATGATGCACGCAGCTCATACAGTGATCCATCAACCAGTGTAGAGAACCACGCTTTCCCACCATTTTTTAGCACGCGGCGCACTTCTTTTAGTGGGTAACTTAAATCTGTACACCATTGCAGCGCTAAACTTGAAAACACGTAATCGAAGCTATCATCGCCAAATGGTAAGTTTTCAGCATCAGCAACTTGGTAATGCATTCGTACTGCACCACAACGCTGCTCTGCTTTATCTAACATGGCTTGAGAGATATCGCCGCAGACTACTTCCGCACCGCGTTGTTGAAGTAGTTGGGAGAAATAACCCGTGCCACAACCTAAATCCAATACACGTTTTCCCGTCAAGTTTTCAGGAAGTTTGTCAAGCAGCTGATGCCCGACATCACGTTGAAAAGCCGCATGTTTATCGTATGTTTCTGCTGCTTTACCAAACGAAGAGGCAATCGCGTCTTTATCTTGATGGAAACTCTCTAACGCGAGCGTTTGCGCTAATGCGGTAGTTGCATTATCCATTACAGCGCTCCTAATGCTTGCTTCAATGCGATTGAAAGCGTTTTAACTTGTTCATTAGTGTGATTGGCAGTGAGTGTGATTCGAAGACGAGACGTTCCTTTAGGCACCGTCGGAGGGCGAATAGCAGTCACCCAAGTACCGTTTTGGCGACAAGCACCTGCTACTCGCAAAGCCAATTCAGATTCACCAATCAAAAAGGGCTTAATCGAAGTTTGAGTCTCAACAAACCCCTCAAGGCCGCTAAGGCTATCTCGATACACTTCACTAAGCTCAGAGAGCTTTTCACGTCGCCAAGACTGCTCTTGAACCATCGAGACTGCATGAGTCAACGCATACGCTTGTGCTGGCGGTATCGCCGTGGAATACACATGGTGACGAGCAAACTGAGTTAAAAAGTCCCCCGTTGCGTGGTCACATAAAATAGCCGCGCCAGACATACCAAACGCTTTACCGAAGGTAACGACCAATAACTCAGGCTTAACCGTTGCCAACTCGCAAGAACCACCACCGGATTGACCGAGAACACCAATTCCATGAGCGTCATCGACAGCAAACCAAGCATCATGACTGCGAGTGGCTTCAGCTATATCGCTGAGCGGCGCGCAGTCACCGTCCATGCTGAATACCCCTTCCGTCACAACTAGATGGTTGTCTTCGCTATTAATCAGCGACTTTAGGTGCTCGATGTCATTGTGTTTGAAGCGCTTCATCTTAGCTGGTGACAACGCCCCCGCTTCTATCAATGAAGCATGATTCAAACGGTCTTGGATCAATACGTCTGACTTTTCTAACAAGGTGAACAACAAGGCTTGATTAGCACTGAATCCAGAACCAAACAGAATTGCTCTGTCGTAGCCCAACCATTCAGTTAGTGCGGCTTCTAAATTGCTGTGTGCTGCACTAAAGCCAGTGACCATTGGCGATGCTCCACTGCCACTGCCGTATACGCTTAAACCTTGCTGCCACGCACGAACGAGCGCTTGATCATTGGCCAAGCCCAAATAATCATTACTTGAGAAATTAATGTAGCGCTTGCCTTCGTGCTCCAAAACGGACTGGTTACCGGCAAACACCACATTCATAGAACGATTCAACCCTTGCGTTTTACGCTCAGCAAGGGCGGACTCGATACGAGATTTAAACGCTGGCATCGTAGAAAAGGTCGTCTTTTGTCGGACGGGCAGCAACGCGCTCTACGACGCGATCGAGTAACTCGTTTTCTTCGATTTCATCAGGCTTTTGAGACACCTCTTGGCTGTTAATGCCGAGCTTATTGAACAGCATCATGTCTTTGTCTTCAGAAGGGTTTGGCGTTGTCAGAAGCTTGCAGCCGTAGAAGACGGAGTTTGCACCCGCCATAAAACACAGCGCTTGCATTTGTTCGTTCATGTTTTCACGGCCAGCGGATAAACGAACGGCTGATTGAGGCATCATGATTCGTGCAATCGCAATCAGGCGAATGAAATCGAAAGGCTCAACATCATCCACTTCTTCCAGTGGTGTCCCCTTTACCTTCACGAGCATGTTGATTGGAACGCTTTCAGGGTGTACCGGCAAGTTAGCCAATTCAACCAACAAACCTGCTCGGTCGTTAGCACTTTCACCCATGCCGATGATGCCACCAGAACAGATCTTCATGCCAGCATCACGAACGTGAGACAAAGTATCTAAACGGTCTTGGTAAGTACGTGTGGTAATGATGTTGCCGTAAAATTCAGGAGAAGTATCTAGGTTGTGGTTGTAGTAATCCAGACCTGCGGTTGCCAGTTGCTTTGCTTGATCAGGCGTCAACATGCCTAATGTCATACACGTTTCTAAACCCATGCCCTTCACGCCTTTGATCATGTCGGTCAAATGTGGCATGTCACGCTCTTTCGGGTTTTTCCATGCTGCACCCATACAGAATCGAGTAGAACCAGCATTTTTGGCTTTTTGCGCAGCATCGAGTACGCGTTCTACTTCCATCAAACGCTCTTTCTCGATGTCTGTGGTATAACGAGCACTCTGAGGACAGTACTTACAATCTTCTGGACAAGCACCTGTCTTAATCGACAGAAGCGTGCTTACTTGAACATGGTTGGTTTGTTGATATTGACGATGTACAAGCTGCGCTTCGAATAGGAGATCCATGAATGGTTTTTCCATGAGATCGCGCACTTCAGCATGCGTCCAGTTATGACGAACTTCCACGTGTATTCCTTTAGTCACTTTTGTTGTTGTGTTGACAGTCTACTGAGTCTCGATAAACTGTCAACACAACACAAAAGAGCAAAGTTTACACCTGTTTATTTTTTAGCCTCAATTACTATTGGAATCGCACATGGATCTCGCCTTCGACCGCCAGCATATCTGGCATCCTTACACTTCTACATTGACACCTCTGACCTGCTACCCAGTGGCATCGGCAAATGGTGTGCACATTAAATTGGAAGATGGTACTGAGCTGGTCGATGGCATGTCTTCTTGGTGGTCGACGATCCACGGCTATAACCATCCGCACTTAAATCAAGCCGCTCACCAGCAAATCGATAAGGTCTCTCACGTGATGTTTGGCGGGATTACCCACCAGCCAGCAATCAGTTTGTGTAAGAAGTTGCTATCCCTAGCACCAAGTAATCTTGAACATGTATTCCTTGCCGATTCAGGCTCTGTTGCCGTAGAAGTCAGCTTAAAAATGGCACTTCAATATTGGCATGCAAAAGGCGAACGCCGACCGAAGTTTCTTACTTTGCGACACGGTTATCACGGCGATACGTTTGCGGCGATGTCGGTCACCGATCCTGACAACTCAATGCACTCTCTCTACAAAGGCTTTTTGCCTGAGCATATCTTTGCGGAGTCACCAACTTGTGGTTATTGGGATGAATGGAAGCCAGAAGACCTTACCGACTTCGAGCACAAGATTGAGACGCACCATCAAGAACTTGCTGCGGTGATCCTTGAGCCTATCGTTCAAGGCGCAGGTGGCATGCGTATCTACCATCCAGAATTTCTCAAAGGCGTGCGTAGACTTTGCGACAAATACGGTCTGTTATTGATTGCAGATGAGATCGCTACCGGTTTTGGACGCACAGGTAAATTGTTTGCCTGCGAACATGCGGATATTCAACCAGACATTCTGTGTGTCGGGAAAGCACTTACTGGCGGCTACATGACCCTCTCTGCGACCCTCGCGAGCAAACACGTAGCAGACACTGCTTGTGGTGGTGATGCTGGTTGTTTTATGCACGGTCCAACCTTTATGGGGAATCCACTCGCTTGTGCCGTAGCTACTGCAAGTTTGGAATTGATCGAGCAAGGTGATTGGAAGCAACAAACCCAACAAATTGAAACGCTGTTTTCTGAGTTACTACCAAAACTTGAAGAATACGACTTGGTGAAAAACACCCGTTGGTTGGGTGCTATTGGCGTAGTGGAGACGCTTCGCCCTGTGAATATGGAAACCATCCAAGCCTTGTTTGTTGAACACGGAGTGTGGATTCGTCCATTTGACAAACTGATTTATATGATGCCGCCGTTCATCAGCAAGCCAGAAGATATTGAGAAGCTAGTTAACGCGATTGATGCAGCGTTGCAACGTAAAGACTGCTTCGCTTCATAGTTCCATTCAATACGAAAACGGTTTGAGTATGAGACTCAAACCGTCTCGTTATTTATTAGAGCAGTAAAGCTATCGAAGTTGACTGTCTTTACTCGCTCGTCGATTGAACAATGCTTGGCGTTGAGATACCAATTCGATTGTTGACTGACATTCGATACACAAACGAACGCCTTTCATTGCAAGACGACGCGCTTCTGGGATCTCATCACCACACTCATCGCAGTAATGGGTGCTCTCACCCTTTGTGATACTGCCACGAACACGGGAAATCTCGTCGTCTATTGTGTTTTGAATTTGTTGGCTGACGCTATCGTCGTTTGCCCACCCTACGGCCATAAGCCCTCCTCGTTACTTGAATGAGAAAATCTACTTACCGTGGTAAGGTGGATGATTATATCGATTACAAATAACAAGATAATTAAGGTAAATACGAAAACACTATTACGTTTTAGTAATAATTACTCTGTAATCGATTATTCGGCGCTCTCATGGAAAAGCAATGCAAGGTTACTCATACTCCCTTCCTCGCATTCAAAATACTGCGTTTGCTCAGGCTCTCTCAAAGTAACACTGAGTATCTTCTCTACCTCACCAAACTCCTCGCTAAAGTACTCACTGACTAATATGACCCGCTCACCAATACTAAATTCCAGTGACTTCTCATCTACCAATGCTCGATGGTAATGTTCGACACGATAATCTTGAGGTTTTATCCGCTGTAAAACTGGGCTTTTATTCGCAATAGACTTATAAAGGATAAGCCCGCCTTTGGCTTGATCTATCGAAATACTAAAGTTCATAGTTTGGTTTACTGAACATTCAAAGACTTTTCTAGGCGAGGTATCAGCGACAGCAAACGTACTCACCATCGCTACACCTAAAAAACAAATAACCGCCAATCGTTTCATTACCATTCGGCCAACACAGTAAATAGCGCTTGATCAGACATGCGAGTTAATACATAGCCGTGTGAAGAAGAATACGAGCCACTGAGTACGCTATTCTCTTTCTCAATAACGATATCCTCAATGCCGTCAGCGTTGTAATCCCCTTTTGCCATAATCGTAATGACTTGAAAACCATCGGTCGCGTCGAAGTACTCTGCTCTCACCGGACTGGCGACCTGAGTTCTTTGGATACGGTCCACTTCATCCCACGTTGATAGTGCCTTTACTTTCTCAGCGCTTTCGTTAGAAATAACAAAAGCAAGCGCACTTGGAGCTAAACTAGGAAAGCTATCATCTAACTTAAATTTCGATATATATGAGCGCTTAGAGGCAGCTAACTTTGCCATCTCACCCCATGTTTGGCACTGCGTTAAATACGCTTTAAACGCACCGTATTCATAAGCTTTAGCCGCAGTAAAACCCGCTGAGCTTGCATTAGCTAAGTCTTGGCAATTCGATACCAATTTTTCTTTGTCAGGCGCACGTCTCAATTCAAGTTCATAGCCCCAGTCGAATGAATTGCGCATATCTATATTTTCTTTGGAAGGTTTCGCTACCTCACGTGCGAAAAAGCGGTCTGTTCGCTCACTATCTAAGTATTGAGGCTGGATAAGTTCGCTTGCGACAACCCTACCGGAAACGAGCAAGGTAAACGCAAAAATAACACGTAATAAAAGATGATTTACTGGCATAACATTTCACAACAAAGACAAATGAGGACGTTAGCTTGTCACGTGAAAAGCCGCTTAGAAAAATATCATTTATCTCGTACTGCCAAATTCTGGGCGAGTTCGTCACTAATACGTGTGCTAATTACATAACAACGTATTTTCACTCGACGCAGATAACAAAAAACCCAGCACTAAGGCTGGGTTTTGGTGTTCTAGTGGTAAATGAATTAACCGATGTGCGTTGCGCCCGCCATGTACTTCTGAAGTACTGTAGGGATTGCAATGCGGCCGTCTGCTTCTTGGTTGTTTTCTAGGATAGCAACCATTGTACGACCTACAGCAAGACCAGAACCGTTAAGCGTGTGTACAAGCTCAGGTTTCTTCTCGCCTTTACGACGGAAACGCGCTTGCATACGACGAGCTTGGAAGTCCCACATGTTAGAACATGAAGAGATTTCACGGTAAGTTTCTTGAGCAGGAACCCAAACTTCTAGGTCGTAAGTCTTACGAGCGCCAAAGCCCATGTCACCTGTACATAGAACCACTTTACGGTAAGGAAGCTCAAGAAGTTGTAGAACTTTCTCAGCATGACCTGTTAGCTCTTCTAGTGCGTTCATTGAATCTTCTGGCTTAGTGATTTGTACTAGCTCAACTTTGTCGAACTGGTGCATACGGATCAGACCACGAGTATCACGACCGTAAGAACCTGCTTCTGAGCGGAAACATGGCGTGTGCGCTGTCATCTTAATTGGTAGATCCGCTTCGTCAGAAATCGTGTCACGAACTAGGTTCGTTACAGGTACTTCTGCAGTAGGGATTAGAGACAGTTTACGAGGCTCTTCGTCGTTTACTTTTTCCGCTAAAGGCTCAGTGTGGAAAAGATCTTTACCGAACTTAGGAAGCTGACCAGTACCGAATAGGCTGTCAGAGTTTACTAGGTAAGGTACGTACATTTCTGTGTAGCCGTGCTCTTCAGTGTGGAGATCTAGCATAAACTGAGCGATTGCACGGTGTAGGCGAGCGAATTGGCCTTTCATCACGATGAAACGTGCGCCAGTGATCTTAACTGCACTTGCGAAGTCTAGACCGTCGCCCATTTCGCCTAAGTCAACGTGATCTTTCAGTTCGAAGTCGTAAGACTTTGGCTCACCCCAACGAGAGATTTCAACGTTGTCGTTTTCATCTTTGCCATCTGGCACTTCATCTGCTGGGATGTTTGGTACAGAAAGCGTGAATTCGTCTAGTTGAGCCATTACTTGCTCAAGTTCAACTTTCTTCGCATCAAGATCGCTACCTAGCGTACCGATTTGTTTCTTGATCTCTTCTGCGCCTTCTTTGTCGCCAGCCGCCATTTTTTGGCCGATTTGCTTGGAGATGGAGTTACGCGTGGATTGTAAATTTTCTACTTCTACTTGAATGGACTTACGTTGTTCTTCAAGTTTACGAATAGTATCTACGTCTAGCTTAAAGCCACGACGCGCCAGTTTAGCAGCTGTTTCATCCAGCTCTGTACGAAGTAATTTAGAATCCAGCATTGTTAATCCTATGCTTTTTGTTGTGAAATCACGCGCACTTTCCAAGCGTACGCGTTAAAAAAATTTACTGAACAAATGTATCCAAAAACGCCTACTTTTCATAGCGCTTTTGTGGGCTATTTGCGTCTAAAGTAGCCAAGTAATCTAACTTTTCGCCGATTTTGGTCTCTAGACCACGATTTGTCGGCTGATAGTACCTACGATCGCCCATTTCAGGTGGCAAATATTGCTCACCTGCTGCGTAAGCACCAGGCTCATCGTGAGCATAACGATACTCAGCCCCAAAACCCATGTCTTTCATCAAACTGGTTGGCGCATTTCGAAGGTGATGCGGCACTTCATATTCAGGTAAGTTATGAGCGTCCGTTAGCGCTTGTTTCCAAGCAACGTAAACGGCATTACTCTTTGGAGCGCACGCGAGATAAACAATAGCTTGAGCAATCGCACGTTCACCTTCTGCTGGACCAACGCGTGTAAAACAGTCCCACGCGGAGAGTGCCACTTGCATGGCTCTAGGGTCCGCATTGCCGACATCTTCCGATGCTATCGCAAGTAATCGACGGGCAATATAAAGAGGATCACATCCCGCTGCAATCATACGTGCAGCCCAGTAAAGCGCCGCATCTGGGTTAGAACCACGAATGGATTTGTGGACCGCAGAGATTAAGTCATACCAGATATCACCTTTGTTATCGAAGCGAGAGACTTTCTCCCCTGCCACTTCAGCCAGCAACTTAAGCGTGATCTCTTTTTCACCTTGCGCATTGTCTTCTGCCATGTCGTAGAGCAGCTCAAGATAATTGAGAGACATGCGTGCATCACCGTTGACCAGTTCGGCTAGGCGGTCTAATACGTTATCAGCGAAGTGTGCAGGTGTATTGCCCAAGCCACGTTCTTTATCGCTGATCGCTTGATTCAGCGCCAGTGAGATTTCATCTTTATCGAGAGACGTTAGCTTGTAGACACGTGCACGTGACAGCAATGCGTTGTTTAACTCAAACGATGGGTTTTCTGTCGTCGCACCAATAAAGGTAACCGTGCCATCTTCGATATGCGGTAAAAATGCATCTTGTTGAGATTTGTTGAAGCGATGTACCTCATCCACAAATAAGATGGTGCGGCGGCCCGCCATTTTGTTCTCACGTGCTTTCTCGATTGCAGCACGAATTTCTTTCACACCAGACGTCACGGCAGACACGCGCTCTACTTCAGCATTGGCATAGTTTGCAGCCACTTCCGCTAATGTCGTTTTGCCTGTGCCTGGTGGTCCCCAAAGGATCATAGAGTGAATGTGACCCGCCTCTAGCGCACGGCGCAGTGGCTTACCAGGGCCTAAAATGTGCTGCTGTCCAATGTATTGCTCGATTGTTTCCGGTCTCATACGAGCAGCAAGGGGACGAAAATCTTCGTCCCCCGAGAAATCTAATGTGTAATTACTCACTACCAATTAATTCCTTTGGTCATCCACTTCCACACCTTTTGGAATTGTGAATGTGAATCTGTCTGCTTTTGGTTTACCCAGCTTCACGTTGTTAAAGGTGAACAAACCTTTTTGACCGTCTTGCTCAACCACGTTGAAGCCTTTCACCACACCTTTGGCATCAATATTAATCTGGAATTGACCTTGTGTGGAGTCTACTGCGGTAGGAATGAGAGTGAACTGGTCACCTTTTTGAGATATTTTGTAGTTATTCCAATCACTTGCTCGGTTACGCGTTAGCAAAACAAATGGCGTTTGCTCTGTTGCTTGCTCTTGCCAGTAGATGCTCACTTGCTCGATGAATGGGCTGTAGTACCACAATGTCTTACCGTCAGAGACCAATAGGTTCTCATCGGGGAATGTTGTACTCCAACGGAACAGGCTTGGGCGAGCAATTTCAACCGTACCTTCTCCTTCCATCACCGTTTCGCCTTCAGGGCTGATAACCTGCTGAGAGAAATCTGCACTAAAGCCATCATTCATAGAAAGGCGTTTGTTTAATTCATCTTTAGGAGATGCTGCGTGTGCAGTAGAGAAGAGGGAAAAGCTTAAAACAAGCGCGGAGAAAAGTTTCGCTGAAAATAGTTTTTTCATTCAGATACCTATTATTAGAACCACTCACCTCAGTTGGACTGAGGTGAGTAACACAAGTTCATTAATCTTTTGGTGGCGCAGGTGCCAGTACTTCACGGTTACCGTTATGACCCGGAGCACTTACGATGCCCTGCGCTTCAAGCTGCTCTACAATACGGGCGGCACGGTTGTAACCTATCTTAAATCGGCGCTGAACACCGGAAACCGAACCTCGACGTGATTGAACCACGTGCTCAACAACTTGATCGAAGAGCGGGTCTACATCTTCATCCGCTTCCATTTGCTCACCTGGCAATAGACTTTCTGGAGTTTGATCTCCACTGATGATCTCTTCAATGTAGTTCGGTTTACCACGCGCTTTCCAGTTGTTTACAACAGCATGAACATCATCATCTGATGCAAATGCACCGTGAACACGAGTTGTATGACTTGATCCCGGCGGTAGATACAACATATCACCCATACCAAGTAGTGATTCTGCGCCGCCTTGATCTAGGATTGTACGAGAGTCCGTTTTAGTCGATACCGTAAACGCAACACGAGTTGGAATGTTCGCTTTAATTAAACCGGTAATAACGTCAACCGATGGACGCTGAGTCGCAAGAATTAAGTGAATACCTGCCGCACGCGCTTTTTGCGCCAAGCGAGCAATCAGTTCTTCAACTTTCTTACCTACCACCATCATCAGGTCAGCAAATTCGTCAACAACAACGACGATGTAAGGCAGCTTTTCTAGCAATGGCGGTTCAGTATCCATGCTGTCGCCTTCCTGCCAGAACGGGTCATGGATTGGGTGGCCCGCTTCTGCTGCCATCTTCAATTTTTCGTTGAAGCCCTTCACATTACGTACACCTAATGCCGACATCAATTTGTAACGACGTTCCATCTCGCCCACACACCAACGTAGAGCATTTGATGCGTCTTTCATATCAGTCACAACTTCAGAAAGAAGATGAGGGATACCTTCATAAATAGAAAGCTCTAGCATTTTCGGGTCAATCATGATGAAGCGTACATCTTCTGGACCTGCTTTATACAGCATGCTCAAAATCATCACGTTCACACCCACCGACTTACCAGAACCTGTTGTACCTGCTACTAGCACGTGAGGCATCTTCGCAAGATCGGCCACCACAGCTTCACCCGCAATGTCTTGACCTAACACAACCGTTGTTGGTGACGTTGCTTGCTCAAACTGAGGGCTACTGATGACATCAGATAAATAGACCGTCTGACGACTCATGTTTGGCAGTTCCAAACCGATGTAAGGCTTGCCAGGGATTACTTCCACGACACGTACCGCCATCGCAGACAATGCACGCGCTAAGTCAGTTGAAAGACCAGAAATACGACTTACTTTCACCCCCGGCGCCAAATCAAGCTCAAAACGAGTGATCACTGGGCCAGGATAAATACCAACCACATCGGCTTTGATTTTGTAGTCAGCGAGTTTGCTCTCTACCAATCGAGCGACCTGCTCTAACGCATCACGGTCGATAAAGTTTTCACGTTTTTCTGGATGATAAAGCAACTCGAGCGTTGGGAGTGGCTCTTCCGGAACTGGCAAGTTTTCTTCTTTCTGTACCAAAAATGGGTTCTGTGTTGCAGCGACTTTGGCTTGCGCATTGGAAACCATATCTTGGAATGCGGTAACGTCTTGGTCGTTGTCTTGGACCTCTTCTACCTCCACTTTTTGAGGTGCAGGTTCAAATGTTGTTGAAGGTGTTGCTGCTTGCTGATGAGGCGTTGTTGGCTGTACTTGCTGCGCAGGCTGAGACTCCACTTCGTCTTCATCATCTAACACATCAAAGTCAGAGATCGTAGGCTCAATATGTTGGCTCGATTCCGTTTGCGCCGTGATGCTATCTAATACAGCAGAATCAATTGCAGGCTCTTCATGTACAGGATGCTCAATACTTGGCTGCTGTACTTGCTCTGCTTCAAATTGTTCGTACTCCGCATAATCTGGTTCAACACTGATCGGTTCTTCTGTAGCTGTATGTTGCTCGACATAGGAAGAATAAGTGTCTGCAAATGATGGGGCAGCCTGTTCTTCAGTTCCCCAGTCATCTGCTTGTTGCGCCGCTGCTTCAAGCTCTTCTATCGTAACATTCAGTTGCTTGGTGCGTTCCAAGAGCGGATCAACGTTATCAGTGTTAACCGTATGGATAGGTTGTATTTGAGGTTCAGGTTCAGAATAAACTGGCGCAGCATTAACCGTAGCCTTGCGTTGTGGTGGAGTCGGTTCTACCATCGCCTGTTCCGCAGGCTTATCAGGTTTAGCTTGCGGCATATAAATAGGATACTCATGCGCTGGCGCCGACTCTTTCGGTTCATCGACATCGTACGCCGTTAAATGAGGAAGCGGCTCATCATCAATTTCATGGTCTACATTATGTTTAGGCGTAGAGACTTTATCTTCTACAAACTCATCAAGCTGAGGTTCTAAAACTTCCTGCTCTGAACCTCTTGCCTTATTTGCAAGCGCGGCAATTAGTGCTAATGCACGATCACCAAGCCATTCCACGATGTTAAGCCATGAGATGCCAGTGAAGAGCGTAAAGCCCGCTCCCCACAAGAACAGCAGTACCAATGTGGTACCGAGTACATTTAATGTAGGTAAAGCGAGGCTAGACAACACATCCCCGACCACACCTCCGGATGAAAAATACCAAATGTCATCAAAATTAATATCGGCAAGACCGCAACTGGTCATAATAAGGACGACAAGACCGAGCAGCCTTGTACCCCATAGCATGAAATCAATGGGCTCATCTTCTCCTCGTTTACGGCAAATCACCCATGCAGCCGCCGCTAGCAAGAAAGGGATTGGGTAAGCGAGAGAGCCAAATGTGAAGAATAGAGTATCGGCTAGCCAAGCGCCGAAAAGGCCACCAGCATTATCGATATCCCCTCCCCATGCGGTTTGGGACCAAGAAGGATCGGCCGGACTGAAGGTAAATAGTGCAACCGCAAGCAATACCGAGCTAAGAACGCCAACGATAAAGCAGCACTCTTTTAAGCGTTGGAAGCCATTTAAGCGTGAAGACTGGGGCTCTTCACTGGTTTTGATAATGGTTTCGACTTTCTTTGCGTTCTCTTTGAACATAAATCAACTTGAATATGGAAATGAAATAGGAAATTGCAAAACATTCCGAGCAGCATCAAGCCGCTCGGTAAATTGATTTAACCATATCAAGGAGAAAAACCCAATTACTCTCTGGCGAAAGCGGAAGCATATACCGCTTTCTTTGCAAGAAATTAACGAGTTTTGATCACAAGCTGGTTAGATTGTTTCACTTCTTCCATAACAACGTATGTGCGAGTGTCATTTACGCCAGGTAGACGTAGTAACGTATCGCCCAATAGTCGGCGGTAAGCACCCATATCTGATACACGGGTTTTAAGAAGATAGTCAAAGTCACCTGAAACAAGATGACACTCTTGTATGTCGTCTAGCTTTTGAACAGCTGAGTTAAACTGCTCAAACACATCCGGCGCACCACGGTTTAGCGTAATCTCAACGAATACTAATAGTGATGCATCCAGGAACTGCGGATTCAATAATGCAGTATACCCTGTGATATAACCCTGACGCTCTAAGCGACGTACACGCTCCAAACATGGCGTTGGAGAAAGTCCCACACGTTTTGAAAGCTCAACGTTTGAAATACGACCGTCTTTCTGCAGCTCATTAAGAATGTTGCGGTCGATACGGTCTAGTTCCTTGGACGGCTTTTTATAGTTGTCTGCCATTTTTTATTCCACCTTATTACTTCCTTGCAAAAAAATATACTACAACTTTTTAATATTTGGTGCCAAATTTTACAAATCTATAACTATACTAGTTATTAATTCGACAATAACACCCTACTAACAGTTAATACAACCATTATAGAAAGAGGATACAGGATGATCATTGGCGTACCTAAGGAAATCAAGAATCACGAATATCGTGTTGGTATGATCCCAGCTAGCGTGAGAGAACTCATCTCACATGGTCACCAAGTTTTAGTTGAGACCAATGCAGGTGCCGGCATTGGTTTTTCAGACGATGATTACATCGCTGTCGGCGCATCCATTCTCCCTCATGCTGCTGACGTATTTGCGCAAGCAGACATGATTGTAAAAGTAAAAGAACCCCAAGCAGTAGAGAGAGCAATGCTCCGCGAAGGGCAAATTTTATTTACTTATTTACACCTAGCACCAGATTTTCCACAAACTGATGAGCTAATCAAGAGCAAAGCTGTCTGTATAGCCTATGAGACTGTAACAGATAATATGGGTCGTTTGCCACTGTTAGCACCAATGTCAGAAGTGGCAGGTCGGATGTCTATCCAAGCTGGCGCGCAAACGTTGGAAAAATCGCACGGCGGTCGTGGTCTGCTCCTAGGCGGCGTACCTGGTGTTGAACCTGCAAAAGTCGTTATCGTTGGTGGTGGCGTTGTTGGTGCAAACGCTGCTCGTATGGCGGTTGGCCTTCGCGCTGACGTCACCATTCTAGACCGTAACGTAGACACACTTCGTAAGCTTGACGAAGAATTCCAAGGTCGCGCAAAAGTGGTTTATTCTACTGAAGACGCTATCGAGAAGCATGTTCTAGAAGCGGACCTTGTTATCGGTGCCGTTCTAATTCCTGGCGCAGCAGCACCTAAACTGGTCACTAAAGAGCACATTGCTAAGATGAAGCCTGGTGCAGCAGTGGTTGACGTGGCAATTGACCAAGGCGGTTGTTTCGAAACTTCGCACGCAACAACTCACGCAGATCCAACTTACATCGTTGATGAAGTGGTTCACTACTGTGTAGCAAATATGCCTGGCGCAGTTGCTCGCACTTCAACATTTGCACTCAACAACGCTACACTTCCATACATCGTGAAGTTAGCAAATAAAGGCTACCGCGAAGCACTTCTAGAAGATAAAGGCTTCCTTGAAGGTCTAAACGTTATTCACGGAAAAGTAACGTGTAAAGAAGTAGCAGAAAGCTTTGACTTGGAATACGTTGAACCAACTCAAGCTATCGCTATGTTTAATTAATGACAAAATAAAACATAACTTGTCACGTTTTGTTTACAAAAGCCCACTCATAAGTGGGCTTTTTCATATAGAGCGCTTGGCTATAAAGAATAACTAAATCTTATATGCGCAAATTAAAATATTTCTAGGCGTGACCGATTTAGGGCAAAACTCTGACAATCTAACACGGTAACCACGTTCTTCAAGATAAAGCACTTTGTCTAATGCGAGCCAGATCTCCAACGGACGTTGAAAAACAAGTTGCACTAAGCTCATTCTCTCCATTTGCCAGAAGCGTTGTTCGCTTAACTTTTCAAAATGAGAGAAATCGATTTCTTGAGGAAGAACAATGCCTTTTTGCTCCGCTGCCCAGCGACATAAGGCTTCAAAACCATCACTTAATTGCGACTTACGGATACTCGGCACAGGCTGATACTCTGCCATTCCCAAAGCTTGTCGCGTGATCAAATCAAACCCAAGACGAAACATCATTTCCTGCTGACGATGACGACGCACGCGCTCTCCTCCCGTCACCGTTTGTTGTAATGGGATACGCAGTTCTTGCTTAGACAATGAGAGAGAAGAAGCCCTGCCCGATTCCGACATCGGCTGGTATTGTTCCGACTGAATCAAGTGGTAACAACAAGGTGATATGGTCATCGCAGCAATCCCATTTTCACTGCCGTACTGCATTAGACGAACGTGAAGGTCACCGCATGCATGCAGTGCTACTGCGTGTTGCGTTGGCTTAAACACGGCTTTCGCTTTGCTATCAAACGCGTCGCCTTGAATAAACGTCATCTTCCAATGATGTTCATTGGCTGCTTGTTGTCCCGAATCGCACAGTGCTTGTTGGTATTCAAAGCTGGTTACAGGCTGATCGGTTTGCGTTGTCAGGATTCGCCCCAAGTAACCTTTACCTGAGCACCATTCTAGCCACTCTTCGCCACAGTGTTGTTGAATTGCAGCTTCACCCATCGAGCTAATTTGCTCCAACTTACGTCCCGGAATACCATTATCTAAACCACGAGCGAGTTCCAAGCCGTTTAACGACAAAAGCTCTAAATGAGTCAGTTCTGCGAGTTGTTCAAGCTCAGGCAAAAACGGACTAAGTGCTTTTAACGCGAGTTCTGGTGCTGCTTTGTATTCTTCGATTTGAGAGGGAGTAAGAGACGCTAGCCATTGGCACAGTCGAGGATGTTGCTCCTGCCAAGGTAATGATGTGTGAATGCTGCTTTTAAAAGGCTCGAATCGCCACAAAGATTGGTTTTCGATTAAGCAGTCATTAATAAACTGAAATTGCGTTTTCATAGCTCCCCCTACAACGAGCGCATTGTAGAGGGAATCGAAACATCAATGAAGTGTTATCTCACCGGAAGCTCGATGTCTTTAAACATCTCTTCGATTTCTGCATTAGACTTCAACGAAATCGCCTGCTCAACCACTGGACGCGTTAAGTGCGGTGCAAAACGCTCCATAAAATCGAACATGTAAGAGCGTAAGAATGTACCACGGCGGAAGCCGATGCTCGTGGTGCTCGCGCCAAACAAATGGCTCGCATCTATTGCAACCAAGTCACCGTCCTGCTCTTCATCCACAGCCATGCTTGCAATCACACCCACACCAATACCCATACGAACGTAAGTTTTAATGACGTCTGCATCAGTTGCCGTGAACACCACTCGCGGGGTTAAACCTTCGCGGTTGAATGCTGTATCCAGCTCTGAACGACCAGTAAAACCGAACACGTAAGTGACTAATGGGTAAGCGGCAAGATCACTGATCGTTACTTTGTCTTTCTTCGCTAGTGGGTGGTCTTTAGGCACAACTATTGAACGATTCCAGTGATAACAAGGCAGCATGATGGCATCTTGATATAAGTGAAGCGCTTCTGTCGCAATCGCAAAATTCGCTGTGCCTTTAGCTATCGCCTCAGACATTTGTGACGGTGTACCTTGGTGCATGTGTAACGACACTTTTGGATAACGAGAAGTAAAACCTTTGATGACATCTGGCAGTGCATAACGAGCCTGCGTATGTGTCGTGGTGATATTCAGCGTCCCCATTTCTGGATGGGTGTGCTCTCCAGCCACCGCTTTGATACTTTCTACACGAGCGAGAATTTCTTGAGAGATACGTACAATTTCTTCTCCAGCTGGCGTCACTTGCGTTAAGTGCTTACCGCTACGTTCAAAAATCTGAATGCCTAACTCGTCTTCCAGCAACCGAACCTGTTTACTGATACCTGGCTGAGAGGTATATAAGCTTTCCGCCGTTGCAGATACATTCAGATTATGGTTTACAACCTCAACAATATACTTCAGCTGCTGCAGTTTCATCGTAATCCCTTACTTATTCATGAGAGAGTTTATTGGCCACTCAAGCGAGCGATATAATAATTAGTTATAACGCGTTCAAATCGAAATGAACAGCAATTTCTAACTTATACCTCAATCACATACTAATAATCTTCAAGCAAGAAACAATATGCACAAAGTTGAGCCAATAAATGACCGAAGTTCTATGATGTGACTTCTATCAGTAACTAAAACGTGGGAGAGACAAAATAATCAAACAAATAAGGTGCCGAGTAAGATAAGATTCATGTATTCTTTAACGCTAGCCGCAGAAAAGTAAAGCAGACGCAAAGATATGAATATTGGTTTAATAATCGCTTTGGTAGCCATCCTACTGGTGTTAATCCTAGGCTATAACATTATGTTGCAATATAAGGTTAAAGTTGAAACCGCAAAAAGGCAGGAATCAGCGCGATATGTAGCCTTGATAGATGGTACTGAAGAGTTGATTGGTCATGCGCACCATATCCCTTTTAGTAAAGAGCTGTTGCTGTGTCTAAACAATCGTATTCTTGACGCGCTAGAGAGCATGCATGAGCTGGACCCGAAGAACAAGCAACTTGCTCAACGTATCGAAAATATGAAGCAGCAGATTACGCAGCTAAAAGAGAATGGTCCTACTGGCGAGAGTACCACTTTCAAGATGCCGAGTAGTGATAAACAAGCTATCGTCATGCTTAAGCTGGTTAAACGACTTCGCGACACTATCCGTAA
Organism: Vibrio sp. 811; assembly: GCF_033339195.1. NCBI lineage: Bacteria > Pseudomonadati > Pseudomonadota > Gammaproteobacteria > Vibrionales > Vibrionaceae > Vibrio > Vibrio sp. 811. The sequence goes on from NZ_JAWOUB010000002.1 coordinate 519,398, forward strand.
CGAGCACAACAAAGGCCGATTGGATACCCAGACTTACGTCACTGAAAATGCGCGCTTGGAAACGATGCAAATTCGCATCAACATTGAAAATGTCATCAAAAGAGCAAACGACTCTATCGCTCGTGGCCAACCAGGCACCGCGCTTCAACTGCTGCGTAAAGGTATCGATGCTTTGAGCACTAAGAGCGATCCTTATTCTATTCAAGCGAAACAAAAGCTTGAAGAGATGTTAGGTGACTTAGATAAAAAGCGCCAAGATAAAAGCGATGCCGAAATGCAGCAGATTGCTGACAAAGAGCGTGACAATGACATGGAAGCTCTCTTCGGCGAGAAGAAAAAGTGGTAACATTCACTTCAGGTCAAAAAAGGCTGCAATTGCAGCCTTTTTTCTATCCGCAAGACAACGGATATGCCCAATAAAAATGTGAAGTACTAAAACTAAAATGATGAATCTAGACGCCTATCAAGATCTTCTTGCTCCCATTAACCAATTTCTGCAATGCAGTACACCTGATGAATGGGTAGAGGAAGCAAAGAAACCAGAGAACCTTCAAACCATTTTGTTAGACCACCTACTGTGCGAACTAAAAGCTGGCCAATCTGCCATGTTTTTAATTCGTAAGTATGCCGTTGACCAATCCAGTTCACATGCTCTACTTGACTGGTTTAAGCCCTACGAAGATTTTGCTTACCGTAACGTAGGCTCATTGGAAACTTTAAAAGGCAAGAGCAATATTTCTAAGTCAATCATGGCTAAGTCCGACTCACCATACAGCCAAGATTTGATCGATAAGATGGTGCTTTTGATAAAAGAGGAGTTACACCACTTTTATCAAGTTTTAGAGATCATGGAAAGTCGTGGAATTGAGTATAAAAATATTCCAGCAAGTCGTTATGCTAAAGGACTGATTTCGCATATGAAGACTCATGAGCCGGAAACGCTGATCGATAAACTCATCATTGGTGCGTACATCGAAGCCCGATCTTGTGAGCGTTTTGCCAAACTAGCACCACATATGGATGACGATATCGCAAAGTTCTACATTTCTTTATTACGTTCTGAAGCACGCCATTACCAGGATTATCTTGTATTAGCGGAGCAAATCGCAGGCAAAGATATCAGCGAGCGCATCGCCTACTTTGGACGTATAGAGGCAGATTTAATTTCTACGCCAGATACAGATTTTAAGTTTCACAGTGGTATTCCAGCCTAGCGAGCATATTCTCCCAAGGTTGAGCATACTCTCAACTTATATAGACAGAGAATAAATAAGCCGGACATTTCGTCCGGCTTATTTATTGTAGCAATGAGGTTAGGAATAAAGCTGAAACACAACAACTAGAGCTGGAATGAACCCATTCGAGTTTTCAAGTTGTGCGCTAGGCTACTAATCTGCTGACAAGCCACAGCCGTTTGTGAAGCTCCCTCAGCCATCTCTGTTGAAGCACTATTAATATGCTCCACACTGCGATTCAGCTCTTCGGATACAGAATTCTGCTCACTGCACGCCGTTGCGATTTGTGTGCTCATTTGCGCTATGTTATCGACAGAATGTTCAATTTCTTTTATCTGGCTATCAGCATCATTAACTTGCTCAACACACTGAGAAATACCCTCCTGACAATCACGGCTTGAATGCCCTATTTTACTGCTGCTCTCTTGTAGCTGATTAACAATTTCCACAATTTGTGAAGTGGAGTCTTGAGTGCGTTGCGCCAGAGAACGAACCTCATCTGCCACAACAGCAAACCCACGTCCTTGTTCACCAGCCCGAGCGGCTTCAATTGCGGCGTTCAGTGCTAACAAGTTTGTTTGCTCGGCAATCCCGCGGATCACATCGACGACCACATTGATATTGTTTGAGCTCGATTCAAGCTCACGTGCCAGTTCATCTGATTCTTGGATCGTATGTGATACACGCTCAATTACTGCGATAGTTTGTTGTAACGTCGCCGTTCCTTGCTTTGCCACTTCCGCAGCCGAATAAGCAGAGGTTGCGCCAACTTCGGTATTTTGTGCCACTTCACTTACAGCAGCTTGCATCTCTGTCATCGCAGAAGCCACCGAGCTAAGTTCAATTTGTTGATTTTGCATACCAGAGGCGGTCTGAGAAGAAATAGCACTCACTTCCTCTACTGCTGCCGTTAGCTGAATCGTTGAGTCATTAATCTCAGAAACCAACGAATGTAAGTTTGTTTGCATACCGACAAGCTCTTTGAGCAGCGTTCCTAACTCGTCTTTGCTCAATTCGCTTTCGTCGATTTGATTATTCAATTGACCCTTGGCGATTTTGGCAGCGAATTCCAATGCTCGATCAACAGGCCCGCAGATGACTCGAGAAAGCAACATGGCAGACATTACCATGACCAATGCGACGACAAGCGCACCAACAGCAGCGCTGTATTGTGTAAATGCCGCTTCACTTTGTACTTCTTCGCCAATCAAATTCACCAACTCATCGTTCAACGCGAGGGTATCATCCAAGCTGCTCAACGCTTTTGAGTAGGTATCGAAACTTGATAAAATTACATCATTTGCACTTTCAGCATCGCCTTGGCTTAGCAATACGTTGTAAGTCTTCGTTTCTTTGATGTATTGATTCCAAGTTTCTTTAAAAACGCTAAAGGACTGCGTTTCACGCTTATTAAGGTCGAGCTTTTCGTATTCTGCAATACCAGCCTGCACATCAGAACGCCATTGGTCGAGGCCTTTTAACCACTCACCAATTTTGGGGTGATTTGCGTTTGGCAATAAAGAGAACTCATCTTTACGCACTTTAGTAATATCAACTTGGATACCTTTCAAAATCGCAACAGAAGGTAAACTTTTATCTGTTAACACTGAGATGTCTTTATTCAGTGTTAACAAACCTTGCACCAACATTACTGACACTAAACCAAACACGGCAAAAACGGTTAAATAACTAACCGATATTTTCTTTACGACACTTAAGTCTTTAATACGCATGCACTTTCTCCCCGCAGCCTTTCCAAACCTCTCACTTAAGTGAAAGCTTAACCTCTAAAACACACTGTTTTTTGCGCTCGATATCATTGAACGCTCTTATATACATCGGCTTGAGAGATCAAATCTTGACCAGTAATTGATAGTTTTATCACATGCTATTTTAGAGATAGGCTCGTATGCTCCTTATTGTGTCTACATCTTTTCATGAGCGCTTCTCGGCGCAGATCCAAGATCTCATCGATGAGCTTTTCTTTCGCGTTTATCCCAAAATGCTGGGCATAATTTTTTACTTTTGCTATCTCATTAGGCTGCAAGCGGTACACCTCTTTCTTTAAACGCGCTTCTGCTTCACTTCTAATCAGACCTTGCTCTTGTAACAATTTAATGATGGTTTCATCGGTTGGATTTACTGCTCTAGCCATGGTGCTCCATCTATCAATTTGAGTTCTAGCCATATGGCTAGATGAATGACGCCGCACAACTTATAGAGCAAAGATGACAGCTTGATTGCAGTGAATGCAATTCGTTGACTGTTGGTATTATTTTCCACCGCTTCAACGGCAACACACTCAATACCCCCACCCTCACCATTGAATAAAGATCACATTCTGATAACAATTTTCAGCACTGACTTAGATGTCATCCATATTTAACGTGCAAGTAACATTTATAAACAAGAATGATTACTCTAGTTCAAATGATGGAAAAATAAGATGAAATTTTCGCAGTGGAGCCTTTTATTAAGTAGCTTGATAGCGTTACCCAGCATTGCAGATACCGACGTTTACCTAACGAATAACTCTGATCAACCGTTAACTATTCAAGTAAAACATGAAGGCAGTGATTTGCTTCAATACGGAGACGAGTGGCAACAACATGTGCAGGTACTTGGTCCGTGGGAAACTAAATCTGTATTAAGCTTCAACCGCTGGGAGGGCGTGAAATCAAATCAAACTTACCGTTTTGAAACTGTGGTTTCTAGCCCCGAAGGTGAAAGCATAACACTCAATCAAATAATGGAAGGCCATTGGTACAATTCGACCATTGAATACGGCTTATCCGCAGCCGATGTCGAGTTATCTCTCAAAGATGATCGTAACATTCATCGTGCCAACACTAACGCTTTTGGTACGAGAGAAACCGAACTGGCATTTAAGTCAGACAGTACCGCTCGATATGATGATCTTTACTACACCATCACGCCAAGCAAGGTAGCGGAGTCTGTCGACAACGAAGAACAAAACCTTAAGTTGATGACTTATAACATCTGGGCGTTGACGGCTATTGCATCGCACATTGGAGATCGTTACGAACTGATTCCTCAACATGTAAAAGGTTACGATGTTTTGGCGCTGCAAGAGGTGTTTGCCAGCGGCCGTGAAGCATTCTTACGTGAGTTAGCCAAGGAATATCCTTACCAAACAAAGATGTTAGATAAAGAAGGCGTTAATATTCATGATGGTGGCGTAATCATAGTTAGTCGCTACCCTATCGTGAATGAAGCGCAATATGTCTTTCCCGATTGCTCTGGTACAGACTGCTTTGCCGATAAAGGCGTAAATTATGCGGAAATAATTAAAGGTGGTCAGGCTTACCATGTGTTTGCTACCCATACCGCATCTTTCGATACAGACACCGCCCGTGAGTATCGTCAGCGCCAGTTCAAACAAATCCGCACACTCGCCCAATCTCTTGACATTCCTTCGAGCGAAACTGTGGTATACAGCGGCGACTTTAACGTAAACAAAAGAAAGTTCCCTGGTGACTACCAACAAATGATCGCTAACTTAAGCGCCATAGAGCCTCAGTACTCTGGTTACACGGAGTCAACCTTTGATCCCCGTATCAATAACTTTGCAGGTGAAGCGTTATCAGGTGGCGAAAACGTGGAATACCTTGACTATGTTATGGTGAGTAGTGAATACGGGGTGAAATCATTCAATGACAACCGTGTAGACGTGCCGCGCACAACCGCAGAGAGTTTATGGAAACACTACAACCTTTCTGACCATTTCCCAGTAAGCGCAACAATCAAGCCATGAAGAAAATCGCTTTGATAATCATGTCCGCCATTATGGCGGGCATGATATTTTTAACTTTCAATCACGATGTTCAAAAAGAAGAGCTCGCTTCCTCTCCTTCCCCCAAGACAAAAAATCAGAGTGTCTCCAGTACATCACCACAAACAAGCAGCATCGTGCCCGATACAGATACTTCATCACAAACAACTAAGCTCCCTTCCACAGTTCAAATAACGACTGAGCGATTAACTCAACTCAAAGGCAGGAAACTTGTCGCTGAACTTGAGACGTTTTGGCATGAGTGTATGTTGAACCGTAGTTGTGAAGAGCAGATCGCCTTGTTTGAGGCGCATTTATCTTTAGCTCGATTCCAGCTTTTGGCGAACTACCCTCAGCTCAGCAGCCAATGGCAAGAGAGTGTAGGAAATTTGTTATTTGATGAGCAACAATCACTGGTGTCGCGTGTTGCACAGCTGAAGAACGAAGCAAGAAGCATCTGGGGGGAATTGGCTGATGTTGTTTTTGCGGATGAGTTCGCGCTGTACGATTTCAACTTAGAAGCCCAAAAGCTGGACACTCAAAGCCCAGATAACTTTTTGCGAGCTTTCGAGCAACTCACCATTGACTGGCAAGAACATGCAGGTGCTATCGGGCTAACAAGCGACCAGGAAAAATATGAGCGTGCGGTCACCCTGATTCCTAATAGTATGAGCCTACCAGATCGCTTGGCGCTCATCGCAGAGCTAGAACGAACTTACTTAACGAAAGAAGAAAGTAAAAACATTCATGCTCGTCAGCAGCAAATTACAGAGCAAAAAAAACAAGTCAAAGATTATCAACAAGCATTACAACAACTTGAGTCCAAGCTAAGAACGCAAAGAGCTTCTAGCCATTCAAATTTGTCAGAACCGGAATGGCAAAGCTATTACCAACAAGAAGTCGCGGATTTTCGTCGTGAATTTTTTTCTTCTTAACAATGCGCTTTGACTGACTGGGAACTTAAAAAGGCACGTTGCTAACCAGCCGTCGTGCCTTATGTTCAACTCTCTACTTTTAATTCAGAACAAATTTAAACCAAATACATCTTTCACATCAAATAGCACTTTTTCGGTTTTCTCGCGAGAACGCTCACTACCTTGTTTTAAAATATCAATCAGCTGCGCTTTATCATTCAAATACATAGCGCGCTTTTCTCGAATAGGGCGAAGCATCTCTTGTAAGCATTCTTCTAACACTTTCTTGGTCAAACCATCACCTAACCCACCTCGTCGATAATGGTCTTTTAGCTGTTCGACATAATTTTTATCAGGATGAAAAGCATCGAGGTAGATGAATACAATATTCCCTTCGACTTGGCCAGGGTCCTCAATTTTCAGATGATTGGGATCGGTATACATAGATTTCACTGCCGCGGAAATCTCCTTTTCGGAGGCCCCTAAGTTGATTGCGTTCCCCATGCTTTTAGACATCTTATTTTTACCGTCAGTACTCGGCAAACGAGGTGCATCGCTAAGTAATGGACGGCATTCTCTAAGAACCTCTTTTCCACCCAGATAGTTTATTTTTCTCACGATTTCATTAGTTTGCTCTAACATTGGCAGTTGGTCATCACCCACTGGTACTAGCGTCGCATGAAACCCCGTAATATCAGCAGCTTGAGAAATTGGATACGTTAAAAAGCCTGCGGGAATAGAGCGTTCAAACCCTTTACTCTGAATCTCATTTTTAACCGTAGGGTTTCGCTCTAATCGTGCGATAGAAACAAGATTACTGTAATACATTGTCAACTCGGCTAACGCTGGAATTTGAGACTGCAACGTGATCGTAGTTTGAGCGGGGTTGATACCAACAGCCAAATAATCTGCAACGACATTGAGAATATTAGAGGATACCTTTGATGGATTATGCGCGTTATCCGTCAGCCCTTGCATGTCCGCAACCAAGATCGTTTGCTCGTACTCCGTTTGCAATTTGACTCGTTGTTGCAATGAACCAATATAGTGCCCTAGGTGTAATGGACCTGTTGCTCGATCTCCGGTAAGTATAATTTCACGCTGAGATGTATTTTTATGGCTATTCATATTTGTCTCCAAGTATTTAATAGATCGCTACTGGAGATAAAAAGATCAAACACTCTTAGCTACCATCCAGCAGCTTAAGAATGTAAGTATTCCGCGCCGCTCTATTTAGAGCGCCACCAAGAGAAGGTTGTTAATGAAGGGCGAACGTGTATTTTCATGTTTTTTAAACTAACAGCACATACCGCAGAACTCAATCTGTTTTGTACTGAATTAGAGTGAGTGTTCCAACAGCCAATTAAGAGGATTACATTGGTAAAGACATCGCAATGACCAAAACCGCACCAAATACCGAACCAGAGACAAACGCACACAGTACAGTTTTGTTGTGTTTCCTTTTCATTGATGAACTCCTATCCATAACTACGATGACCAGCCCTCACATCTAATACGCATGTGGATGCATCACGACAACGAGTTAACCAACATATCGCACGTAGGACCAGTACCGCTTTGTTAAATTGGGACCTCGTCCATAACTTGGAGTGTAAATGACTCCGGAACCTACAACAGAAGAAAATTTCATTACGTTACTGTCCTACCCTCCGGGTTTGTGGCTTAATAGGCAACAGGAACACTTTTTTCTTTTGCTGCGGATACTTACATGGAAGCTGTTTTACATCAGTTGCAATTCTCTTTGTCGATAACCGGACCTATCTGTTTGATGTTGGTACTTGGCGTTCTTTTTAAGCGCTTTGGTCTAATCAACGATAATTTTATCGAAGTAGGCTCTAAACTGGTGTTTCAAGTTACCTTGCCTGCAATGTTATTTGTCAGCATTGTGGCTTCAGAACACGACTTTTCCGCGGCAAGTGGATTCGTCAATTTCGGCGTCATCGCTAGTATTTCGTTTTTCATTTTCACCTACCTTTCCGTCAAACTTCTGTTCAAAGCATCGCCTGACCAAGGCGTTCTCATCCAAGGTGGGTTCCGAGCAAATACAGGTATTATTGGTATCGCTTACGTTGCCAATGCGTATGGTTCTCAAGGTGTGGCGCTAGCAGCGCTCTATGTCGCGGTCACCACATTTATTTATAACGTCCAAGCGGTAATTTGCTTATCGCCCAAGGGGGCAACGTCTGCCTCGCAAGCAGCAAAGATGATGGGCCGAACACTGACTAGGAATCCGCTCATAATCTCCATTGTTCTAGGAATGGCTTTTTATTTACTCGCTATTCCAGTACCGAATGTGGTTATTGACGCAGGAGACTACTTGTCCAAAATGACATTGCCTTTGGCGCTGTTGTGTACGGGCGGCTCACTTGACTTTAGCTTGATGAGAAAAGAGAAAGGTCCATCTTGGTTTGCGAGCAGTTACAAGCTCATCGTAGCGCCAGTCATCATCACCATGGGAGCTTACTTAGTAGGATTTCGAGGAATTGAGCTAGGTATTCTTTTCTTTATGAACGCCTCTCCAGTCGCTGCTGCCAGCTATGTCATGGCGCGTTCCATGGGAGGCAATGCCACGTTAGCTGCAAATATCATCGCACTCACTACGGTGCTTTCTACCGTGACCTGTACGTTGGGCATCCTATTTCTTAAGTTCTACAGCTTAATATAATTGGTCCGCGATAAAATAAAGACGCTAAAAGGCATTGATGTCAGTTACTGGTCGTGATTCGCAAAAGTGAGCTTTCTTACCAGACGAAAAAATTCACTCGCTTCAGATTCCGACAAACAAGAAAAAAACTCTTTCTGTAAATTCGTCATGATTTGATGAACTTGCTTTAAAGCATTTGCTCCCTCTTTTGTCATGCTTAGCATTTTAAGGCGCTGATTCGATTTACTTTTAGAAACTTGAACAAACCCTCTCTTTTCCAGATTGTCCACCATCCGCTTTGCTACACTTCGCTCAGTTCGAACCGCATCAGCCAACGCTTGCTGGCTCATAGGTTGAAATTCTTCTAAAGCGGCCAGTGCACTTGCCATTTCTAGTGTCATCAAATTTTGCCGAGACAGCTCGGCTTGGGCACGATTGCGGTACATGCGCTGCATCACACCGCAGACAAACATAGGGCTTTGATCCAAAACGGAAATTGGGGAAATTTTCTGATCTTTCATCGTCGTTTTTCTTCTTTAGGCTTTCATTCGGCCGAAAAGGCTGTGCTGATACTGCACACAACACGCCGTCTTTCAGGCTCGCGTCATAGACGGTAACCACCAAGTGAAAACATAAAATAAAGAGCGCCGAAGCGCCCTTTAATCGTGTTTATTATCACTAGTATAACTCAGTTAAAACAACCAAGTCCTACTCGCTTTGCTGAGTGGGTTTAGTGCTGGTCTCAGACAACTCTGCCTCCGACTCTTTTCTCGCACGTCGATCAAACAATCGCTCAACCACTACAAAGAAGATTGGGACGAAGAATATACCCAATATCGTGGCACTGATCATGCCACCAAGTACGCCGGTACCTACTGCGTTTTGACCTGCCGATCCCACACCTGAACTGATAGCAAGTGGTACCACACCCAAACCAAAAGCAAGCGATGTCATGATAATTGGGCGCAGACGAACACGAACGGCATGCAGGGTTGCTTCGATAAGGCCAGCGCCTTTCTCGTAGTAATCTTTCGCAAACTCAACAATCAGAATCGCGTTTTTAGTTGCCAAGCCGACCGTCGTTAATAAACTCACCTGGAAGAATACATCGTTGTCCATACTTCGCGTCATTACCGCGAGCACAGCACCAAGCACACCAAGAGGCACAACTAACACCACGGCGAAAGGTACTGACCAACTTTCATACAAAGCGGCGAGAACTAAGAATACGACGAGGATAGACAGCGCATATAACATCGGCGCTTGGTTTCCGGAAAGGCGCTCTTCATACGAAATACCATTCCAGTTCACCGTGAAACCTTCTGGTAGCTTTTCTACCATTGCTTCAATTTCTTCCATGGCTTCACCAGTACTTACACCAGGAGCTGCACCGCCTTGAATATTCATTGCTGGCAAACCATCAAAGCGCTGCAAAAGAGGAGACCCATAGGTCCACTCGCCACTCGCAAAAGCAGAGAAAGGCACCATCTCTCCTTTAGCGTTGCGTACGTACCATGAATCGAAGTCTTTTGGCTGCATGCGGTATTCCGCATCACTTTGCACCATCACTTTCTTCACACGACCGCGATCAATATAATCGTTAATGTAAGCCCCGCCCCATGCAGCTGACAGGATTTGGTTTACGTCATTGATACTGACATCCAAAGCACGAAGTTTGACGTGGTCAATGTTCACTTTGTACATTGGCGCATCTGCCTGACCGTTTGGACGAACACCGACAAGTTTCGGGTTTTGTGCTGCCATGCCCAGAAGTTGCCCTTGAGCCGCAACTAATGCATCGTGCCCTTTATTCAACGAGTCTTGGAGATAGAAATCGAAACCTGTCGAGTTACCTAGCTCTTGAATCGCTGGAGGGGCGAACGCAAACACCAAAGCTTCTTTAATGGTAGAGAAGTACCCCATCGCTCGACCAGTAATGGAAGCGGCATCGGCGCCAGGCGCTTCACGCTCAGACCAATCTTTCAGACCGATAAATGCCATCCCCATGTTTTGGCCTTGGCCTGCGAAACTAAATCCAGCAACGGAGAAGACAGATTTTACATTGTCTTTTTCGTCTACTAGGTAAAAGTCACGCATTTTCTCAAGTGTTTTTTCCGTCTGTTCTTGTGTTGAGTTAGGCGGCAAAATAGCCATTGAGAATACTGTGCCTTGGTCTTCATCTGGCAAAAATGACGTTGGAAGGTTCATAAATAACCAGCCAGCACCTGCACTCATTGCCAAAAATACAACCAACATGCGACCTGTGCGTTTTAGAAGTTTGGCAACGCCGGTTTCATAGCCTGCTGTCATCGCATCAAACTTGCGGTTAAACCAGCCAAAGAAGCCTTTCTTCTCTAGAAGCTCAGCATCGCCTTTTTTCAGCAACGTAGCACACAATGCCGGAGTCAGAATTATCGCAACCAAAACGGAAAGCGTCATAGCCGCCACAATAGTTATCGAAAACTGACGGTAAATAACCCCGGTAGAACCAGACATAAACGCCATAGGGACGAATACCGCTGAAAGCGTCAAACCGACACCAATCAGGGCACCAGTAATCTGTCCCATCGATTTTTTGGTCGCTTCTTTGGGCTCTAAACCATCTTCATGCATCACACGCTCGACGTTTTCTACCACAACGATGGCATCATCCACCAGCAAACCGATAGCCAGAACCATCGCGAACATGGTTAACGTGTTTACACTAAATCCAGTCGCGTACAAAATAGCGAAGGTTCCGAGCAATACGACAGGCACTGCGATCGTTGGAATGATCGTCGCACGGAAGTTCTGCAAGAACAGGTACATGATTAAGAACACAAGAAGAATGGCTTCTAATAGCGTTTTAACCACTTCTTGAATCGAGGCTTTGACGAATGGCGTTGTTTCAAATGGGTAAGCAATCTGCAACCCTTCTGGGAACGTTGCACTCAGTTGTTCTAAGCGCTCTTTTACCGCATTGGCTGTCTCAAGCGCGTTTGCGCCAGTACCTAATGAAATACCTAACCCCGATGCTGGGAAGCCATTATATTGGCCTCGAATATCATAACTTTCTGCACCACGCTCAACGCGAGCTACATCTTTCAAATAAACATTCGAACCACTGGCGTCGGACTTAAGAATGATGTCTTGGAACTCTTCTACACTGCTCAAACGACTTGCAGACGAAATCGTAGCATTCAACAACTGACCTTCCTGCGCAGGTGCCGCACCAAGTTGACCTGAAGAAACTTGCGCGTTCTGTTCACTGATCGCATTTGCTACGTCGATCGCGGTCAAGTTGAACTGCGTAAGTTTAAAAGGGTCCAGCCAAACTCGCATTGCATACTGCGCACCAAACGCCTGCACTTGTCCTACACCAGTTACACGACTTATCGGGTCTTGAATATTCGTTACAACAAAGTCGCCGATATCGTTTTCTGTAAAGTCAGGATCTTCAGAATAAACTGCGACAACCATGAGAAATGCCGTATTGGATTTATTGACGACAATACCTTGGTTTTGTACCTCCATCGGCAATGAAGTCAATGCCAATTGCAGTTTGTTCTGCACCTGTACTTGCGCGATATCAGGATCAGCTTCGCTATCAAACGTCAGGGTAATTGTCGCATTACCAAATGCATCACTGCTCGATGATAGGTAGCGAAGGTAATCTAATCCTGTCATGTTTTGCTCGATAACCTGCGTTACCGAGTCTTCAACGGTTTTTGCTGATGCACCTGGATAGCGAGCACTGATGGTGATCGTCGTCGGTGAAATCGTTGGGTATTGCGAGACGGGTAAATTGAATAATGACATTACCCCCGCCAACATCGTTAGAATCGCGAGAACCCAAGCAAATACCGGACGATCGATAAAAAATCGTGCCATGATTACTCCTGTTCACCGTTTTGGATAGTTACCGAACTGCCTGGCCCTACCTTTTGTAAACCGGCGGTAATGACTTTATCACCCGCGTTCAAACCATCAATAATGCGCCATTGGCTATTGATCGCTTCGGCAGTCTTCACTGGTTTCGCTTCCACTTTGTTCTCGCCATTAACCGTCATCACTGTCGCTTTACCTGTCGCATCACGAGATACCGTATTTTGTGGTATTAGAATCGCATCAGGGTCGACACCAGTAATGACCGTCGCACGAACAAACATTCCAGGTAGCAACAAACCGTCAGGGTTTGGGAATTCGGCACGAAGCGTCACGCTGCCCGTACTTTCGTTCACATTGACCTCAGTAAATTTCATTGTGCCTTTGTGTTCGTAAGTGCTGCCATCTTCAAGCATCAATGTAACTTGCGCAGAGTCATCTTCTTGCATATGGCCTTGGGAGAGTGATGCTTTCAAACGCAGCAGTTGCGCGGATGATTGCACAATATCAACATTGATAGGGTCAAGCTGCTGAATGGTCGCTAATTTGGCAGCTTGGTTAGCCGTAACCAACGCACCCGCTGTCACACTCGATTTACCGATCACCCCGCTAATCGGAGCTTTGACTTGCGTATAATCTAAGTTGATTTTTGCTGTGTTGATCTTGGCTTTTGCGACTAGGACCTGCGCTTTCGCTTCTTTGTATGCCGCTTCTGCTTCATCCAAGTCTTGTTGGCTGATGGATTTTTTGGTGATCAAGGTTCTGTAACGCTTCACCGTGGCATAGGTCGACTCTGCCGCAGCTTGCGCACGGATTAATTCCGCTTCAGCGCTCAGCAAATCCGCCTGAAATGATGAATCATCAATTTGATATAGCGACTGTCCTTGTTCAACAAGGCCACCTTCAACAAAATTTCGCTCCGAAATAATGCCAGTGACTTGCGGACGAACTTCCGCTTCTTTGAATGCTCGGCTACGACCCGGCAACTCTACTGTCAATGCTTGGCGCGTTGGCTGCACTGTTAACACTTCTACTTCGGTTGCGGGCGCAGGCCCCCCTCCTTGGCTCGATCCTTCTTCGCTAGGTTGACATCCAACCACAAAAAGGCTCGACGCAATCAGCAGAGATAGCGTGGTTTTACGTCTCATGAATTTTTCTCTCTTATCTACCGACAAGCCTTCAAGATTCCTTATTAAAAGCTTCTAGAATGACTTAATAATGACTAAAGGATGTATATCCAGAACAAATTAATTAGGATGATAAATACCCAGTGTTGTACATACAACAAAATTTACAGTTCTATACGCTTACGAAAAACGTTTATGGTAAAGGTGTTATGAAGTTCTCAAATTTGAAGATTTTGGGTTGGAAATCACATTTTCCTGTGTGCAATTGCAATGGTTAAAAAGCAGCAAAAGTGATGATAAAAGCATCATCACGCTGTACAGAGTTTGTTACCGCTGTCTAGGGTTATTTGCCCACTCTGGTATACGAACTAAAGTGAGAAAGGAATGTAAATATAGTCGAAATTTCACAAGTCAGGTTCGCCACTTATCTAAAAAATAACCCGCTAAGAAGCGGGTTATTTCGTCAGTGAGATTGCTGTTCTCAAGCTTATACTTTGAACTGACTGACCTGATGATCTAAACGTTGAGTTTGCTCTGACAACATGGCTAAAGAAGCTTGCGCTTGGTTTACGATTTCCACAATTGAAGTGCTACTGTCTGCAATGCCTTGTACGTTGCTATTTACTTCGTCACTTACTGTACTTTGCTGGCTCGCAGCCGTTGCAATGTGTGTATTCATCTCGTTCATACGTGAAATCGCGTTCAAGATTTCAGAAAGGGATTCACTCGCTCGGCCAGCGGACTTGATCGTTTCATCACTGCTATTTTGGCTACCGCGCATCACTTCTACAGCTTGTCCTGCACCAGATTGTAGCTTTTCAATCATGGTTTGGATTTCTCCCGTACTCTGTTGCGTACGACTGGCTAAAGAACGAACCTCGTCCGCTACCACAGCAAAGCCTCGCCCTTGCTCTCCAGCGCGAGCCGCTTCAATGGCTGCGTTAAGCGCTAATAAGTTTGTTTGCTCGGCAATACCACGAATTACATCCAGTACGGACGCAATGTTACTCACATCATGATCCAATGTGTTAATGACGTGGCTTGCGCTTTCGATTTCACTTGCGAGGCTACGAATTGAGCTAACCGTTTGATCCAAAATAACATTGGTATTGGTAAGTTCATCATTCGCTGTTTGGCTCGCAACCGCAGCTTCGTTAGCGCTATCGCTTACATTTCTGCTGGTGACTTGCATTTCATGCACTGCCGCCGCTACCGCCTCGCTATCTTTTTGCTGAGAAACGGTCGAATTCGCGATGGTCGTGGTCAACGAGCTAAGATTTGCCATTTCGTTACGTAAGGTATTTGAGCTTTCAATTACCTGAGCGACTGTCATTTGAATTTTGGACACAAACTGGTTAAATGCGTCTGCTAAATTGCCAATTTCGTCTTGTGTTTTTACATCGATTCGCTGACTTAGATCACCTTCACCGGACGCAATTTCTGTCATCGCATTTTTAATATTATTGATAGGCTTCACAACCGTTTGCAACAACAAAAACGCCATCGCAATAGCGGCCAGAATAACAATCACAATGCCCGCTTCAAGAATGAGTTCTGCTCTTGTTGCAGCCGCTGATATTTCGTCCTTCAATTGGCTTTGCTTTTCTTCTATTGCATCTTTTACAACGTTAAGCTGTGCTCTAACCTCGATAAATTGGTCTTCAAAGGTATGTTTGTGCTCATTGTAGTAACCACGCCATTGAGATTGAGGTAAACGTAGCATCGCCTCATAACTTGCTAACCATTTTTCACCCAAAGAGACAAGCGTTCGAACTTCATTACCATGTGTAGAAGGCGTCACACCGGCTTGCGATAGCTCAATCATTTGTTCCATACGCGGCAGCGCTTTGTATGCGTTGTCTTTGTATTCACCGATGTGGTGATCAATATCGGTTTGAGTATCAGAAAGAGCAACACCTTGGATTGCAGATGTAGCTTGGTAAAGATCGCGGTAAGCATCCTCAATCGTTAATAAGTTCGGCACGATCCGTTCGTTGAGTGTCTCACTCAATTCAGATTGCTTCCAACTTGTCATAACGTTTAATACAGAGCTCACAATAAACAATCCAATAATCAATGACAGCGGAATCACTATCTTCTGCTTGATCGTTAAGTTCTGGAACATGAATAGACTCTCTTTATTTATGGTATACAAACTGCCGGAAATTATATCAAACAAATAGAGTATACTATTAGGTAAAAGAGGCTATTCAACATGAAATCTAATGACTTTTTGACAAGGGTTCTAATTTCAACAATTAGTTGATTTTATACAAAATTTAACAAAGAGGTCTTTTCAAAAGATGCAAATTAAAATGCTCTTTCAAAACGAAAAATATGTAACAGAAAGTGAATTAAAAGGGACCACATTTTGAAGAATAGATCGACTCAATGATTTACTGAGAACACATACAAAACACAGTTCTTGGATTGAGCACCACCGCGGAATATGCAAAGGTCCGAACATTTCTTCTAAAGCTCAAAAAAAACATTGTTTATCTGACGTATTTAAGGGTACTCCTTGATGATGTTAGTCGTGATGTTGGCAGACAGGATGCTTACGAGTTTTCGAAGTTAACCAGTAGCACAGTGAACGATTCAGATTTTCTTGAGCGCCAAGGCAATAAAAAAGTTTGCTATTTTCCTCTCAAGAGACGCATTAAAGAAAATAATGCAACCTAGTCACAAAGTCTTGCTACATCTTCAGAAAAGAATGATGTTGCTAAACAAATCTGGTGCAGCATACACATTGAAGCTAAACTCGTTTAAGGAACTTTTTCATATCAATATGAGAAAACATAGATTTCTCAAAGTTACACCGACCATTCAACGATTAAACTAATGTTAGCGTACCGGTACGTCCAAAAACTCCATGCATGAACCATTTGAAAGAGCCAAAATGTTCCAACCCAACTTCGCCTCAGTGGAGTGGCGAGTCGTTTCGCTCGCTCTCCTACTCTCTCTTCCTAACACAGCTCAAGCGGATCCACTAGATAAGGAAATTAGCAACCTTCTCCAACAACGTTTTTCTATCGCGGTTTTGCTGTCCGATACTGACGCAATTGCGTTTGGTATTGGCGACTTTGATCCGAATGCATTATTTGATACCGCCAACCCAGAGTTCGGGACTGACGAGTCAATCAATGAACGTCGAAGCAAATCCGTATATGTTCTCCCTTACACGACTAACTTTGACATAGAGGGCAGCGAGGACTTACATGAGCTGTCGTTTAAGGCATTTACGATACAAACAGAGAATGATCTCAAACTATTCGGCACAAGTAAGGATCTTCTCAAGGAAAGGACATACGGTGCGTCGATTGGTTATGGGTACCTATACAAAGCAAGTGAAAACGTCACCCTTAGCACCAGAACGACGACTCACCTTATGCGTTATGAAAACTCATTCTCTACCGATAATAAACTTTCCTCCATCATTGGAAGAATCCTAGACGGCCGTGCCGTTAACGTTTCAGCATGGGCGGCAATAGTTCAACCATCCATTAAAGCCAAATACACGTCTCCCACAAGTTGGGGGAAATGGCATGCCAGTTCGACATTGAATTCATTCATGGGGCACAGCTGGGGAAGCGCAAATAACGGCAATATAGGCAACCCTAAAGGTTGGTACCTATCTAATGAAATCACCGGTTACTACAATATTTATCACGGTGAGCAAGCTTTATTTACCGGGATTAAAAGAGTCGACCTTTCGCATGATTTAAGCGATGAACTGGGAAGCCCGCATTACTACGAAGCTTCTATAGGATGGCTATTTTATGCACCAAAGCCCTTTGATTGGTTAGACAATTTCGGCATAGGCGTTAACTTCAACTACGGCTCGACTCTCAGAGGTGGCAGCATTCAACTTTACTACAACAAACAATAACGCTGTCAGTACAGGAACCAGTTGGTAGCATATATAACAAGAAGAACTAGAAGACACAAAAGGAATGGCAGAGTTAGCGTCTTCGCAAACTTTTTCATGAGACTTGGGTTATCAAACACTACACCTTCCGCTTCTCTTACCCTTCGCTCTTCGTCAAAATGCCATTTAATGGCTAAGTAGGCTCCTATCCCTAATACAATAAGCTTAAAAGCTCCAGCAAAGTAAGGAAAGAAATTAGCCCAACTGTCGTTCATTATCCATCTCCATCAAATTCAATATCAGCTTTGCGGTGGCAGAATCCAAAGTTCATGTAGAATGCCCCCCTCAAAGTCAGACTCTCTGGCTAGCGCCAGTCTACTGCTCGAGATAGCTGTCCACAACTCTCTTTACCAGATCGGCATTTATTAATTATTTAATAAATAACAAGAAAGACACTAGCACACTTGCTGAAAAGTAAGTGTCAGTTTGGATTGAAACTCATCAGGAATCGAAAATGGTCCGCAGTCGACTTGTTGATCTAGTGAAAACCGAATTACCTAGCGCCAAATCGTTCGCTAGTATAAAAATGTAGCCTATCGCACTTCTGGTCGAGTGCTAACGAACTTATGATGCACATGTCATTAGCAGTGCAATTTTAAGTTTATCAATTAGCTAAAGTTTCCCACCTTAACTGCCAGTAAGTTTGCTGTGTTTGAGATGATCTCGACATGACTAGTGTATAAATAGTATGGAGGTTCAAAGTGAAGGCAAGGCAATTTTCCTTACTAAAAATATTGTTTTTGTAATTTTATTTCAGGATTATCGAAACCATCATAAGGATAATTCGAACTAATCTTAATCCATGCTCCTTCAGTTACATTTGCTTTCTTTTACTCACTTCTCGCGACTATTAGTGGCATTTTGAGACAATTTCCTACACTCCTTTCTTTGTCTTAGTTGATATAAATCATGGTTAGAAGAAAACAGAATCACCTGTATTTCTCGATACATGAATCCAAACTGCCTGACTTTTCGTAACTAAATTACAGATAGACACGATTTTTAGTATGGCACGTTTTTGAGGAACCAAGATGTTAGATACCCTCATGCTGTCGCGGATCCAGTTCGCGGCCAATATCAGCTTTCACATTCTCTTCCCGACCATCACCATTGCGTTGGCGTGGATGTTGGTGTTTTTCAAATGGCGATATAACCGCACACAAGCCCCCGTATGGCTCGATGTTTATTACTTCTGGGTCAAGATATTCGCTCTCACTTTCGCCTTGGGTGTGGTATCCGGCATTACGATGAGTTTCCAGTTTGGTACCAACTGGCCAGGCTTTATGGAACGAGTCGGAAACGTAGCTGGACCATTGCTCGGATACGAAGTGATGACCGCCTTCTTTATGGAAGCCACCTTCCTGGGTGTAATGCTTTTTGGACGAGGACGAGTACCGGAATGGGTTCATACTCTCGCCACCGTTCTGGTTGCTGTTGGGACAAGTATGTCCGCATTTTGGATTCTGGTGCTTAACAGCTGGATGCACACACCAAGTGGCTATGAAGTGATTGACGGCATTGTTCATGTGACCAGTTGGAAAGAAGTCATTTTCAATCCTTCTTTACCGTACCGTCTTCTACACACGCTATTAGCATCGGCGCTGACTGCCAGCTTCTTGATTGCGGGTATCTCGGCTTATCAAATAATGAAAAAGCCAGATCATCGCTCAGCCAAACTTGGCTTAAAAGTCGCGTTGTTCGCGGCGGCTGGGTTCATCCCGGTACAAATCTTTGTCGGTGACCTTCACGGGTTAAACACGCTTGAACATCAACCTGCAAAAATAGCAGCAATGGAAGGTGTGTGGGAGACCGAGCAAGGCGCGCCCCTTCTTCTGTTTGCGATGCCAAATGAAGAAACTCGCAGCAATGATTTTGAAGTGGGCATCCCTAAGTTGGCTAGTTTGATTCTTACGCATGACTTAGACGGGGAAATCCAGGGACTTAACGAGTTTGCGCCTGACCACCCGCCAGTGAAGCCCTTGTTCTTTGGTTTCCGCGTGATGGTTGGTGTAGGTGTCCTTATGCTGCTGGTTAGCTGGTATGGCGCGGTGAAGCTAACACGCAAGAAAGCGCTACCTAAACCTTACCTATACACAGTATTAGCCATGACGTTCTCTGGTTGGATAGCCACACTGGCGGGTTGGTATGTTACTGAGATTGGTCGACAACCTTGGTTGGTCAGCGGTGTATTGCGAACATCCGAAGCCGTCACCACGGTTGCGAGCAGTAGCGTGATGACTTCGCTCATTATGTACTTAGCCATTTATGCTGCATTGCTGGTTGCGTACATCCATACCCTATTCTATTTGGCGCGCAAAGACGTTGCAGCCCATGAAGTCCCACTGACACAACAAGAGGCCTAATCATGCTCAACTATCTACCAGAAATTTATCTTCTGCTGCTTGGCTTCTCGGTCTTTATGTATGCCGTGCTCGACGGCTACGACCTTGGTGTCGGTATCCTTTTGCCAAGTGATAATGAAGCGCAACGTGACCGAATGATAGCGTCTATCGGCCCTTTCTGGGACGCGAACGAAACGTGGTTGGTGTTAGCCGTTGGTATTTTGTTGATTGCCTTTCCTACCGCTCATAGCTTGATTTTGACGGAGCTTTATATGCCGACCGCCATCATGCTTATCGCACTGATCATGCGTGGCGTGGCATTCGATTTCCGAGCCAAAGCGAACTCGGATCATAAACCTCATTGGGATTGGTGCTTCAGAATTGGCTCGCTAATCACCGCACTAACTCAGGGTTACATGGTGGGTCGTTACATCATGGGATTTGAACAATCAACCGAAGCATTTGGCTTTGCTTGGTTAAGCGCACTTTGTGTAGCGGCGGCGTACGTTTACATCGGTGGCGCATGGTTAGTACTAAAAACGGAAGGTGATTTGCAAATACGCTCGGCCCGTTGGTCTCGCCGTGCTGGTTGGTTAGCGGCCTTAGGAATCTTGGTGGTTAGCGTTGTAAACCCGATTGTAAATCAACAAGTTGCCTTGCGTTGGTTCAGCTTCCCAGAAATCTTGTTGCTTGCCCCAGTTCCGTTAATTGTATTGGCAACCATCTTCCTAGTTGATCGCTATTTGCGTCAGGTTCCAATGGTGAATGATCTGGGTGTGCGCTGGCCTTTCTTTGGTGTCACTGTCATTTTCGCGTTGAGCTTTCTCGGGCTTGCGTATAGCTTCTTCCCAGAAGTTGTGCCGGGATTAATGACCGCACAAGAGGCCGCCTCCTCGCCTGCGACGTTAATAATCGTGGGCTACGGTGTGATGATTGTTATGCCGGTGATATTGCTTTACACCTTTGTGGTATACCGGATCTTCAAAGGCAAAGCGACAGAACTTAGCTACAAGTAGGAAAGGGAATTCCTCAACGAAGCGCCGCTGCTCATGCGGCGTTTTTTTGCAGTACTCACGACTAAAGTATCTACCCAAAGCGACTGAGTGGGAACGCTGAGAGAATGTAGCGGCAGCCAGTAGTTTGTTCCTAACTAGAACGAGATAACCGTTTCTCAAATATAGCGATACAGGCACAAAAACAGAAAGAACATTTGATGTTACAAAAGGTAGACCGCCACTTTAAAACGCTTTGAGTATTTTTTGCGCTCAATGAGGTGCAAGTATACTTATGCTTTTTATGACTTGTGAACACTCAATTGCATGTTATGTTGCTGTTGAAATAGTACATGAAATAAGGACAAGAACATGAAGATAAGATGCAAAACGACGCAAAGCATTGAAAAATTTAACCCAGATGACCTCAATCCAAACACAGATCTCTTTGGTATGATTGCTGTTGTATTCGTGTTCATGGCTGTTTTGCTTAGCATCTAGTAGCAATACGTTCATTCTTGTGGCCGTATTCATACCTCATGTGATATGGGTGCTAAATTCTAGATTAAAGCGGATGGGCTAACCCGCACCAATCAGATTATGGCTGCCTCTGTATAGCTTCTTCAATTTTGGCGTTGTATAGAGGTGAGATGTGAATAGTTGGCTTGTAGATAGAATGGCGCTTGCACCTTGAGCACTCTTGTGTACTTTCAATGACGCATTACTTTAGTGTAGATACGAAAAAAGGCCTGACAAATCAGACCTTTTAGAATGTGGCGGTGAGTGAGAGATTCGAACTCTCGATACGTTGCCGTATACACACTTTCCAGGCGTGCTCCTTCAGCCACTCGGACAACTCACCGAATCAAATTTTGGTTAGCATCATTGGCTAACGAGGCGCTAATTTAATGATTATGTGCCTGATGGTCAAGGCTAAACATAAAAAAAAGCGCCCTTTTCGAATCGATTGCTCACTAAGTAACTAAATTGAGCAAAACTGGGGCATTTACATGCTTTGAGAATAACCGGGAACACGGAACCAACGGCGGCACATATCCAAGAAGTACCCATACAACACACCCATGCCACAAGAAATAACAGCGTTACTTGCCACTGCGGTCACAATTTGATCTGTAGACGCGCCAACCGCGAATAAGATACCCGCATAAACTGGAGATTGAAATAGTACATAAGCGACCAGATCAGAGATGTTTTTCATAAAGGAAGACGGCGACACCTTACTACCTTGATGCAGCACCCAATCACGAAAAACCCCATACGGCCAAGCAATGGCGATATTCACTGGAATCGATAGCGTACGCGATGCTAGAGATTGCTCAAATGTCATCCCTGAAATCAAAATCTCGACAATCATCCCTGTGATAAAGCAAAAAACAACCATAGCAAAGGTATCCGCTGCGGCGTGACGAATACAAAATGGTCCACGAGACTTCATTTACAAAACCCTTAAAATCAAACACTGCAATTAATAAAAATAATAAAACTATTAACCACTAAAAAGACATCAAGCCAGTTAATGATGCAATTAGAACACACAAAAACTAGCTTATGGCTCTGTATTTAAAATTAAGTTGTAAATTTATAACCAACTTTTAAAGTAAAAGTAGTTTTTTTCACCAATGGCGAGTAAAAACGCCTAAAATTACGTAAAAATGGTACAAAAACACGGATTTCACTTACATAAAAAGGGGTTACGATAATTATTTTGACGTAAAGTTAGAACAAAACTCGGACTGTAAACAGTCACTCCTATAGCTTATGCTACCAAGCTGCGAAAATTCAGAGTATTACCGATATAATCACAGTAGAAGGTCTTGCTGCTTTACTCGTAAAAGTAAAACTGCAAGCCTGTTCATTGCAGGTTAGAAGAGTTTGTGACGACGCTGGATGACGTATGAATAGTAAGAACAATTTACAGTTGCGCCATATTGATTCAGTTATGGTGAGGCCAGCAAAATCGTTAATGTATCGATATCATCTTGGTCCGGGGATTGCTGACGCTTTAAGTTACTTCTTATCCGTTCGGCGACTGAAGAAACGTCGCCACTGAGTTCAAGGGGAGCCTCCGCAATGATCGCTGAAATAGCCTCAAGTGCTTCATTAAGATGTCCATTATCTAGAGCGACATAGAAGTTGAGTAACCACTTTTCAGCATTAAAGCTATCTGCTGCATTTCCATCAAAGTCCGATTGGTACTGATATAACTGTGTCGCATGAAGATACAGTGCATCATTTAATTCAGACTCCACTATTGGTTTCGCTATTATGTGATCTGCTCCTACATTAATCATACGCTCTTGTGTTTCTTTGAACACATCCGCTGTACAGCCAAAAATCAGTACCGACTTAGCAGGTGAACTCATTGCTCGAATGGCTGATATGGCCCCAACGCCATCTAGAACAGGCATATGATTATCCATCAGTATCAAATCAAATGGTTTGATCGCAACCTCATCGACTGCAAGCTGACCATTTTCGACACTTGTGCACTCAAAGCCCTTGGCTCGGAGGAAAGTTTCCATAATGATCGCATTTGTTCGGTTGTCTTCAACAATGAGTGCTTTCAACCCTTTACAGTTCAATTTATGTGTATTGATTGACTCTACTTTACCTGGCTTGCAAGGTGTAAGGGCAATTTCGACAGTAAAAGTCGTTCCAGCGTCCTCCTGACTCTCTACAACCACTTGCCCACCCATATGTTCCGCGATTTCTTTGACTATTGCTAAACCAAGCCCTGTTCCACCAAACCGTCTAGTCGTTGATGACTCCGCTTGCTCAAAAGGACGAAAAATGCGTTTTTGTGCCTCTTTTGAAATACCAATTCCTGTATCTTTTACCTTTAGTATCAGCTTGGTGCCTGCCTTACTCGATTTCTCGGCTAGCTCTACCTCTACGATGCCACGATCGGTGAACTTAACAGCGTTATTGAGTAGATTGAACAGTACTTGACGCAAACGGGCTTTGTCATTGTTGTACCAACGACCCGTTGGTAAATGCGAGACTACTCTAAAGCGAAGACCTTTTTCTGCACACAGCGTTTGATAAACACTCTTGATACTGCCGATAATCGACTCAATTGGGAAAGGCTTATTTTCAAACTCAACATGCCCTTGTTCAATTTTTGAGTAATCTAAAATCTCATTGAGTAATGTCATCATGTGATCACCTGAATCATAAAGTGTTCTCAGGTGCTTACGTTGCTCATCGGTAAGTGGTGTTTTTAACAGTATCTGGGCAGTTCCTAGTACACCGTTCATTGGTGTGCGAATCTCGTGGGACAATGTGGCTAAGAATGCCGTTTTAGCGTTTGTCGAAGCCTGAGCTTTTATTCTCTCCTGCTCCAAATAGATCGTCTTTTCATTGAACTTCTCGATAAGCTGTCCGATTTCGTCATCGCTATCGTACTCAATATCTATGATCCCACCTGTTTTAGAGTCGTCAATCTTAGCGGCAATGCGAACAATTGGTTCAACAATATAGCGATTCAGTAAGTAGTAACCGACCAAGACACACAAGAGCAAAAATGGAATGATCCTCCCCTCAACGCTCATCACTTGTTCAAACACTTGATCGGCGACTTTAGCTTTTGCGTTGACAACTTCCATGCGCCAATCGAACTCTCCGAAATCAAGCTCGCTGACATAAATTTCGTCCGTCAGTTGAAAGTTGTGCTCAATAATCACGTTTGAGTCAGCATCGCGAACCACTACCCCCAAAGAATGCTGGTTCGTGTGCTCTCGAATAAACTGAAAAAGTGCATCAAGTGATAGGTCTACCGTTACAACTCCAGCGAATCGACCGTTTTGGTAGTACGGAGAAGACGCGGTAATCATCTGGACCTGAGTAAAGGTATCGATGTAAACCGTAGACCAACTAACAGAACCTACCGGAGCATCGGCGGCAGCGACATACCAGGGTTCATTATCATAACCGCCAGATTCGGGGTTATTGTAGGAGTGAATTTGGTCAATACCACTATCACTGTTTTTATTGAAGAATAGACTTCTATATCTCCATTGTTCTGCTTTGAGCTCGGGTTTAGGCCATACGCCACCACTAACAAGCATCTTGTCACTCAATTGAAGAATATGTGGAATTATTGTGTTGAGAGATTGAATATTTTCAGTCCCTTGGGCTAGCCCTACTAAGCTGCTCAATACACCTGTAGAACTGAGGAGGGGCTCTTTTATCTCAAGAGCCAGGAGTTGGGTACGTAACTCTAGGTTTTGCTCTAGCTTTTGTCTAACCGGTGGCTCAACAACCAAATAGGCGACAGAACCGATAGTGGCGATAAAGAAGCACAGGTAAAGTGTTAGGGCGAGAATGCTTTTTTTTCTAAGTGATGAGCGAATTTCCATAGATGTGTGAATCATTCCCTAATATCGATTTATCACTAATTGATTGGTAAGATGAGCGCAATCAACCAGCCCATTAACAAATGGTATTCTATTTTGAAACTACAAGACATCCTTTCTCTCCCAGAACTTGACGGTAAACTACTAAACCTAGCAAAAACTCAAGGCTTTGTAACAGCGATGGCTGCAGCGCCAAACGTATTAATGCCTCAAGAGTGGTTGCCATTCTTATGGGGTGGAGAAGAAACAGCGCCATTTACTGACGGTGAGCAACTAGAGCAATACATTGACGAGATTGTACAAATGTGGAACCAAACTCGTCCCGCTCTCCTAGAAGGCACTTGGCAGTGGCCTGCAGGGTGCGCGCTAGATGAGCAAGACATTGTAACAAGTCAGGCTCGCGATTTCTGTGAAGGTGTATTACAAGGCTGGCAACTTGCGCGTGATGACTGGGAAACGTTGATGCCTGAGGATAGCGAAGATAATGCCCTACTCGGTGGTGTTTTACTTTCTCTTACTATGCTTTACGACCCAGAAACGACCATTGAAACATTGGCCGAACAAGGTATGGAAGGCTTAGAGCAGTTTGAGGAAATCTTCAATGCAATGCCAGTGATGTTATGTGGTCTTACCCAGCGCGGTGTTGCATTAGCTGAAGAACAATAGACGCAACGCTGTCGACCATCAAGATTGAACGGCTGAATAGACAAAAAGCTCTCCAAATGGAGAGCTTTTTTGATCATGTTAAAATTACATGTGGAATATACCGCGCCATATCTTGAGTCACTAAGCTACTGTCTTCCCTAATCGAAATACCGGCAGCTCTATCATTGACCAACCAACTGCCAATTAACGTATGGTTTTGCCCAAACTTAGGTAGTGGATGGTATTGCTGGACGATATTGAATTGAGATTCATAAGGCCCTGACGTTTTAACAAAACGTTTTCCATCGATGACGATCTCGATGTTCGCGCCCTCTCGAGAAAATAGTGGCTTGATGACATAATCTCTCATAGTGTTCGCTTTTGAATCGTTAGCAAAATAAGCGGGCAAAAGGTTCGGGTGGTTAGGAAAGCGCTCCCACAATAACGGTAAAAGTGCTTTATTGGATAGAATCGACTTCCACATCGGTTCTAACCAGTTTACGTTCGCAGTCGCTAAGTACTTCGCATATTCCTCTTCAAACATAAACTCCCAAGGGTAAAGCTTAAACATCCAACGAATCGCTCTGTCGTCAGCATCCACAAACAGACCATCTTCCGTCACTCCAATATCTTCGACATGCACGAATGCCGTTGCTAACCCTGCCTCTCGCGCGCAATCCTCTAAATACTGGACAGTCCCTTTATCTTCTTCAGTGTACTTGCAGCAGCTAAAGTGAAGTGTTTGTCCTGGTTGGTATTTTGCTATTTCGGCAAAGCGCTCGATCAAAAAATCTTGAAGAATATTGAATTGATCCGCGCTACGGTGAACTCGACCTTTATTTACAACATCTTCTAGCCACACCCACTGCCAAAAGCCAGTTTCAAACAAGCTGGTTGGCGTATCCGCATTGTTTTCCAGTAATTTTGCTGGCGAGGTCCCGTTGTACGCGAAATCCAGCCGCGAATAAAGCGAAGGTTCGCTTCGTCTCCATGAAGAAGCGACCTGCTCCCACATAGATTCAGGGATCGCACATTGCGTCAGCAACCACTCACTCCGAACGACTTCATCCACAATAGCCAGGCACATCTGATGCAGCTCTTCAGTGGGCGCTTCTATATCGCGCTCAATTTGCTCAAGCGTGAATTGATAGTAAGCACTCTCATCCCAATACGGTTGGTCATACATGGTATGGAAACCAAAACCAAACTGGCGTGCTAATTCGCGCCAGTTTTCGCGCTCTTGTATTTCTCGTCGAAACATAGTGCTTTTTAACCGCCTCGACTGACCGACACCGCTTTACCAAACCCGCCTCGAGACATCGCCCTGCCAATGGTGCCGCCACCACGTTTATTAAGGCTATTAGTCGCAACTTTGGTCGGCTGGTTTCGGTAGGAGCCAAAGAATTGTCCTGCTCCATTATAGAATTTGGATTTATAACGGTACATCGGCTCTGAGTAATAGCTCTTGTTATAACCTTTCAATCCGCTTAATGAGCGACTGTAAAAAAAACCGCCAAAGTTAGGTACATAAGCTCGGGAACTGGAACTGTAGTAACAATCATCCTCGTAGAAATCATTCTCGCATTCGAACTCGCTGCGGTAGCGAGGGGCATTTTGTTCGGCACGAGCTAAAGCTTCTTGGTATGCAATGTCACACTGTTCACTAAACTCAGGCGAGTTAGATTTACACTCATCAGCATCAGAAAAAATGTACCCTTCTGTTTTTGACTCGTACGTAGCAAAGAAGAAAATACCACCAAAGGCAGCAAAGGGAAGAATTTTCCCAAGCTTTAAGCTTTTGTCCATGGAAGAACGTTTAACGTTAGAACTCCGCTTCATCGTTCCTCCTAGTAAGTCATGCAAGCGGCATTCAATACGCCAACCGAAACAGAAACTGCTGCTAATACAATACCGGCTGGCAGTTCAT
This sequence comes from Vibrio sp. 811, assembly GCF_033339195.1. NCBI lineage: Bacteria > Pseudomonadati > Pseudomonadota > Gammaproteobacteria > Vibrionales > Vibrionaceae > Vibrio > Vibrio sp. 811. Next base: position 547,206 of record NZ_JAWOUB010000002.1, read on the forward strand.
CTTTTTCGATACGCTCTGCCACTTTCGGAAGTAAAATAAAGCGTACAATTGCAAATGCAATAATTTGAGCAAGCATTGCAACAACGCCCCAAACCATAAAATCGACGATATTGACTGAGTTTTTTGCCGCCCCCGAAATCGCGAGACAGTAACCAAGGAAGGCCCCACTTAGCGCAATCGCTGCTGCTGTATTTTGTTTTTCTTTGATCAGATGCCACTCATCGTATGGCGTCAACTTGACGTAGATGAACTTAAACGCCAATACAAAAATAATAGAAACAGAGAAATAGAGTAAAAAGTTTGGGAAGCCTGCTAACAGGCCAGCAATCATGTGCATTATTGTTCCTTGTTCATTTCTTTCCAGGCAAAATCTTCAATACGTTCATCTGCAATGTAAAACAGCTTGGTACTCGCGGGTACTTCAGCATCTAAATCTGGGTTGAGTTGAATACCATCGCCAATATCAAAAGCAATCAGCGTGGCATGATGGCGTCTTTTGAGAAAAACGAAGAGATTCTCAATAGTGGTGGCAGACTGCCCCTCAGGATAAATAACTGAGTATTGCGTCATACCTCGTGTTGAAGCCAAAAGCTCCTGATGAAGCGCACTTGAGCCCGGGTCAACCGCCGCTTTTGCCAACATTTCTGCGCCAACAGCAGGTATGCATTCCGCTTTCGGGCAATGCTGACTTAGAAGTCGGCCTAGCGCTTCATCTTTAAAGTAAGCGACCAAATGAGCGGAAGGGTTTACAGATGCGCAGTATAGAGCGGCTGACAAGGTAATGTCGTCCGAGAGATTATCCACAATAATGCAAGCGGCTTCGGCAATATTGGCGTTTTTCATTTCTTGCGAATCGGTATAACTGGTCACTTTGATAAAACTGATTTCGCCAGGTAACGGGTTCTCTATTTCTGAACGGCTGCATAAAACAATCGGACGCTTTCCCTCTTCTTCATGTTGTAACATGCGAATAAGGTGCATCGTTCTCGATCCATTCCAGCCCAACAATACAATATGGTTTTCCACTCTTACTCTCCGTTTTCCTAAAATACCCGCTCGCCAATAGTCCATCGCTGCTCCAGCGACACGCCCCAATAATGCGGCGAATAAGCTCAAACCGCCGGGGATTACAAATAGTACGACAACCCATTTACCCAAATCTGTTACTGGAGAATGGTCGCCATAACCCACCGTACTCGCCGTAACCATGAGGTAATAGATAAAGTTAGCGAAACTGTCTGTTAATGCTGTTTCACCAGCGAGAACCAGCAGCCACCATGAAAGGCTCACATATAAGCCACTAAAGATGAGAAGGCTTCGGTTGCTCAATTTAAAAAGGTGGGAACTAAGCCACTTTTTAACTACTAACCACACCGCCATAAATTTATGACCTCGATATTCATTGATTGCATCAATAGTAACTCATTGATAGTAAGACACAAAAAAACCAGCCATATTCGGCTGGTTTTTGAGATTTACTTTCAGTTACGCCTACTTTTTAAGCATTACCTTTCACTTGCATATTTAGCTGCTCAGCAAAATCTAGCATGCGGTTAAGCGGGATAAGGGATTTAACACGCAGTTCTTCGTTAACAAAAATCTCGTGCTCTTCACCACCTTCACTAAGCGCTTTCTCAATTGCTTTCAAACCGTTCATTGCCATCCAAGGACAGTGTGCACAGCTGCGACATGTTGCGCCTGCACCTGCGGTTGGCGCTTCGATAAGTTCTTTCTCTGGCACAAGTTGCTGCATTTTAAAGAAAATGCCTTTGTCTGTCGCAACGATCATTTGTTTGTGAGGAAGCGCTTTCGCTGCTTTGATCAGCTGACTCGTTGATCCAACGGCATCGGCAAGTTCTACGACGCTTGCTGGTGACTCAGGGTGAACCAAAATAGCCGCATCTGGATACACGCTCTTCATTTTTCGTAGCGCATCAGCAGAGAACTCATCATGAACCACACACTCACCCTGCCAAAGCAGCATATCTGCGCCAGTTTTGTTAGCGATGTACGATCCTAGGTGACGGTCTGGTCCCCAAATAATTGGCTTATCTTCAGCGTCTAAGTGTTCCACGATTTCAAGCGCAATACTCGATGTAACGACCCAGTCGGCACGGGCTTTAACCGCTGCTGAGGTGTTTGCGTAAACTACAACCGTATGATCAGGGTGAGCATCACAAAACTCGCTGAACTTATCCGCAGGACAGCCAAGGTCGAGCGAACATTCCGCTTCCAACGTTGGCATTAGAATGCGCTTTTCTGGTGTCAGAATTTTGGCCGACTCGCCCATAAAGCGAACACCACCAATAATCAATGTACTTGCAGGGTGACGATTACCAAACTTCGCCATTTCCAACGAGTCACCAACAAACCCGCCAGTGTCTTCAGCTAGGGCTTGAATCTCAGGGTCGGTATAATAGTGCGCGATAAGTACCGCATCTTTTTCTTTGAGTAACTTTTTAATACGCTCAATGTAAGATGCTTTTTCTTCTTCGCTTAATGGAACTGGTTTCGGTGGGAATGGGTAAACAGTGTCGATTTTATCTAATATATGGCTCATTGCTCATGCTCTACGCAACTTCCTTTAATCCGAGTATTGTAACCTCGTTAATTTTCAAAAACCAACTTGTCGCGGGGATTTCTAGCGGTCTAGCCGTATATCTTTGTTACAGGTAGCATTTCCGAGTAGCGAAATTCGGTGCAACACAAGGTCAGAGGCTCTGCATCATTGCTATCGACTTAGCCGTTCTGCACCAACAGAAAATGGAAAAGAAAAAGGAAGCCGAGGCTTCCTTTTCAAAACATAACGTCTTACAGCTTAGAGCTGGCAAGTTTTGCAGATGCACTACCTGGGTATTCATCAACCACTTGTTGGTAGTACTTTTTCGCTTGAGCTGCATTGTTATTACGCTCAGCGATTTCGCCTAACTTAAGCAACGCATCGGCTCGCTTGTTGGAGTCTTTATAAGACACAACAGCGGCAAAACTTTTCACTGCATCCTCATCCTGCTTTTTAGCGAAGTACAACTGACCTAACCAGTAGTGAGAATTCGCTGAATATGTAGAATCAGGATAATCTTTCTGGAACTGCTGGAACGCTGCAATTGCGCCAGTGTAATCACGCTTTTTGAGAATGAGGTCAACTGCATTCTGATATGCCGTTTGCTCATCAACATTTGGAGTGTACTGGCCACCTGTTTTCACAGGTTGTGCTTCTTGTGCAGGTGTGGATTTTATCTCTCCACGAACACGATCCAGCTCGACAAACAACTCACGTTGACGTTGCAACATTTGTTTCATTTCGTAGCTATTTCGCTCTAATTGACCACGCAATTCACTGATCTCTTGTGACATTTGGTCAATTTGCTGTTGCATTTGGAGCTGAACGCGATTGCGATTTTGTAGCAAACGTTCTAGACGTTCTACTTCCGTTTCAGATGAACGGCTCTTAGAGACGGATGATGTGCTGTTGAGATCGGATACTGGAGCTGGTGCAGCGAACGCAAAGTTCGCTGCACTTGCCAGTAACGTAAGCGCAACAGCGCGCTTAGTGTTACTGAACATGAGGATTACCTCGAATTAGTATACTAGAACCGCGCGACGGTTCTTAGCGTAAACTTCATCTGATTGACCTAGAAGAAGTGGCTTCTCTTCACCGTAGCTAACGATTGAGATTTGGTCAGCTTGAACACCTAGTGCTTGTAGGTAGTTCGCTACTGCTTGTGCACGACGCTCACCTAGAGCAATGTTGTACTCAGGTGTACCGCGCTCATCAGCGTGACCTTCGATAGTTACGTTAAGTGCTGGGTTCTTGCTTAGGTAAGAAGCGTGAGCCGCTAGCATCTCTTCGTAATCTGCTGCAATTGTTGAGTTGTCAAAAGCAAAGTAGATTGTTTGAGTTTCACGTAGCGCTTGCTCTTTTAGCTCTTGCTCTGTCAACTGACCGCTTTGATCAATTGGCGTAGCTACTGTTGTTTCCACTGCGCCATTGTTGTTTGTTGCTGCACCAGTGTTAGAAGCAGCGTCGTCGCTTGAACTACACGCTGTAACAGCCATTACAGGAAGCGCGATTAGTAGCCCTTTTAGAACCTTGTTCAGTTGCATCTTATTTTCCTTTATTAATCAAACTTATTACTACAAAAACGGTGACCATGCAGGCGCTCGAACACGCCCATTTGTTGCCGGTAATCTAGCTTTGAATCGACCATCAATTGACACCATCGATAGTACGTTTTTCTTGTTGTAAATCGAGCTATACACAACCATGCCACCGTTTGGGGCAATACTAGGAGACTCATCAAGCAAGGTCTTAGTTAAGACTTGAAGAGCACCAGTTTCCAAATCTTGTTTCGCCAAATTAAATCCTGCGTTGCTGCGGTTCACCATAACTAGGAATCGCCCATCAGGAGTAATCTGACCACCCAAATTTTGGCTGCCTTGCCAAGTCAAACGGTCAATAGAACCGCTGCCCAAATTTACTTGATAAATCTGTGGTTTACCACCCCTATCCGATGTGAAAATCAACGATTTTCCATCCGGATGCCAGAACGGTTCCGTATTATTTGATCTGCCACGCGTAATTTGCGTCAGCTTACGAGTGTTAAGGTCAAACGTATAAACATGAAGCGAGCCTGTTTTAGAAAGAACAATCGCTAACTTATTGCCATCTGGCGAAAATCTTGGCGCACCATTGTGACGTGGGTATGAAGTAATTTTCTCACGTTCACCGGTGTAGATGTTCATGATGAAGATTTCTGCTTGGCCATTTTGGAAGCTAACATACGCAAGCTTTTTACCATCTGGTGACCACGCTGGTGACATTAATGGTTGCTTAGAACGTAAAACCAGACGCTCATTGTAGCCATCGTAATCAGCGACTCGAAGTTGGTAAGGGAAACGGTCTTTATCGTTCACTACCACATATGCAATACGAGTCATGAAAGCGCCACGGTCGCCAGTTAACTGTTCATACACCAAATCAGAGATACGGTGAGCGTACTCACGCATACGAGGCCCTTGAACAGTGGCTACTTTATTGAACAGCACATGATCTTTTGACAGAACCAATTCACCGTCACTACCAAGCGCCTTACTCTTCCCACCTGTTAACTGACCACGCACAATATCAACAAGTTGATAGTTGATAACGTAGTCACCTTGGTCGTTTTGCTTGATTGAACCAGTCAATAGCGCATCCACACCTAAATTGGTCCAAGCATCAAAATTAACTTCTGATTCACTGAACGGTGTTTGTGGCATTTTGCTCGTTGGAACTGGGCTGAATTTACCACTACGTTGTAAATCCGAGGCGATAACAGCAGAAACATCCGTTGGAAGCGCTTGTGTGCCCTCCCACTTAAACGGAACAACAGCAATTGGTCGTGCTGAATCAATACCATCGGTAATGACCAACTCTAATGCGGCATTCGCCACATTTGTCATACTGCTAAACAGTACAAACATTCCTAGTAAAAGGCGTCTAATCACGTCTTATTCCTTTTAGTCCAAAGCAACAGTTATGTTGATGTCTTTTAGTCTTTCATTGACCGCTGATTCTGAAGATTTAGGGAACGTCCCTACCTGAGCTATTGCTCGCTTCGCCGCAGCACATACTCGAGTATCGCCACTCAAAACGGTAACACCAGAGACCATCATATCAGTTCCTGTCGGAATCAATTTGATGTTTACCCTACACTCCTTTCCCAGCAAGTAGTCATCCTTAATCAGCTTTTGCTGAATATTTTGAGTATAGATGGATGACATACGAGAAAGTTCGTCGTCAATAAATTGATTGCGCGCAGCACTGTTTTTACTGACCTCATCCTCGAGACCCGCAAAAATATCATCTAACGCGGCTTCTTGAGCTTTACGCTCACGCTCGGCACGCTCAGCTGCTTCTCTCGCTTTACGCTCTCGCTCCGCTGCCTCTTTTGCCGCTTTCTCTTTTGCAATGCGCTCTTGTTCAGCTTTTTCAGCAGCTTCACGCTCACGACGTGCTTTTTCTTCCGCTTCTTTTGCTGCTTTTTCACGAGCCAAACGTTCTTGCTCAGCTTTTGCTATAGCCGCTTCTTTTGCTAAACGCTCCTGCTCAGCTTTACGCACGGCTTCTTCTTTTTCCTTGCGCTCTTTTTCTAGCTTAGCAGCTCGCTCTTTTTCTTTGCGAACACGTTCTTCTTCCTGCTTGCGCTCTTGCTCTTTTTTCTTACGTGCAGCTTCTGCTTCTCGCGCCGCTTGAGCATCTTTCGCTTGCTGCTCTTTCAACTTGCGAATTTGCTCTTCTTCAGCTTTGCGGTTTTTTTCTAGCTGCTCTGCTTCGCGTCTCAGTTTATCAAGACGCTCTTGTTCTTTTTTCGCTGCCTTTTCGCGTTGCTGGCGAATTTCTTTCGCTTGTTGCTGCACAAGTTTTGGATCGATGACAACAGCTTGAACCATTTGCCCTGTAGGCTCTGGTTTAGACATGTTGAAGTCCGTCCCCCAAAGCAGGGCTGCAACTAGAATTGCATGCAAACCAACCGATATTGCTATCGGTTTGGCGTATTGGTTGGGTTTCTTCTTGTGATCTTTCATAGATAATTGATGCTATTCCCTGATATCGGTCATTAGACCTACCTTAGGGATACCAGCTCGACTTAGTTCATCTAGCAATAGAACAACATCGGCATATGGTGTTGCCGCGTCGCCACCTACCGCAACTGGTGAATCCGGCTTAACCTCTCGCTCCGCTTTCACTCGCACAATAACATCTTGCAACGACAAACCTCGCTGAACTTCTTCATCATTTACGCTTAGACCTAAATTACCCTCGCTATCAATTTCGATGATAATAAAGCTACTGTCAGTCTCGCCAGCAAGGTCTTGCATAGATTCTGCGGTCGATGTTTTCGGAAGATCAACGTCGACGCCTTGAGTCACAAATGGAGCGGTCGCCATAAAAATGATCAACAGTACGAGCATTACGTCGATATACGGAACAACGTTGATCTCCGCTGTCATTTTTCGCTTTTTAGGTTGATAACCCGCCATGCTTTATTCCTTATCCGCGCTGTCTCGGCCAGCCATCGCTTGACGATGAAGGATGCTGTGGAATTCTTCAGAAAATGTTGCGTAAGTGTGCTCTAGTTTACTCACTTTATTGCTTAGGCGGTTGTATGCCATTACTGCCGGAATAGCCGCAAATAGCCCCATCGCTGTCGCGATAAGTGCCTCGGCGATACCCGGTGCAACCATAGACAACGTAGCTTGCTTTACTTCACCCAGCGCAATAAAGGCATGCATGATGCCCCAAACGGTACCAAATAGGCCGATATAAGGGCTTATAGAACCGACTGTTGCCAAAAACGGTAAGCTTGTTTCTAGCTCATCTACTTCACGAGAAACAGCAACGCGCATTGCGCGGCCAGTGCCTTCCATGATGTAAGCTGGTGAATTTGCGTTGCTCTTACGTAGGCGAGCAAACTCTGTAAAACCTGCGTAGAAGATTTCTTCTGTGCCTTCAATTTCGTCTTTACGCGCTTTTACTTTTTGGTAAAGCTGAGAAAGATCAGTACCCGACCAAAATTTGTCTTCAAACTGCTCTGCATTTTTTGATGCTTGAGAAAGCACTTTGCTGCGCTTGATGATCATTGCCCATGACACAATTGACATGCCAAGCAACGTCAGCATCACAAGCTTTACCAACAGACTGGCCTGAAGAAAGAGATCTAAAATGGAAATATCAGCAGTCACTATTTGTTAGCTCCGAATTTATAAAGGTTGGAATAGCTATTGGTTTCATTTTCTTATTATCGATACATGCTACCTTAACCGAGGCCTTGCACAATATCTTGCCTTGATCATTGACCAACTCTTGACAGAATTGCAGAGAAGCACGTTTTATTTCTGACACTCGGGTTACGACTGTCAGATGCTCGTCCAGCCTAGCTCCTTGGTTGAAATCGATATCCATGTGTCGGACAACAAAGCCGATATTTTGTTCCAGTAACACATGTTGAGAAATGCCTTTAGCACGTAACATCTCTGTCCGTGCGCGCTCAAAGAATTTTAGATAATTAGAATGATATACAACACCGCCCGCATCAGTGTCTTCATAGTACACGGTGATCGGCCAGTGAAAGAGATTTGATGTGCCTTGCAAGGGAGTACCAATATATTCAATTCTTTAAAGTAATTACTATAACTGAAGCGACAGCAATTGGTACCGAGCTAAGGAAATATTTTTGAAATTTGTAGAAAAAATAAAAGCTAGGCGAGATACCTAGCTTTTATTCGATGATTTAGTAACCGACTTTATTACAGCATATTTCAGCCTAAATGAAATAAAGTGCCGTTAGATAAATTAAGATAGCTAACGAGAAATAAGGACTAAACAAAACTTGCCAGTACCAGTTTCTTGGCTTGAAGCCCACCCCATACACCATGCTTGAACATACAGACCAAATCAGTGCTGGTGCGACGATTGAGTTAAAACCACCAATTGCTTGATGGTAAGCTTCAGGGTCCCACATCACCAATCCTACGTGCATAAAGCCAAGGATGAGAGATAAGACTCGTAGCAGAGTCTTATCCATTGATGCGTGAAGTTTCGCTACCTTATCAGCGAGGTTACTCACTGTCTTTATCCATCATTTCTGAGTGCTCTAGCCAAAGAGCGTTGATGATACCGAATGCACAAGCAAGTAGTACACCTAGAATCCATGCGAAATACCACATAGTAAATGCTCCTTAGTAAAGTGAGTTTTTGTTGTCTTCAATGTACTGGTCATCAAGGCGACCAAACATCTTGTAGTAAGTCCAAGATGTGTAACCAAGGATGATTGGCACCATAACAAACGCAACGCCTGTCATTAGGTTCAGAGTCAGCTCAGATGACGTTGCATCCCACATTGTTAAGCTGTGGCTTGGCATTAAGTCTGAAGGCATGATGAATGGGAACATCGCAAAACCTGCAGTAAAGATAACACCAGCAACACCCAAGCTTGAAGTAATGAACGAAATCGCACATTTTTCAAGACGAGATGCCAATACAGCGAGAAGCGGCATTGCAACACCTAATACAGGAGCAGCCCATAGTAGTGGGTAGTTTTCAAAGTTCTTCATCCACGCACCAGCTTCACGGATAACCTCTTTGTTTAGAGGGTTAGAAGCAGCGTTAGTGTCGATACCGCCAACAATGACGTAGCCATCGATATTTTGGATCCAGAAACCAGCCGCTACAAACGCAGCAACCGTCAGTAAACCAGCCAACTGAGCAACGTTGCGCGCACGCACATGCACTTCGCCTGTTGTTTTCATTTGTAGCCAAGTAGAACCTTGCATCAAAATCATGAACAAGCTTACTAGACCACACAACAGTGCAAATGGGTTTAGTAGACCAAAGAATGAGCCATGGTATGTTGGCATCAAGAACTCACTCAATTGGAATGGTACACCTTGTAGAAGGTTGCCAAACGCTACACCAAAGATGATTGGCGGAACAAAACCACTGATTGAGATACAGATATCCCAGGTATTGCGCCATTTTGGATCTTCGATTTTAGAGCGGTAGTCTAGGCCCAGAGGACGAAGCCATAGCGCTGCTAGTGTCAAAATCATCGCTAAGTAGAAGCCTGAAAATGACGTTGCGTAAACCAAAGGCCAAGCTGCGAACAGTGCACCACCAGCAGTGATAAGCCAAACTTGGTTACCATCCCAGTGAGGAGCAATTGAGTTAATCATGACACGGCGTTGCGTGTCGTTTTTACCGATGATAGGTACAAGCGCGCCTACACCCATATCGAAGCCGTCTGTTACTGCAAAACCAACTAGTAGAACACCGATTAGTACCCACCAGATGAGTCGCAAGATTTCGTAATCAAACATCTTGTTATCTCCTTACCTTACGCTTCTACTTGGCGACTAACTTTGTCTTCAACAGAGTCAGCATTTTGCTCGAAGTGGTAGCGACCCGTTTTCAGGCTACTTGGGCCTTTACGAGCGAATTTCAACATTAGGTAAACTTCTGCAATCAGGAATACCGTGTATAGCGCCAGAATTGCGAAGAGTGAAGTCCAGATTTCACCTGCAGTTAGCGCAGAAGCTGCAACATGCACTGGTAGAATTTCACCTACAGCCCAAGGCTGACGGCCGTACTCAGCGACGAACCAACCCGCTTCAATTGCAATCCAAGGTAGTGGAATGCTAAATAGTGCAGCTTTTAGAATCCATTGTTTCTGTTCAATCTTCTGACGACACGTTTGGATAAACGCCGCACCAAAGACAAACAACATGATGAAGCCACAAGCAACCATGATACGGAATGACCAGAATAGCGGCCATACTGTTGGGATTGAGTCGTCCGCAGCAGCTTGGATTTGCTCTTCTGTTGCATCAACAACATTGTCTGTGTAGCGCTTTAGAAGTAGACCGTAACCTAGGTCACCTTTCACTTCATCAAACGCAGTCATGTTTTCTTCTGACTTGTCGCCCGCACGAAGCTTCTCTAGAAGTTCATAAGCGTACATGCCGTCACGAATACGATCGACGTGTTCATCACGTAAATCATGAAGACCTGTTACTTGCTCATCAAAAGAGCGTGTCGCGATAATACCCATTACGTAAGGGATCTTAATTGCGTAATCGGTATGCATCGTTTCCTGGTTAGGAACACCAAATAACGTAAATGCGGCAGGTGCAGGTTCAGTGTGCCACTCTGCTTCAATTGCAGCGAGTTTCACTTTTTGAACTTCACCAAGCTCGTAGCCAGATTCGTCACCAAGAACGATGGTAGATAAGATAGCTGCAATACCGAAAGAAGCAGCAATAGCAAACGAACGACGAGCAAACGCAATGTCACGACCTTTTAATAGGTAGTATGAACTGATGCCTAGAATAAACATTGCGCCACAAGTGTAACCAGAAGCAACCGTATGCACGAACTTAACCTGAGCAACTGGGTTTAGTACAACCTCAGAGAAGCTCACCATTTCCATTCGCATGGTTTCGAAGTTGAAATCTGCGCCTACTGGGTTTTGCATCCAGCCGTTTGCGATAAGAATCCAAAGAGCAGAGAAGTTAGAGCCTAGTGCAACAAGCCAGGTAACCGCTAAGTGTTGGCGTTTAGATAGACGATCCCACCCGAAGAAGAATAGACCAACAAAAGTTGACTCCAGGAAGAATGCGACAAGTGCTTCGATCGCTAGCGGTGCACCGAAGATATCACCTACATAGTGGGAGTAGTAAGACCAGTTCGTACCAAACTGGAACTCCATGGTAAGGCCTGTCGCCACACCAAGTGCAAAGTTAATACCGAATAGCTTACCCCAGAACTTGGTCATGTCCTTATAGATTTGCTTGTTCGTCATTACGTACATCGATTCCATAATGGCCAGAAGGAAGGCCATACCAAGGGTCAATGGTACGAATAGGAAGTGATACATCGCTGTCAGTGCAAACTGCAACCGCGATAGATCAACTACGTCAATCATGGTAACTCCTATGTGTCGGCTGAATGACACTCTCTACATATTGCAATCCATATTCAGGTGTTATTTACACTTGAAAAATGTTGAATTATCACAACTCATTGTTGCAAAAATGTGCTTCATTGGTTAGTTAATTGTTAAGCATCAGCTAATATAGCTGGGGCTAATATTACTTGTAAAAACAGATTGTTTCAAAAGGTTTATAGCCGTAACGCGCTTTGATATACATCAATGTTTATGCGCGGAATTTGCACAAAAATCCATCACATTGATCTAGATCAACCAGTATTGGATACGGATGTTAAGAGAGAGTAATCAGGAGAGAAATTAACCAGTTGCAAGCAAACATCGAGTTAACAATCAATGCTTTTTACTTACTAAACCAGTATGAGAAAAAATTCAAAAAATGTGAGTTTGGTCAACTTTAATGAAGCGCTGGGCAACAAAGGCCCAGCGAGGGAATCTTATTTTTCAATTCCGAAATGCAAATACGCACGATCTGTCGCGATTCTTCCACGCGGAGTGCGTTGTAAATAACCTTGCTGAATAAGATAAGGCTCAAGAACGTCTTCAATAGTGTCCTTTTCTTCACCTATCGCCGCTGCCATGTTGTCGAGCCCGACCGGACCACCACCAAATTTTTCCATAATCGCGAGTAGTAGCTTACGGTCCATGTAATCGAAGCCTTCGGCGTCCACATCAAGCATATTCAACGCCTTATCAGCAACATCGGCACAAATGTGACCATTGCCTTTTACTTCCGCATAATCACGAACACGGCGTAGCAAACGGTTAGCAATACGTGGTGTGCCACGCGCACGTCTTGCCACTTCCAATGCACCTTCAGGTTCCATTGATAAACCTAAACAATCCGCGCTTCGCTGCACGATATCTTGGAGGTCTTTTATCTTATAAAACTCAAGGTGCTGAGTAATACCAAAGCGGTCGCGCAATGGTGACGTCAAAGAGCCCGCTCGGGTCGTCGCACCAATTAACGTAAACGGTGGTAAATCGATCTTAATAGAACGAGCGGCCGGACCTTCACCGATCATAATATCCAGTTGATAATCTTCCATCGCCGGATACAGCACCTCTTCAACCATCGGGCTCAAGCGGTGAATCTCATCGATGAACAACACATCGTTTTCTTCGAGGTTGGTTAACAGCGCGGCCAAATCGCCTGCTTTCTCAAGTACAGGGCCTGAAGTAGTGCGAATGTTCACTTCCATTTCATTGGCAACGATGTTCGCAAGTGTGGTTTTACCCAAACCTGGGGGACCAAAAATCAAAAGGTGATCAAGTGCTTCGCTACGTAACTGAGCAGCTTTAATGAAGATCTCCATTTGGTCACGGACATGGTCCTGACCTTGGTAATCCGCTAATTTTTTTGGCCGAATAGCACGATCAATGACATCTTCATCACGAAAGGCAGGGTTTTCTGGCGCGATTAAACGATCGGCTTCAATCATCTTTTTACCTTGAAAAATGGTTACCTGAGAGAATAATGCCGCTCGTTTAACAGCAAGTGGCATATTTCTATATCTCGTCATCCTGTACAGCGACGAAGGAGCGTGATACAGGATCTTCTATCCGAGCGATTTATGGTCAAATTGTTTCATTAACCGCTCAGCGTGCTGCTATTAGATTCCCAGTCTCGCCAGGCTCGCTGGAATGACACAAAAAAACATCGTTAAGCGATTGGCATTAACCTTAGAGAATGAGTTATCTTGAACAAATGTTCACTGCGCAACCAGCGTTACACCATTGATTTTAGAGCTTCACGGATCATTTGCTCACTGCTCATGTCCGGTTTAGCGATCTGAGATACCACTTTCGACGCTTGAGTCGGCTTGTAACCTAGAGCTAGAAGCGCACTGATTGCTTCTTCTTCCGCGTTGTTGGATGTCGCACTAGAATCCGCAGGAGCAGCATCCGTAAATGGTGTAAATAGATCGCCAGCGCCCCACCCTTTCAAGCGGTCTTTCATTTCAACAACCAATCGCTCTGCGGTTTTCTTGCCAACGCCTGGAAGCTTAACCAGCGTAGAAACGTCTTCATGTTCCACACAAGTAACGAATTGCGTTGCTGTCATACCAGAGAGAATACCAAGACCGAGTTTAGGACCAACGCCATTGGCTTTGATCACTTCACGGAAAAGTGCTCGTTCTTTTACCGTGTTGAAACCGTATAGCAATTGCGCATCTTCACGGACAACAAAGTGAGTATAAATAATGGCTTCTTCGCCAACATTTGGCAGTTCGTAAAAACAGCTCATTGGCATCTGGACTTCATAGCCAATGCCATTAACTTCAATTAATACTTCAGGTGGTTGCTTTTCAATCAGTATGCCACGAAGACGTCCAATCACTATAAATACTCTTTGGAAATGAATTTGCGACAGGATAATAAAGAACTGGATAGACATCCAGTTAATTTTATCGATAGCGCCCTTTTCTGGCACTGGTTGCTTTGCCCGCTAAGGCAACGAGAGTCTTGTTAGTATTGGCATGACAAATCGCCACACCTAAAGCATCGGCCGCATCCGCTTGAGGCTTGGCGGGCAATTTAAGCATCTGCTGAACCATATGCTGAACTTGCGCTTTGTCCGCGCCACCAGTGCCTACGACAGCTTGCTTAATAAGACGAGCCGCATATTCAAATACCGGCAACTCCGCATTCACCGCAGCAACAATTGCACTGCCACGAGCTTGGCCAAGTTTTAGCGCTGAATCCGCGTTTTTGGCCATAAACACTTGCTCGATCGCGAAAACATCCGGTTGAAACTGGGTAATGATTTCCGTGACGCCTGCATAAATCTGTTTAAGCCGACCCGGAAGTTCTTTTTCTGAAGTACGAATGCAGCCACTACCAAGGTATTGCAAGTGGCGTCCATTTTGACGAATGACCCCATAGCCGGTAATGCGCGAACCTGGGTCAATGCCCAAAATAATTGACATGAATGTTCCTAAAAATGAGGCCTAATTCGGCCTAAGTCTTTTTATTATTACTTGCTAACTTCGGAGCAAATACCGCTCCCGACACCTTGAGTTTAATCTAGCGTAGCCGCAACGTCGTCAGAGATATCACCATTGTGATAAACCTCTTGAACGTCGTCCAGATCTTCCAAAGCGTCAATCAAACGAAGTAGTTTTGGCGCAGTATCCGCGTCCAAATCTGCTTTCGTAGATGGAATCAGCGACACCTCCGCGTTCTCTGCCTCAAAACCTGCGGCATCAAGGGCATCTTTTACGAATCCAAAGTCACCTGGGGCCGTGTAGACATCAATCGAGCCATCTTCTGCCGTTTCAATGTCATCAGCACCACTTTCTAATGCTACTTCCATTACCGCATCCTCATCTAAACCTGGGCCATATGAAATCACGCCTTTCTTGTCGAAAAGATAGTTGACGCTACCATCCGTCCCCAGATTACCGCCTGACTTTGAGAATGCATGGCGTACGCCAGATACCGTACGATTTCGGTTATCCGTCATACATTCGACCATGACCGCCGTACCACCTGGACCATAACCTTCATAGATCACGGTTTCCATGTTGTCGTCGCCTTCACCACCAGCACCTCGGCTGACCGCGCGGTTGACAGTGTCACGTGTCATGTTGTTAGACAGTGCTTTATCAATTGCTGCTCGCAAACGTGGGTTATTTTCTGGCTCACCGCCCCCCTCTTTTGCCGCAACAACGATTTCACGGATTAATTTAGTAAAGATTTTGCCGCGCTTCGCATCTTGCGCTGCTTTACGGTGACGAATATTCGCCCATTTACTATGACCAGCCATAATTCACCTTTTAATGTATTTTGACGCTTAATAACAAAACATGTTCTAAAAGCGTTGCTTGGGAAATTGCTTTGGAAGTTTCTTGGGTTTATTTAAACAAAAACTCCCGCAGTTGCGGGAGTTTTCTTCAAATGTTGTGCGCTTATTCTGCGTCTTTTTCTTTCGCTGCAGTTACTGCGATTGCTAGCTCTTCTAGCGCTGCTGGATTCGCAATACTTGGTGCGTCTGTTAGTAGACACGCCGCTGCTGTTGTTTTAGGGAACGCGATAACATCACGGATGTTCTCTGTGCCACATAGCAGCATTACTAGACGGTCTAGACCAAATGCAAGACCAGCATGTGGAGGCGTACCGAATTTCAGCGCATCAAGCAGGAAGCCGAACTTAAGCTGTTGCTCTTCAGGTGTGATGCCTAGAATATCAAATACGGCTTCTTGCATATCTGCGTTGTGGATACGAACAGAGCCGCCGCCCACTTCGTAGCCATTTAGAACCATATCGTAAGCGTTAGAATTTGCCGCAGCAGGGTTTGCTTTTAGCTCTTCTGCAGTCACACCTAGAGGCGATGTGAATGGGTGGTGCATCGCGTGTAGGTTGCCTTCGTCATCTTCTTCGAACATTGGGAAGTCAACAACCCATAGTGGAGCCCATGCAGACTCATCCGTTAACTCTAGGTCTTTACCTAGTTTCAGACGTAGCGCACCCATTGCTTCTGCAACGATACCCGCTTTATCAGCGCCAAATAGGATAATGTCACCAGATTCCGCTTGAGTACGATCTAGAATGCCGTTGATCACGTCTTCATTTAGGAATTTAGCGACTGGAGATTGGATACCTTCCATGCCCGCTGCACGGTCATTAACCTTCATCCAAGCTAGACCTTTCGCACCGTAGATGCCAACGAATTCACCGTAGCCATCAATTTGCTTACGAGTCAAAGATGCACCACCTGGAACGCGAATAACGGCAACACGGCCTTTTTCGTCGTTTGCTGGGCCAGAGAATACTTTGAACTCAACATCTTTCACTAGGTCAGCAACGTCTACTAGTTCCAGTGGGTTACGTAGGTCTGGCTTGTCCGAACCGAAACGACGAATCGCTTCGCTGAACGGCATTACTGGGAATTCACCTAGGTCAACGTTTAGTAGCTCTTGCCACATTTCACGAACCATTTTCTCAGTCGTTGCACGAACTTGGTCAGCCGTCATGAATGACGTTTCGATATCGATCTGAGTGAATTCTGGTTGACGGTCAGCACGCAAGTCTTCATCACGGAAACACTTAACGATTTGGTAGTAACGGTCAAAACCAGACATCATTAGAAGCTGTTTGAATAGCTGTGGAGACTGAGGAAGCGCGTAGAAGCTGCCTTTGTGAACACGGCTAGGTACTAGGTAGTCACGAGCGCCTTCTGGAGTCGCTTTTGTTAGGACTGGTGTTTCGATGTCTAGGAAGCCGTTGTCATCTAGGAAACGACGAACAAAGCTAGACGCTTTAGCACGTAGCTTTATGCGGTCGCTCATTTCAGGACGACGTAGATCTAGGTAACGGTACTTCAGGCGCTGCTCTTCAGAGTTCTTTTGGTTGAAGTCTAGAGGCAGAACATCAGAACGGTTGATGATTTCAAGACCTTTCGCAAGGATCTCAACTTCACCTGTTGCCATGTCTTTGTTTGCTTGGCTCTCTGGGCGAACGCGCACTTCACCCGTTAGTTTGATACAGAATTCATTACGAAGTGTGTTCGCCACTTCATACGCATCCGCCATATCTGGATCAACAACTACCTGAACGATACCTTCGCGATCTCGCATATCAATAAAAATAAGACCGCCTAAATCACGACGACGGTTAACCCAGCCGCAAAGTTCTACAGTTTGTCCTGCAAGGGACTTGTTCAGGTGACCACAGTAATGGGTACGCATAATGAAATTCCCAATCTCTCAAATGTTGTTAACTACGCTCTGTCAGCCTCATTGCTAAGCAGAGTAAAGATTCAGTTATACGCTGAATGTCCACGAAAATCGACTACTCAACATACAATTACGTGTGTTTTATCATTCACTGGTGCTTTTTAGTACAACAAATGTTCAAAAGCGCACCAAAGCGAAAAAATTGGGGAGGATTATAGCGTGAAATTACCTATTTCAGCAAAACTCTCGTAAAGTATTCACACGAGTAGCAAGCAGTAAAGAATAATGGATAACTTACCTCTTCGACTTGGATTGACGATGTGGTCGCACAATCAATGGCAACAAAGTTTTTACGGCAGCGGGACAAAGCCCGCTGAACGTTTAGAAAGGTATGCGCAAGTGTTTCATACCGTGGAAGGCAACACGACATTTTATGCCACACCGACGCTCAATACAGTGCAAAACTGGAGAGCCGCAACCCACGATGATTTTCGCTTTACTTTCAAACTTCCTAAAGCCATCACTCATGAGCAAATGCTAAGAGGTTGCAGCGAACAACTGAGAGACTTCATGAAGGTCATGGAGCCTTTGCATGACCGTGTGGGCCAATGGACAATTCAATTACCAGCCGCATTTGGTCCTGAGCACCTTGATCGACTGAAAAAGTTCTGTGCGAGCTTTCCACCTAACTTCCCTCTCGGTGTTGAGGTTCGTCATATGGCATTTTTCTCCAAAGGCGAAGAAGAGCGAGCACTTAACCAATGGTTAGTAGAGAATAATATTGACCGTATTATTATGGATAGCCGCCCTGTCTTTGCCGCTAAGCCCGACAATGAGGCGATTATTGATGCACAAATGAAAAAACCACGAGTCCCTGTTCACGCCATTGCTACCGCTTCACACCCTTTGATTCGCTTTATTGGTCATCCAGAAGAACAGCAAAACTACGAGTTTTTTAAACCATGGCTCAACAAGTTGCCACAATGGATTGCCGAAGGTAAACAGCCATATGTCATGATCCATACCGCAGACAATATAATTGCGCCAGAGTTGGCTGCAAACCTGTATAAAGACATACAAAAACGTATCACGCTCCCTGAGTTAGCGCCTTTCCCAGCTGACGATGGCAACTCGCAGTTACAGATGTTCTAACGCAACACATGACAGAGGCGCGAAATTCCCATAAAATACGCGCCTTTTTTGGTGCCTGACATTTTCAGGCAGCTTGTATGCAGAGACTTAGTTATGAACCCTAAGAGCAATCCAGATACTATTTTTTCGGCTCCAATCGATAAAATTGGGGATTTCACGTTCGATGAACGCGTAGCGGAAGTATTTCCTGACATGATTCAACGATCGGTACCGGGTTACAGCAATATTATTTCTGCAATCGGTATGCTGGCAGAGCGTTTTGTAAAACCTCACTCAAACATCTATGACCTTGGCTGTTCTTTGGGTGCTGCAACATTGTCTATGCGTCGCCATATCAAACAAGAAGGTTGCCAAATCATCGCAGTGGACAACTCTCCTGCGATGGTTGAGCGTTGTAAACTTCACGTCAACGCTTACCGCAGTGACACTCCTGTGGATGTAGTAGAAGCAGACATTCGCAATATCGAAATTGAAAACGCATCCGTTGTGGTATTGAACTTCACACTGCAGTTCCTTTCTCCAGAAGACCGCTATGCTCTACTAGAGAAAATCTACGCGGGTCTGCGTCCGGGCGGTATTTTGATTCTGTCTGAAAAGTTCGTGTTTGAAGATGAAGTGTCGAACGAACTGTTAATTGACCTTCACCACGACTTTAAACGTGCGAATGGTTATAGCGAACTAGAAATCAGCCAAAAGCGCAGCGCGATAGAAAACGTAATGCGCCCAGACTCAAAGAAAGAACATAAAGAGCGTTTCGCTAAAATTGGCTTTTCTAGCTACGATGTTTGGTTCCAATGCTTTAACTTCGGCTCCATGTTCGCGATTAAATAGACCATTCATACCAAGCCTGAACCATACCGATTTCGGCTTTTGTTAATAATTTATACCCATCAACTCAGCGATTGACTAACTATGTTTAACTTTGCAAATTTCTACCAATTGATTGCCCAAGACACTCGTCTTCAACCTTGGCTTAATGTGCTTCCGCAACAGCTAACGGATTGGCAAAATGCAGAGCACGGTGACTTTGGTCGCTGGTTGAAAGCCCTGAACAAAATCCCAGCGGGTAGACCGGACAACATCGACATTGTTGATTCTGTCACGATTTCAAACAATGAGCCGATGCCTCAAGGGGAACTTAAAAAGCTAGAAAGCTTACTTCGTACATTCCATCCTTGGCGCAAAGGCCCATACCACGTACACGGCATCCATATTGATACTGAGTGGCGCAGTGATTGGAAATGGGACCGCGTGCTTCCACATATTTCTCCATTAAAGAATCGCAGCGTACTCGATGTAGGCTGTGGTAACGGCTACCACATGTGGCGCATGCTAGGCGAAGGTGCACGCTTAACTGTCGGTATCGATCCATCTCACCTGTTCCTGATTCAGTTCGAAGCAATTCGTAAACTAATGGGCGATGACCAACGTGCACACCTACTGCCATTGGGCATTGAACAACTACCTAAGTTGGAAGCGTTCGATACGGTATTCAGCATGGGCGTGCTTTACCATCGCCGCTCGCCTCTCGATCATTTAGTGCAACTAAAAGATCAATTGGTATCTGGAGGTGAACTCGTATTGGAAACACTCGTGATTGAAGGTGATGAGAATGCAGTACTGGTCCCGACTTCTCGTTACGCGCAAATGCGTAATGTCTATTTCTTCCCTTCAGCAAAAGCCCTAAAAGTGTGGCTAGAATTGGTCGGTTTTGAAGATGTTCGTATCGTTGATGAAAACATCACGTCCGTAGACGAACAACGTACCACAGATTGGATGACGCATAACTCTCTACCTGACTACTTAGATCCGAACGACCCAAGCAAAACTGTAGAAGGCTATCCTGCCCCTCGCCGCGCGGTTCTTGTCGCTCGCAAATCATAATTCGCTGAGATTCCTGACATTGTCTTAACTCATTTTACGAGTTAAGACATTACCCTCTTTCCTCGTAATGAGCGAGTTTGTTTTTTGAATCCATTTTTCACGTCAAAATATAAGCACGCTCTAAATAAGGATGCGCTTTTATGTCCTTGATTTTTGGCTTTTCATCACTATTCCTCAAACAATAAGTAATAGAGAAACATTCTTACTTGTGAGGCTTTATCGATATAAGCTAAACTCCTAAAAAATAAACAACTTAATCCAATCCCAAGGTTTTCAATGTTATTACGATTGACCCCGATTGTTGCCATCGCCTTACTATCTGGATGCTCACTAACCAAAGGCGAACAGTACCACCAAGAAACGTTAGCGGCGATTCAAAATTCAGAAGCGAGTGTCAATAATCGCATTACCAACCTAGAGCTACAGCTCAGCAACCAATCGGACTATATCGACAGCCTTGAAGAACAAGTCGATAAACTACAGGTTGAACTTCTTACATTTCGCGATGAAGCAATGGCAGAAGTAAAAAAACCGAAAGAGCCGATTATTGTCCAATCTCCCGCTCCTGTGGAACCAACCCCAACTCACGATATTGTCCTTGGCTCTATCGAAAAGGTCACTGTAGAGTCGATTAAGCAAACTTTTGATGCACGTATCGACACTGGTGCCGCGACGTCGTCTTTAAATGCCGTTGATATTGAAGAGTTCGAAAGAAATGGCAAAAAATGGGTCCGATTCCACTTAGCAGACACCAGTAAATCCGAAGAAGAGAAAAGTACTTGGATCGAAGCACCTGTCATTCGCTACGTCAAAATCCGCCAGGTTACCAGTGAAGAGTTAGAACGCCGCGCTGTGGTAGAACTTTGGGTGCGCGTTGGAAAAATTCATGAAAAAGCGCAATTTACGTTGGCAGATCGCTCACATATGAACCATCCTATTTTACTGGGTAGAGAATTTATGCGCGACATAGCACTTGTCGATGTAAGTCGTACCTATATCCAAACGGACGAAGATAAAAAATAATAAGGTAGATTATGACGTCAAAAATACCGTTTTACCTTTCTATCATCTTATTGGTGATTGCGGGCATTGCTCTGAGTGTTTTCAGACATGAAAACTACGGCGTGCCTTGGACGCCAGGCGAAACTCGCCAGGTGTGGGATGTAGAAGCTCGTATTGAGTTCAATGCTAACGGCAACGAAGTAAAAGCGTCACTTGCAGCACCTCATACACAAAGTGGTTACACACTTATCGGTGAATCTGCTTCCTCATCAGGTTATGGCGTTTCCTACATCAATGACGATTCAGGCCGTCGTGCAGAATGGTCAATTCGCCAAGCTCAAGGGCCACAAACCATATACTACAAAGCTCAGTTCTTAGTAGACCCTCAGGCTAAAGTCACTCCTTTACCGCCAACGGAAGACATTACGCCACCAACGCTTTCAGCACCACAAGCAGCAGCGGCAAATGCCCTTATCGAACGTGCGATGAGTCGCTCAGCCGATAATGTGACGTTTACTCGTGAGCTTATCAAAGCGCTTAATGACCCTGATAGCCAAAACTCGTCGCTACTACTGAACGATTTCAGCCGTACTGATGCACTGCATAACATTTTGCTTACCGCAGGTATACAGAGCAAAACCGTCGGTGTTATCGAACTAGAAGATGGTCGTCGACGCCAAACAATTCAACCAATGGTTCAGGTTTGGTCAGGTAAAGATTGGGTACTGTTTTCGCCAAAATCCGAACAAAAAGCAGTGAAACCCAACTTGTTAGTGTGGGATGAATCAAACGTATCCTTACTTGACCTTGTTGGTGGTAAAAATAGCCAAGTGCATTTCTCGATGATTAAGCAAGAAATGACACCACAACAAGCTACGAACAACAAAATAGAAGCAGATGGATTACTGAATATTTCAATTCATAGCCTACCTTTGGAAGAGCAAGCGATGTTCAAAACCATCATGCTCATCCCTATTGGTGCTCTGATCGTTGTGTTCTTGCGCGTGATTATCGGCCTGAAAACATCCGGTACCTTTATGCCTGTGTTGATTGCCGTTGCTTTTGTTCAAACTCAACTATTAACGGGTATTGTCGGTTTCTTGCTAATTGTAGGTACAGGCCTGATTATTCGAAGCTATTTGTCTAGGTTGAACTTATTGCTGGTAGCAAGGATATCTGCGGTCATTATTACCGTTATTATGATCATCTCGGTGTTCACCGTTGTTGCGTTTAAAATGGGCTTAACAGAAGGCCTAACAATTACCTTCTTCCCTATGATCATCTTGTCTTGGACGATTGAACGTATGTCAATCCTATGGGAAGAAGAAGGTGCGAAGGAAGTTGCTCTGCAAGGTGGTGGTTCATTGCTGACAGCGGTATTAGTTTACCTTGCAATGACGAACTCATACATTCAACACTTAACCTTTAACTTCATTGGTCTACAGTTGATTGTTCTGGCCGGTATTCTATTACTAGGTACTTACACAGGTTACCGCCTCACTGAGCTACGACGCTTCAAACCACTAGCGGAGGACTAAACGATGTTCGAAAGTTTTACTTCGCCGTCTAAGCTTCGCCATAAAGGCATTATGGGGATGAACAAGCGTAACCACAGCTATATTGGCCGTTACAATGATCGTTCTAAATACCCACTTGTCGATGACAAGCTAAAGACCAAAATTATTGCACAGGCAGCAGGAGCAACAGTTCCTGCCCTGATCGGTGTCATTCATAACCAAGCTGAAGTTAAGACTATCCACAAAATGGTTGAGAACTGGCCTGGTTTTGTAATCAAACCTGCACAAGGTAGTGGCGGTAAAGGCATTCTGGTTGTTACGTCTCACAAAAACGGGGTATATACCAAACCCTCCGGCTCTACAATTGGTAGGGATGAGGTCGAGCGTCACATTAGTAATGCGCTTGCTGGCCTTTTCTCTCTTGGTGGTAAAAATGACGTTGCTGTGGTTGAAAACTTAATCAAGTTTGATGACTGTTTTGATGGCTTCAGTTATGAAGGCGTACCAGATGTTCGGATCATCGTATTTAAAGGTTATCCAGTTATGGCGATGATGCGCTGTTCTACAGCGGCTTCCGACGGCAAAGCAAACCTTCACCAAGGTGCCGTAGGAGTAGGCATTGACATCGCGACAGGTAAAGCCGTCAGAGCGGTGCAGTTCGATCATCCAGTGACTCATCACCCTGATACAGGTAAAGACCTTTCGACCCTTCAAGTACCGCATTGGGAGCGCTTGCTGGAGCTTGCGTCAAGTGCCTGGGAAATGACAGGTTTGGGATACATGGGTACGGATATGGTGCTGGATAAAGATGAAGGACCTATGGTTTTAGAGCTTAACGCTCGCCCTGGTCTGGCAATCCAAATCGCTAATGGTGCAGGCTTGCTTCCTCGTTTGAAACACATAGAGAGCCTTGGCACACCTGCTGAGTATCCAAAACCGATTGAACGCGTCGCTTACGCGGCAGAGCAGTTCGGTGTGAAGCCGTTGTTCTAACCCTCCGACATAATGTTCGTTATTACTCGCCAGTAATTGTCATGATTACTGGCGTTTTTGTTCCCGCATCCAAAAACCTTGCACTTGCTCTCCTTATTAAACACATCCTTCTCATATATAAGTTGAATCAATGATCGAGCTAACAAAATCAACATAGATCGTTTCTTTTCTACTTTGCCTTTTGAGTATGATGAGAGCTCCCCTTACTCAACTTGAGAGGTTGGGAAATGCTAATAAAAGAAACAAATAATGATGAACCAGAGCTTGAAGAACAAGAGAGCTTAGACCAACACCTACAACGCTTGTCTGAGCTTTCTGTCCAAGCACTTGAAGAACTTGCTGAAATGATCGAAGTCAGGGACGATATTCCAGAGGAATAAACGTCGCTTCCTCATTAAGTTCCGCTAATAAGCCGAGACTGCCGTCCTACAGTCTCGGCTTGTCTTATGTTGTTCGAAGCCTACCTCGTAAATAGATACAAAAACGCCCGCGTTCATTGCGGGCGTTTTGTTAGATTCGAAGTTTACGATTCAAACTCTTCAATCATCTCTTGTGCTTCAGTCTTAGGCTTATCCGTTTGACCAAAACCACGCAAGCCAACCACGTGTACGTGTTCGTGATCTTTAAACACCTTACGCACCAGTTTGTAGGTCGTACCTTTCTCTGGGCTGATGTTTTCAGGCGCCGCGATAAGAAGCTGCATATCCAGACGGTCACACAATTCGAACAATGTCGCGATCGATTTCGCATCCAGACGCGCGGCTTCATCCAAGAAGAGCAGACGACAAGGCACAATGTCTTTGCTGCGTAGACGACGAGACTCTTCTTCCCAGCTTTGAACAACCATAAGAAGGATTGACTGACCGGTACCGATCGCTTCACCTGTTGATAGCGCGCCAGACTCAGCCTGTAGCCAACCATCTGTACCACGGTTCACTTCTACACTTAGCTCTAGGTAGTTACGGTAATCCAGTAGCTCTTCACCCAGAACTTGAGGTGAACGTTGACCCATATCGATGTGTGGGTTCACGCGTTGGAACAGTTTCGCCATTGCTTCAGAGAAGGTAAAGCGAGTCGATTCAAACAGGTCTTTATGCTGCTCTTGTTGTGTCGCTAGGCCGTTCAGTAGCACTTCGTGACTTTCGCGGATCTTCACGTTCAGACGTACGCCCTTCACCTGACCAAACGAGATGTTCGACAGGCCTTGGTTCAGCATACGAATACGGTTTTGCTCACGTTGAATCGTCTTCTTAATGATGCTCGCTACTGACTCAGAGCTGATCGCTAAGCGGTTTTCACGTTGGGTTAGCTCTTCCGTTAGACGCGCTAGCTCAACTTCCATCTCTTCGATCGCTTCAACTGGATCATCAGTACGGATGATATCCTGACGAATGCGCTCGCGAAGATGTTGGTAAACCGCGATGTAGAACAGAACTTTACGCTCTGGGCGAGCGTTGTCTTCTGATAAACGCAGCGCATCACGCAGGTCGTCATTGTTCGCAACCGCTAGACGCAGCGCACCCAGTGATTTATCCGACATCGAACGCAGTTCATCCGCTGACATGTAAGCCAGTTCACGCTTGTGTAGACGACGTTCAACATCGTTCTCGCGCGCCAGACGAAGTACAGAGCACCAGCCAGCTTTCGCTGCAACCACAAAGGTACGTAGCTCAACGTATTCTTTCTGAACTTTCTTCAGACGTTTCGCCAAGCCTTTCATCTCGAGTTCAGTAGAGGTGATCGTGCGCTCGTATTCGCTCTTACGGCTGCGAGACGTGTGTAGACGCTCGTGCAATTCGTCACGACGACGCATTGCGCGCTCTTCTGCACCTTCGTCAGCGTTCACGCCAAACTCTTGAAGCTCTTGTTTGAACTCTTGAACCGTTTCCAGTTTCGCTTGGTGTGAACTCTTCAATGAAGCTAATACTTGGTTGTATTGGTTCATTTGACCTTGCGATTGCTTCAACTCTTCACGAGAGCGTGTACGCATTTGTTCAGCTTGAACCAGTTTAGCTTTTAGCTGCTCGCTCAGTTCGCTGCTCTTGTTCAGTAGGTCTACTGAATCTGAGTAAGCGAAGTAGTGACGACGTTCAACGAGATCCGAGAGTGCAAAGATTTGCTTCTTAAGATCTTGTAGCCGCTCGTCTGCCGCTTTGTATTCTGCTTCTAGTGCATCGAATTGCTCTGGGTCAGCATCAAGCGCAGACGCAATATTCTCTAATTGCGCGACGGCTTTTGCATGGTTGCTTAAGAAGTTCTTCGCCTCTGCAAGCTGAGCGATTTTCTCTTCTAGCTCATCAAAACGCGCTTGCAATGACTCATCTTCAACAAGCACCATGTGTGACGCTAGCTTGTCCAGAGAAGACAACGCTTGCTTGCTGGTTTGAAGCTGAGAACGTTGTTGTTGCTCTTTCGCATCCAGATCCGCCAGCACGCGAGCAATTTGGTTACGCTTATCACGAATAGTTGCCAGTGCTTGTTCTGGATCGGCGTCAAAAGCAACCTGAATGTGGTTAGACACAAATAGGTTAAACGCTTGGTACAAGCGCTGCATTTTCTGAGAATCAAACGCCGCTTTTGCGTGTTTCTCTACCACTTCTTCTCGTTCGTTACGCAGCAACTCTAGACGCTGCTCACGTGCCGCACGGCCAAACAATGGGATCTCAGGCAAGCGAGAGTAACGCATTTGGCGATCGTTCATACGAACGCAAACCGCGCCCTCTAACTCTTCTGCATCGAACGAGCTGTCATCAAAGGCATCGATGTCACCTTCAATGATGTACAAGTCTTCTGGACAGTCGTCTAGCTCTACCAGTTTTTCTTCGATGCCTGACAAGTCAGAAACAACGATAGCGTGACGAGCCGGACCGTACATCGCACTGAAGTAAGGCGCGTCATCAATCGTGATGTCATCGTAGATCTCAGACAGCAATACACCGCCCAGCGTATCTGCCAAACCTTTCAGGCGAGGGTCATTTGAACCACCAGGAGAAGCAAGACGCTCAATCTCAGAGTCTAGCTGGCTACGGCGCTCAGCAAGCTTATCTTTAGCTAAAGACAGCTCCCTTTCTTGTTCAAGGACAACTTGCATGTGGTTCATTACCGCATGGCGATCCTCAAGCTCTTCACCGCTCTGCTCTCTCAGTTTCTCTAGCGCATCGTTCGCCGCAATCCAAGCTGGTGCTATTGCTTCAAGCTTACTGATTTCTGCCACCGCGTTTTGCTCTAGACGGCGCTGTTCACCACGCTGATCACGAACTTCTTCTTGAGCTATCTCTAGTGATTCGATTTGCGTCGCATGACGTTCACGTTCTTGTTCAAACGTAACCTCATCGGTTAGTTCAACGTGATATTGCTTTTTGTATTCAGCAACCAGTTCACGTGCTTGACGCTGCTGGTTAAGGCTGCGTTCGAGATCACGGTGTTGTGCTCGCCATTGCTGTTCGTTTTGTGCGATTTGTTGTGACTCACGCGCTTTCGCAATTGCGGTTTTCGCATGTTCAGACGCGTCTTTGCGCTCAACTTGACCAACGATGCTTTGTACCAGTTTAAGCGCGGTTTCAAACTGCTCTGCCGCTGCAGAAGACATGTCCAGTTTGTGCTTAACCGATAGCAACGCATTGGTGCTTTCTGATTCTTTACTCTTAAGCTCAGAGACAAGCGCTTGAGCCGATTCCGCCGTTAGGCTGTCATCGCCAAGTAGCTGCTTCGCTTTCTCCAGCGCTTGAACTGCTTGTTGATATTGAAGGGCGCGAGTTTGCTGAACGTCAAGAGCTTGCTGGTAATCAGCAAGTTGCGTCTTAAGGCTATCCACCTCTTCTTCTGCAACGGTAGCTTGCTCTTCAGCCATCATCACGCGTTCTTGCGCTTCTTCGACTACCATCATTTGTTCTTCAAGACGCTCGCTCAGCTCTTCAAGATCTTCTTGGTAGCGTTCGATCTTCTCTTGCTGACGCAGCGCGTTTTGCACAAGTTGCAAGTGATCAGAAGCCGCTTGGTAGTCTTGCTCTAAAGAAGATTCTGACTCGATCAGCAGTTCCAGCTCTTCTTGAACGCGGTTAAGCAGATTGTTTTGCTCAATCAAGGTCTCGCGAGAACCAAATAACTCTGAACGCAAAGACAATGTCTGTTCTAGTTTTTTACGGCGCTCGTTGGCATGGCGCATATAGTCCGCCGCCACGTAGTTGGTCGACTCTGTAATCAAGTGTTTGAACAAGTCACGGTCTGCTTGCGTGGTTTTGATCGCTTCTAGCGTCATGCGGTTTTCACGCAACGCCGATTCCATATCTTGGAACGCTTTCTTCACGCCGCCGTTTTGTGGCAAAAGGTAGTCACGTAGCGAGCGTGTAATCGCACTTGAGATACCACCGTAAAGCGATGCTTCAATCAGGCGGTAGAATTTAGAACGGTCACCAGAGTTACGCAGTTTCTTCGGAATCACACCGAATTCAAACATTTGCGCGTGGTAATCCACGATAGAAGAGAACGCTTTGAACTGAACACCTTCAAATTCCGCGATCGATTCTTTTACTTCGTTGATTTGACGTACACGAGCTTGAGTCGCAGATACGCTTTCAACCAAGATATCCGTTGGTTTCACATGGCTTGGAAGACCTTGGATAACAAACGGTTTGATGTCTACCTTCTTATCACGACCCGCAACTTGCTGCAGTTTTACTGCAAACAACAGGCGTTGGTTACGTGAGTTCACCACGTCTAGCGCCGCATAACATGCGCCCGGCTGTAGCTTACCGTACAAACCTTTGTCGCGAGACGATTGGCTGCTGCCTGCTTCTGTCGTGTTACGGAAGTGCAGCAGCGTTTGGTCAGGAATCAATGCGGTGATGAACGCCGCCATTGTGGTTGATTTACCTGCACCGTTACCACCTGATAGCGTGGTGACCAGACCATCGATGTCAAACGTACGGGCAAAGAAGCCGTTCCAGTTGACCATGGTCAGCGATTGGTATTTACCGCGTTCAATCATGCTCATGCTTCACCCTCTTCTGTTGTTTCTTCTTGGGCTTGATCGTCTTGATCTTCTTCAGACAATAAGCTGCCTTGGCTTGGCTCTTTGGTGTGCACTACTGCTTCACCATCACGGATCAGACGCAGTTGCGCTTCACGCATGTCATCGCCAATACGTACATCGGCACCAAAGCGGAATACCGCTTCACTGATGCTGAACTTACCGGTTTCACCGATGTTGATGATCATGCCTAGGCGACGCAGACGACGAAGTGACGTACGTACTTTTTCAAACAGCTTTTCTTTATCAAGGTCAGAACCGGTAGCACGGTTCGTCACTAGCTTCATCAGCTTATTTTCATCTGCTAGAGCAAGCAGTTCGTCGTACAGCTCTTGGTTAGTGAAGATGCCTTCGTGCGCAAGACGCTCTGGGCTTAGATAAAGGAAACACAGTACCTTACCCACCAGCATATCCAGTTCAGAAAGAACACTACGGCCAATCAGAGACGTTGAACGAGGACGAAGATAGAAGAAACCTTCTGGCGCTTTCACCAATTCGGTGTTGTAGCGTTGGTAGAAAGAAGAAAGCTCAAGTTCGAAATCCGACAGCAACGCGTGGTTGTCTAGATCTTCACTTGAGATATGACGCCCTGCTCGAAGCATGCTGTCTAGCGCTGGGAACAGAGGGTTAGAAATTGCTTTTGCCAGATTCTCTGACATGTATTCATTAGTATCGGTCGATGACATTCGCTTGTACCTTTGCCCCAAATTCGTTGATTGCTTTCCAGTCTGGTTGAATCGCTTGGTAATCCGATTCTGAATACCCTAGACGTACAGCTTGATCGACGATAATGCGAGCTAAATCAAAATGATGAGTATAAGGGTGCTGTGCAAGGTAATCTCGCAGTACCACACTCAAATCGATTGGTGTGCCTTGATCTTTATGCGCTTTTAGCATGTCACCAATTCGTTCAGACAACTCATCATTGACTTGTTGAAACTCTTCGTATTCTACTTCCATCGGAACTTGACCCGTGACCTCGTCATCACGCAGTACTAGGGCCTCATCACGAAGGTCAGAAAGCCTCTCCGCATCTGCATAAGTCAGATACCAAGGCGCATCGAAGTATTCTTTGACGGATTGACGCAGACGCGAGCTAAACGCACGGTTCTTATCCATATCGATTGCAGTACGAATAAACTTGTGCACGTGTCGGTCATAACCAATCCAAAGGTCGATAGCTTGCTGGCCCCAGCTTGTGATTCGGTCTAGTTTCATTTGCAGACCAAACAAGGCTTCTTCGATAAACTCCAGCTCAGGGTCACCGTAAACAATTTCTTGAATATCGAGGATCTGAGTTTGCAGTTCATCACTGGCGGCTTGCAGCGTATCTTGAAGTTCACGCAACGTGCTTGATGTTTCTGACAGTAGCGCTTCACAGTTGTTGATCGCTTCACGCCAGTCTTTGTTAAGCAGATCAGCAATCTGTTGTTTAACAGACTGTTGCTGCTCATCCATCACACGTTGGTTAAGGTCGATTTGATCGAAGATCTCGCCTACAGAATATTTCAAAATTCCGTAAACGTTTTTCTTCCAGTGGCCCGGAGTGCCACCCTTTTGTGCAGCTTCAATCGCTTTTGCCATTTCATCCGCTACCATCGATAGCTGGATAGAAAGACGCAGTTTCGAGAACTCGCGATGACGCACGTAGTAGTCGGTAATTCCTATCGCTAATGGCGACAAGCGGTAAATGCTCGCTCCGTCAGTAATCTCACTGACAAAACGGCTCATAAGACGCTGCTTAACCATCTCGTTGATGGCATTGTTCGCACGGAAAGCCGAAGCTTCGCCGGTCTCATCAAAAAGTCGAGTGACGATGGCAAATGCGTCGTGCAATTCACCTTCACCCAGTTCTTCATCGAACCTTTCATTACTCAGTACGGCAATGGCTATCAAAAATGCCAATCGCTCTGTGGTCAGGTTCAACGAGAAATCGTGCTGCTTAACCCAGCCAACCAGCTCATCGATTGGTTGCTCTGCAGCATTGAGAGTCATCTCACTCATTGTTATTCCTGTTTATCGTTCTTTTTAGCCCACACATGAATGTAGCGGCCTAATGAGAGGTATGGCTCTTGTCGACAAAGTTGTTTTTCTAGCGCCAACACATCTTCAAACTCGTAATCACCCATGTATTCCATATTGCCTATGTAATCACTAAATGAGCGAATACCAGATTTGCCACAAATATTAAAACCTGAATTTTCTATCCACTGGTAGACTTCTTCAGGTTTTAAGCCTTTTTGCGGCTGTAGTTTAAATCTTTTTCGGTGAGGCATGCCGTCTAATATATGAGGAATGTTGCCACAAACCACGTTTTTATAGACTAAACCGTGGTGGTTGTAGAACATGACTGATGCGATACCTCCCGGTTTTACTTGTTCAAGAACTGTTTCAAGTGCGGCCTTAGGATCAACCAGCCACTCCATCACAGCGTGGAACATAACCAGATCGACCTGTCCATCCATATGTTCACCGATGGATTGGACAGGCGAATGAATCAGGCGATACTGCTCAAGCAAACCGTTTTTTTCAATATCCTGCTTAGCCAACTGCAGCATTTCCGAAGATAGATCACATAAAGCGATTCGATGTCCGAGCTTAGCAAGCTTTTGCGACATTTGTGCCAAACCACCACCAGCGTCTAACACTTCTAGGGGTTGCTGGTCAGCATCTAATTCACTTAGAATCTGTAGAAAATCTTCCCACACAATGATTTGGCGGATCTCCCCTTTATCGGAGCCGTAAATATTTTTTGCAAATTTGTGGGCGATATCGTCGAAATTGCGGTCTTCTGTCACTTCTGCTGAGTTATCATAACGGATTGTGCCGCTATTCTGGCACAAGGAAAGCAGGAATAAAGAGGGATACCCTCATTTTTATTATCAATTGATGTTTTTTCGGACTATTTATGTATGTTTGAGCTGAAAAAAGTAGTGTCAGCCATGCTTATGCCCCTTCCGGCATTGCTGCTGATAGGCTTGTTGGGTCTTGCTCTCATTAGTTTTACTACAAAACGTAAAACTGGCTGCTTCGTTGTTCTATTCTCTTTTGTTGGCATTTTTCTTGTTGCCTTCCAACCTGTTTCAACCAAGCTTCTTATGCCGTTAGAGCGAGAGCATAAAGCCTTTTTGCCAGTTTCTGGCACCATCGACTACGTGATGGTTTTAGGGAATGGTCATGTTATCGATGACGAAATTCCACCCACCTCGCAGTTAAGCCGTGCAGCATTAATGCGCTTAACTGAGGGCATTCGTATTTTAAGAATGTATCCAGGCGCGAAATTAATCTTATCCGGCTATGCTGGCGGATCTGAAATTAGCCACGCGCGAATGATGGCGAACGTTGCCCTTGCGTTGGGAGTCGCGAAATCCGATATCATTTTATTAGAAGATGCGAAAGATACGTGGGAAGAGGCGCGTCAAGCGGCTGCATTCGTTCAACAAAAGGAGATTGTGTTAGTCACTTCTGCGAGTCACATGAGCCGTGCATTGTATGAGTTCAACGCAGCAGGCATTAAACCAATACCAGCTCCGACCAACTTCTTAGCTATTAGCGAGATAAGTCAACCTTGGGATAAATACTCACCTAAAGCGCGTTACTTAGAACAAACAGAGCTTTATTGGCATGAGTACTTGGGCAGCATTTGGCAAAGATTGCGTGATACTGTCGGCCAAACACCAATGGCTGAAGCAAACTAGTATTATCTTGAAGCCACAAAAAAGGGAGAGCCGAAGCTCTCCTTTTTCTTTTTACGATTTAGTGATGTTCAAACTAGTCACCAGCAAACATATAGCCTTCGCCGTGTACCGTTACAAAAATCTGTGGGTTCTTAGGATCGAACTCCATTTTTGCGCGCATACGTCGAATAAGAACATCAATGGTGCGGTCATTCGGCGCATCAACTCGATGGCTGATCATGTTCAAAATACGCTCACGACTTAACACCTGGTTAGGGTAAGACGATAATGCCACCAAAAGTTCGTACTCTGCTTTAGTTAGTTTTACTGGCTCACCGTTGCGGCTAAGTGCGCGACGTTGAATGTCGAATGTCCACTCCCCAAAGCGCACAATGTGCTCTTCACTGGTTTCATTCGCTTTCGAGCTGCCACTGCGCGCTGCTGAAATACGCCACAGCAAGTTTTTAACGCGAACTAACAGCTCTCTCAGTTCAAAAGGTTTTGTCACATAATCGTCAGCACCCATTTCTAGGCCTACGATTTTATCAATGCTATCCGTGCGTCCTGTTACTAATATGATACCAATATCCGATTGGCTACGTAACTCACGAGTAAGCATCAGGCCGTCTTCACCAGGCAGGTTAATATCCAGCATGATCAGGTCTACATCGCCCGCTTGCAAAACTTCACGCATTTCTGCGCCACTCTCTGCTTCGCTGACTTGGTAGCCCTCATTTTGGAAATATCCCGCAAGCTTACTACGAGTTACAACATCATCTTCTACGACTAATACGTGATAGCTCATTTACACCACTTTTCTGTCTTCTTATTATCCAAGACGTATTCTATTCATAACTAGTAACATTTCTAGTCATAGATACATTAAAACGCAAGATTTAGCGTTTTTATTGATTCAAAACAAGCTTGCCCATTGCTATTAATAAACGGTCATTTTTGACCATAAAACATAACAATTATAGTTACTGCTATTCATTTTAATTGATTACACTTAGGGGATATCCCTAATTGACTTTGTGATGCATGACTTGAAGCATCATTCAGGAGCCCAAAATGCAAGAAGTGAAAGCTTTTAATGAAAAACGCGCTGAAATTTACTGGTGGTTTTCGAGCTTGTTCGCAAAAGAACTAACAGAGAAAGAATTGGAAGCCTATCACAGTGTTGAAATTCGCAGTTTTCTCGCAGGTTTAGGTGAAAATGAGTCGCTAAAACCAGCCGTTGATAGCCTAGTTGATGCGCTGAATCGGTTACAAGATCGTGAAGATGCACAACTAGAGCTTGCAGCTGACTTTTGTGAACTGTTTTTGAAGACAGAAAAATACGGCGCTCTTCCTTACGCATCCATGTACATTGGTGAATCAGGTTTACTGAATGACAAGCCAGCTGAGGAAATGGAAAAGTTGATGACTGAATTTGGCGTTCAAGTAGACGAAAACCTAAAGGAACCTGCGGATCACTTAGCCGTTGAGCTCGACTTTCTCGGGAACATGATTATCCGCTCAAACGAGCTTGAACAAGAAAAACACATGGAAGAAGCCTTCGTTAAACAAAACGACTTTATCCAGCAACAATTGATGTCTTGGTTACCTCAGTTTTCAGACAAATGTAAACAATTCGACGAATTTGGATTTTACTCGAGTGTCGCGAAACTATTAGTTGCATTTTGTAAACTAGACAGCGCCTACGTTCTTGGTGAATAATTGCCGCCTATTTTTAGGGAGCCTGCCTATCGGGCTTCCTGTATGCCTGAAAGTGACCAATTGTAAGTAACTTGGGTATAATATTCGTTTGCCTTAACTTAGCGCAAAGACGCTTGGTTATTTAGCAGTCAAAATGTGACTTCAAATACACAAATCTCTTGCTGAAAACATTGCTAGTCAGTCCACATAGGGCTAAAATGTGAGCGCAAACGATTAAATATGATTTATATGTAAACCGCTGAAATATAGCGGTTTTTGTGTTTTCTTAACAGGTTGATGGCAATTTCTCATCAGATAGAAAAAAGATAAAATTCATCGACCGATGCTGCTACGCACCCTTTTGTCGCACTTGGATCAACCGCTGCCGAGACACTTAGCGCCAATTTTATATTGCTAGGTGTGAAACCATTAGAGCATCAGGTACATCCAATACGACATATTTCAGTAGCTCGATACAGGACACCATTTATGGCCACGATAAAAGACGTTGCTCGCTTAGCCGGCGTTTCCACTACGACAGTTTCGCACGTTATCAATAAAACGCGTTTCGTTGCAGAAGCAACGCAAGAAAAAGTAATGAAAGCCGTTGACGAGCTGAATTACGCGCCAAGTGCCGTTGCACGCAGCCTAAAATGCAACTCAACTCGTACGATTGGCATGTTAGTAACTCAATCAACTAACCTATTTTTCTCAGAAGTGATTGATGGCGTTGAGAGCTACTGTTACCGCCAAGGCTATACTCTGATTTTATGTAACACAGGCGGGATTTACGAAAAACAACGCGATTACATTCGTATGCTGGCTGAAAAGCGCGTTGATGGCATCCTAGTGATGTGTTCTGACTTAACCGAAGAACTAAAAGAGATGCTTGACCGTCATGCGGACATTCCTAAAGTGGTCATGGATTGGGGCCCAGAGAGCTCACAAGCAGACAAGATCATGGATAACTCAGAAGAAGGTGGCTACATTGCAACCAAACATCTGATTGACAATGGTCATACGGATATCGCTTGTCTAAGCGGTCATTTTGAAAAGCTTGCTTGCCAAGAGCGCATTGCAGGTTTCCGTCGCGCAATGAGTGAAGCGAACCTAGCTGTAAATGAAGACTGGATCCTTGAAGGTAACTTTGAATGTGATACGGCCGTATTAGTTGCAGATAAAATTACCGCAATGGACAAGCGCCCGACGGCGGTATTCTGTTTTAACGACACAATGGCTCTAGGCCTAATGAGCCGCTTGCAACAAAACGGGATCAAAATTCCTGAAGATATTTCAGTGATCGGCTACGACAACATCGAGCTTGCGGAATACTTCTCTCCACCGCTAACGACTATCCACCAACCTAAACGTCGTGTTGGTAAAAATGCATTCGAAATTCTACTTGAGCGTATCAAAGATAAAGAACACGAAAAACGAATTTTCGAAATGCAACCTGAGCTTGTAATTCGAAATACTGTGAAAAAAATGAACTAAATTTCACTGTATTTAACCGTGTTAAATAAGCGCTCTACAGGGGCGCTTATTTTTTTGGGAAAATTAAGTGTTCTCTAATACTTCACACAGCTCTAATAACAATTGACTAACGTTAACTCCCTGTTTTATATAAATGTAATATATATTAAGAACTCCTTTTCAAAGGCCAATTTGCACCTTTCCATATGCAAAATAGAGCATTCAATCTATCATTTTTATTGAACCGAAATCACACTTTTAACGCTAAACCGTGATGTTAATTCAATATAAGAAGTATGCTCATTGTGTCACGCACAGGGCAAACCATTCGAAAGAGTGGGACGCAAAGCCTCCGGCCTGAACCATATTACGATATGGAAGGTAGCGGGGTTACCGATGGCAAGTGTGTAAGCAATGACTTTACTCTGTAATGACATTGTTTTTACGCATGTTTGCTACTCTCTCGGACCTGACTTTTGGTGGCGTAATATTAATTACACCGAGATAACAAAACATGGATAAACCGATACTCAAAGACTCTATGAAGCTATTTGAGGC
This sequence comes from Vibrio sp. 811, assembly GCF_033339195.1. NCBI lineage: Bacteria > Pseudomonadati > Pseudomonadota > Gammaproteobacteria > Vibrionales > Vibrionaceae > Vibrio > Vibrio sp. 811. The sequence goes on from NZ_JAWOUB010000002.1 coordinate 583,353, forward strand.
ACTTGGTAATATCAAGTCGCGCTCAATGTTTGGTGGCTTCGGACTATTCGCTGATGAAACAATGTTTGCACTAGTGGTAAACAATCAGCTTCATATCAGAGCAGACCAAAAAACTTCATCTGACTTCGAGAAACAAGGGCTAAAGCCTTACGTTTATAAAAAACGTGGCTTTCCAGTCGTTACAAAGTACTACGCTATTTCCAGCGATTTATGGGAATCAAGCGAACGCTTAATCGAAGTAGCGAATCAATCATTGAAAAAGGCAAAGCTTGAGAAAGAACAGCAAGCAAGTACAAAGCCTAACCGTTTGAAAGATTTGCCTAACTTACGACTGGCTACCGAGCGCATGCTAAAAAAAGCCGGCATCGAATCCGTAGAGAAGCTTGAAGAGGAAGGTGCGCTTAACGCCTATAAAGCGATAAGAGATACGCACTCTGCAACCGTCAACATTGAGTTGCTATGGGCACTAGAAGGTGCTATCAACGGCACTCATTGGAGTGTAGTACCTCAAGCTCGCCGAGATGAGTTGATGAACGCCCTCCAATAAAAGTCGGCCTAAAAACTATCTTGTAAAACCGCAGTCTAATCTGCGGTTTTTTTGTGAAATTTTTTCGGTTTTCCTACTGTCTTATTACATATATCCCAAATTGGAATCAAAATTATGAATAAGAAACTGATATTAGGTCTCATCCTACTAGCGGCTATCGTCTTTTTAGGTATTAACTTTGGCCAGTATTTAACCTTAGAGAATGCAAAAGCCCAACAAGAAGCACTAACTACATACATCGATCAGAATTTTGTATTCTCGGCTGCGATTTACTTTTTTACCTACATTGCAATTACCGCTTTTTCTATCCCAGGAGCGGCAGTAGTCACCTTACTTGGTGCAGCCTTATTTGGTTTTTGGACAAGCTTGCTACTGGTTTCTTTCGCTAGCACTATGGGGGCAACACTGGCCTTCTTGAGCAGCCGATACTTATTGCGTGACTGGGTACAAAACAAATTCGGAAATAAACTCAACGCAATTAATCAAGGTGTCGAAAAAGACGGAGCTTTTTATCTATTTTCCTTGCGTCTAATCCCTGTATTCCCTTTCTTTCTAATCAACTTACTGATGGGCTTAACACCGATGTCTGTAGGTCGATTTTATCTCACTAGCCAAATAGGTATGCTGCCAGGCACAGCCGTATATCTGAATGCAGGTACTCAATTAGCAACAATTGAAAGCCTATCGGGCATTGTTTCACCCGCAGTATTAGCGTCTTTTGCGCTATTGGGACTATTTCCAATCATCACTAAATGGGTTATGAATAAAGTAAGGCCGACACCAAGTCAGCAAAACTTGTAATTGGTGAAGTGGGTATTTTGATGAAAATATTTATCGCTAAAAACCCAGCAGAAGCACACATTGTATGTGAGCTGCTTAAAGTGGAACAAATTTACTGTGAAGTTCGCGGAGAAGGTATTTTCGGCTTAAAAGGAGAACTGCCGTTTGGTGATGATACCGATCCTTATGTGTGGCTTTTTGACACTGCACAAAAGATGAAAGCTGAAGAAATAGTAAAAACATATCGAAAACAATCCGATAGGCATGAGTATCAAGATTGGCAATGCCCAAAATGTCATGAAATAAACGAAGGGCAATTTGGTGCATGTTGGCAATGTGGATATCAACTAGGAGAGCTATAGCGGCTCTCCTATTCAGTGGATGCACTCAGTTTTAAGCACATACAGCTTGCTGTTTAATAAACTCGATGGAGTGTTGATTGAAGTCTTCTGGACGCTCTACATTGCATACATGACCACAATTCGGGATTTCTCGTAGAATGCTGAGTTTATGTGCTGCAACCATTTCTTTGACAGGTTTAATAAACATGTAATCCCTGTCGCCCATTAAGTAAAGAGTCGGAATGGGTAACTCTCGATCTTTAAAATATTTCATTAACGGATTTACATCAGCGGCAAGAATAAACCAACGTTTAAATTCTTTTTGGCAAAGCTTCTTGGCTTCGCGAATAAAAAGGTGGCGAGATTCTCGTTGGCTTCTTTGAGGCATAACAATATAAGCGAACAGTTTGTAGAGCCACATGTACGGTAGGATATGCTTACAAAAATTACCTAATTTCACCAATATCTGAGAACGAGTGTTAAGCCTTGTGACAGCACCGCCGAGCACCATCGAACGTACGCGCTCTGATGACAATTCAGCAAGGTTTCGAACAATAATAGTACCAAGCGACATACCGACAAAATGAGCGGATTGGATCTTTAAATGGTCCAATACTTTCAAAATATCTTGGGTAACTTCCGTAAAGGTATAACGGCTAGCAATGAGCTCTTTAAGTAACTGATTTGACTTTCCATGACCTCTTAAATCGATCAGCAATAAGTTAAAGTGTTGCTTGTAAGCTTTAATTTGCTTGAACCAGATAGAAGAGCTACCACCAGCACCGTGCACAAATACAACCCACTCATTACTAGTAGGGTGCAAATAGGTTTTATGAAAAAGTAGCGGCTGGGTCATATTGAGTATCAAAAAGATCGTGCTATTGAGTAAAAAGCCATCCTACCACACTCCCCTTACTCAAGATAATAAAGGCACCTCATTCGGTGCCTTTCGTTACAATTTTAAGTCAAACTAACGCTGAGTGGTAAAGCTGCAAATAAGATTCTGCGGCCTTTTGCCAACAAAAGTCTCGTTGCATCGCGTGCAACTGTACTTTATTCACTTCAGGCTCGTTTTGAGCGTAGAGCAACAGTGCCCTTAGCATCGTTAACAACAATGCCTGCGGTGTCGGTTCGAAAAAAACAAACCCCGTTGCTTCAGATGGGTTTACATCATAATCGCTAACGCTGTCCTTTAAGCCACCAACACCGCGTACTATCGGTAATGTCCCATAAGCCATACTATAGATTTGGTTTAAGCCACATGGTTCAAACTCAGAAGGCATCAAGAAGAAATCAGAACCAGCTTCAACGATATGCGCAAGTTCATTGTCATACGCTTCTACAAAGGCAAATTTGCTAGAAAACTGCGCGGCAACCTCTCGTAGCTGAGCGGCAAGAATAGGGTCTCCGGTCCCAACGACAACTAGCTGAACATCGTGCTTCAAAAAATCGGCCAAAGCAGGCAACAAGTAATGAACGCCTTTCTGCTGGGTCAATCGACAAACCATACCGAACATAGCTACATTTTTTTCGGGCAAATTTAGTCGTTGTTGTAATGCTTTTTTACAAGCTTTCTTCCCTTGCGACATACTTTGCTGGTCGGCGCAGTAATTAACTGGCAAGTAAGTATCCGTTTCCGGGTTCCAAGCACTGTAATCACAACCGTTCAAAATACCAACTAAGTCCTGCGCGCGTTGCTGAAACTCCCAAGCCATTCCATGACTGCCAAGCTCTGTTTTGAGTTCCTCTGCGTACGTAGGGCTGACCGCGTTTATCTTATCTGCATTCATTACACCAGCTTTGAGCATCGTAATATGCGTTGCACTCACCGCAGCATCGGGAACGTTTCTACAATGAAACTCTGGCAAACACTGCACGTCTTCATAACTAAATACGCCTTTAAAGACCGCATTGTGAATTGAAATGACGCTTTTAGTATGAGCAAAAAACGGATCATTGCCATACCTGTGCTTGAGCAAAAATGGAACAAGACCTGTGTGCCAATCGTTCGCGTGTATGATATTAGGTTGAAAGGCGAGCTTGGGTAACATGTCGAGACATGCTGCACTAAAAAACGCAAAGCGCTCGCCGTTATCAGTATACGCTTGGTTGTTCTCCGCATACATTGATGGTCGATTGAAATACGGCGGACAATCAATCAGGTAAACAGGATTTTGACCTAACATGAGCCGCAAAACTCGGTACTCCGTATGCGGCCATGATGTTAATTCTGTTTCTAATACAACTTCTGCGTCTGCGAGTTTATCAATACTGCTGTACGCAGGGATGGTAATTCTTACGTCTTGCTGTAGGTTTTGAAGGGCTTCCGGTAGTGCCTTGGCAACATCTGCCAAGCCACCACTTTTAATGAGGCCTTCAACCTCAGAAGCTACAAACAGAATAGATAAGTTGTTAGTAGCCAACTCGAGCTCCTTTCGGAATAACAACAATGCCCTCCTCAGACACGTGGAAGTGTTTTTTATCTTCTTGAAGATTCACACCAATCTGAGTACCAGGAGCAATATCGGCATCCTTGTCGACAATCACACGACGTAAAACACAGCCTTCGCCAATTTTTACGTCACCAAGAAGTATACATTCGCTGATATCGCAAGCAGAAGCAATATTACTGCGAAAACCAAGCACCGACTTTTCGATTCTTGAGCCTCTAACATAGCTGCCATTACACACTAAACTATCGATTATCTGCACACGACCATTATCAGAGTCGGTAAATGTCGCAGGTGGCAATGGTGGGTAGTAAGTGTGCAATGGCCATTTACGGTTGTACAGCGAAAATGGTGCATCTTTTTCTAGCAGATCCATATGCGCTTGCCAGTACGCATCAATAGTTCCGACATCACGCCAGTACACCTCTTCTTTTTCGCCACTGATTTTGTTGGTACTGAAGTCATACACGAACACATCACCTCTAGGGAACATCTTTGGAATGATGTCCTTTCCAAAATCATGTGATGAAGCTTCATTATCCGCATCTTCGACCAACTCTGAGAACAGTACCTGAGCTTCAAAAACATAGTTACCCATTGAAACTAAAGCGTAATCAGGATCACCAGGAATCGACTTCGGATTTGCTGGTTTTTCTTCAAAGCCAATCATACGACCTTCACTATCGACTTCGATAACCCCGAATTGCGACGCCTCTTTTAGTGGCATGCGCAATGCAGATACCGTCAGAGAAGCCTTCTTTTCTGAGTGGAAGTTCAGCATTTGTTTGATATCCATCTTATAGATATGGTCAGAGCCAAAAATACAAACTTGCTCTGGTTCCTCTAATTCCATAAAACGCAGGTTTTGATAGATCGCGTCCGCCGTCCCTTCGTACCAACGTTTACCAGTACGCATTTGAGCGGGAATAGGATCGATAAAGCGGTCTGTAATGCCATTGATGTTCCACCCCTTTTTTAAGTGATGGAATAAAGATTGAGATTTAAATTGGGTTAGGACGTAAATGCGCATCAGATCCGCATTAACAAAATTGTTTAGAGCAAAATCGATCAATCGATAACTACCACCAAACGGTACCGAAGGTTTACTGCGAGATTCCGTTAAAGGTCTCAAACGAGAGCCTTCACCGCCAGCAAGAATCATTCCCAAAACACCAGCCATTTGTTGTTCTCCATATCGTTATAGCTTGGATTTGGTACTCGCTTGAATGAGTCATACTCGGGGAGTCAAGCGAATACATTTAGCAACCGTCTCTGAGTTTCTGTGAACTCTTACAACACGGATAAAAAAGCTACGGCACTTCCAGTATGCAACGTCCACTCTTTCCTTATTTTTTGACGCAAACAATGCACACAGTTGCACTAATTTTTGTAATAAATTATCTAAGCGGGTTCTAAATTACAATTTTTAATACGCCATTCTGTGTACCATACAGCTCTTGCGTACTCAAGACGATATCTAGATCACACATGGAAAAGCAAACGATTACATTGTGAAAACAATTTACGAACGGATTCACTACACCGCCGATTTTTTAGCCCAATGTATAACAAATATGTGAATGCAAAATGAAAGTTACAACGAATATTTTTTTACATAAAAAATACATCAGCGACTACGAAATATTGATACTGGGATCTTCTCGCGTCAGCAAAACTCAGTCAAAGCAGCAAAGATCTATACGAACAACACAGTGGCCTTTACGCAAAAACAAAACGCAAAAAAGGCAGCGATATCGCTGCCTTTTTACATTACTTAGATCGTACGTTTTTATGCTTTCGCTTTTTTACGCTTATCAGTGACTTCCCACTTACCATCAACAAAGAGCGCTGTCCAACCACTTGGCTTACCGTTCTCTTCCGAACGAACGTAGTTCTCTTTTGTTTTACGGCTAAAGCGTACAACAGCAGGACGACCATCAGGATCTTCTTGCGGCGCAGTTGCTAGGTATTTGAACTTCTCAGGTAAACGCTCTTCAAAACGTGCCAGTTCAGCAACCAAAGGAGCACGTGTCTCGCGCGATTTCGGGAAATTGCTTGCCGCCATAAATAGACCCGAAGCACCATCACGAAGTACGAAATACGCATCTGAGTTTTCACATGGCAACTCGGGGAAATGAACAGGATCTTCTTTCGGGGGCGCGACTTCGCCATTCTTCAAGATCTTACGAGTGTTCTTGCACGTTTCGCTCGTACAATCCATGTATTTACCAAAGCGACCGTTCTTAAGCACCATATCAGAGCCACATTTGTCACATTCAACAACTGGACCATCGTAGCCTTTTACTTTGAACTCGCCGTATTCAACAAGGTAGCCTTCACAGTTCGGGTTATTACCACAAACATGCATCTTACGCTTGTCATCAATCAGGTATGCGTCCATCGCTGTTTCACAGATCGGACAACGCTTTTTAGCACGAAGAGCTGCGGTTTCAACGTCTTCTTCTAGAACGTTAATAATACCTTCTTCGTCACCCAAGTTGATGGTTGTCTTACAACGCTCTTTTGGTGGTAACGCGTAACCTGAACAGCCTAAGAACACACCTGTCGAAGCAGTACGGATGCCCATTGGACGGCTACACGTCGGACACTCGATATCCGTCATGACGATGTGGTTTAACTTCATACCGCCTTCTGACTCATCCAGCTCTGCTTTTTCAAGATCGCCAGTAAAATCAGCAAAGAAGTTATCTAACACAGCTTTCCAGTTCACTTCACCTTCAGCGATTTGGTCCAATTTCTGTTCCATACGCGCAGTAAAGTCGTAGTTCATCAAATCGTTAAAGCTGTCATCAAGGCGGTCAGTAACAATTTCACCCATTTTTTCAGCGTAGAAACGGCGCTGATCAACTTTCACGTAGCCACGATCTTGAATCGTAGAAATGATCGATGCGTAAGTCGACGGACGACCAATGCCTCTTTTTTCCAGCTCTTTAACCAGTGCAGCTTCAGTGTAGCGCGCAGGTGGCTTTGTAAAGTGCTGTTTAGGGTCAAGTGACTCTAAGCTTAGCTTATCACCAAGTTGTACCGCAGGAAGGATTGTATCCTCGTTTTTGCCCATTGGACGCTGTACACGAGTCCAGCCGTCAAATTTAAGGATACGGCCTTTCGCTTTAAGCGTGTATTCTGCCGCTTTTACGCTGATGGTTGTTGAATCGTATTCTGCTGGCGTCATTTGACACGCTACAAACTGATTCCAAATCAAAGCGTAAAGTTTGTGCGCATCAGCATCGACACCTTGCAGGTCTTCCGCCTTAACACCCACATTTGAAGGACGGATCGCTTCGTGCGCTTCCTGTGCCCCTTCTTTGCTACCGTACGTCAATGGTTTCGCTGGCAGGTACTTATCACCAAACTCAGAACCAATAAAGTCACGTACAGCGTCCACAGCCTCGGCACTTAGGTTAGTCGAGTCCGTACGCATATAAGTGATGTAACCGGCCTCATAGAGGCGCTGAGCTAGCATCATGGTCTTTTTCACGCCGTAGCCCAGACGTGTACTCGCTGCCTGTTGAAGCGTAGAGGTGATGTAAGGTGCTGAAGGCTTGCTCTTTGTAGGGCGGTCTTCACGCTTACATACTTCGTAACTTGCATTCTCAAGTACAGACATCGCTGCTTTGGTTTCTGCCTCATTAACTGGCTTAAACGCAGAACCGTCTTTCTGAGCAACAAGCAGTTTAAAGTCCGCTTTGTCTTTCGTTTTCGTATTCGCATGAATGTCCCAGAACTCTTCTGGTACAAACGCGTTAATCTCACGCTCACGCTCAACTAACAGTTTCACCGCAACAGACTGCACGCGACCAGCAGATAAACCACGAGCCACTTTTTTCCAAAGTAGAGGTGAAACCATAAAACCAACGACACGGTCCATGAAGCGACGTGCTTGTTGGGCATTTACACCATCCATGTTCAGCTCACCAGGTGTCTGGAAAGCTTGTTGGATCGCGTTTTTCGTAATTTCGTTAAAAACTACACGTTTGTATCGCTCTTCATCGCCACCGATGATCTCACGAAGGTGCCATGCGATTGCTTCCCCTTCGCGGTCCAAATCGGTTGCGAGATAAACGCAATCTGCGTCTTTGGCGAGTTTTTGTAGTTCGTTGACAACTTTTTCTTTGCCTGGAAGGATTTGGTAATTCGCTTCCCAGTCATGATATGGGTTAATCCCCATTTTTTTGATCAACGCTTTGCGGTCTTTCTCTTTTTTAACGCGCGCTTTCTCTTCCGGACTCATCCCTTTAGTTGAGATGGCTGCGGCTTTTTTCTCACCAGTGCTTTGACCGGCCGTAGGCAGATCACGCACATGACCAACACTAGACTTAACAATAAAGTCTTTACCAAGGTACTTATTTATCGTCTTTGCCTTGGCTGGTGACTCCACTATAACGAGTGATTTACCCATAACTGACTCTAACGTCCTTCATAATAATGCGGGTAGAAACCTTGTTTAAAGGCCACCCGCATAATGTTCTATTTCATTGCTTCTTTTTTTACTATTGTGCGAGATGAAAAGAAGATCAACTGCTTTTTTGAAATTCAGATCCGATTGGTTGACAATTCATCGTCTTTATACTTCAAAGAGACAGGGTTCTGAAAGGTATTGAGCGGCATATCTAAACAGGCAAACTTAGCATCCGCTAATCCAATGCAATAAATTTTGTTACCCATCACAAAATAGTTTCGTTCAATACTCTGCCATCTTCCTCCGCATCATATTTACACTCTAAAAATTGATCTGTTTAGTCTTACTGAACGATTGACTGAATTAATCATGCAAACCCATTTTAGTTGTAGGTATACTCAGCGTTCTTAACTGAATAGAATGGTAGAAAGAATATGTCTGATAGAACGTTTATCGAAGAGTTCGACCTTCTTTTGATCGCTAACCAAATCATCCAAGAGCACGATGATTACATCGAGGGGATGCGAGCAACAAGCGTAGAAGAAAAAGAAGGTGTTTTAGTTTTTAAAGGTGAATACTTCCTTGATGACAAAGGTTTACCAACTTCAAATACGACTGCAGTATTCAATATGTTCAAATACTTAGCGCATCACCTTTCTAAGGAATTTACGCTGGTTAAATAGTATTGGGAAACAAAAAAGCCAGAGTGTTATTCACTCTGGCTTTCCTGTTTTAGGTCAGAATATTTAGCAACTTAAAGCCTTAAGTTTGTCGAAGTAGTCAGGGAACGTTTTCGACGTACACTTTGGATCGTTAATCGTCACAGGCGTATCACTAAGTGCCACTAGCGAAAAACACATCGCCATACGATGATCATCGTAAGTATCAATCGCTGCATGCTTTAACTGAGAAACAGGTTTGACGATGATGTAGTCTTCCCCTTCTTCCACTTCCGCACCAACTTTACGTAACTCAGTCGCCATAGCTGACAAACGGTCTGTTTCTTTTACACGCCAGTTATAAACGTTACGAATAGCGGTAGTGCCTTCGGCAAATAACGCTGTTGTCGCGATGGTCATTGCAGCATCAGGGATATGGTTGTAATCCATATCAATGCCTTTTAATTGACCAACACGTGAAATTACGTAGTCATCACCCCATTCAATTTCTGCACCCATTTTTTCAAGCGCATCAGCAAATTGAATATCACCTTGAATGCTGTTTTTACCGATACCCGTGACTTTAACTTCTCCACCTTTGATGGCTGCCGCCGCCAAGAAGTAAGAAGCAGAAGACGCGTCACCTTCAACCAAGAAATCACCTGGAGCGATGTATTGCTGACCGGCTGGAATCACAAACTCTTGATAGTCGTTGTTGATCACATCGACCCCAAACTGCTTCATAATATGCAGGGTGATATCGATATAAGGCTTAGAAACCAAATCGCCTTCGATGTTGATGCGAATTTCACCTTCAGCCAATGGCGCAGACATTAAGAAAGCGGTCAAGAACTGACTTGAAATGGACCCATCGATAGAAACTGTACCTGCTTTTAGGCCAGTACCAATTATTTTGAGAGGTGGAAAGTTCTCGTTTTCCATGTACTCAACGTTCGCACCAGCATCTTTCAGTGCCGTGACAAGGTGACCAATTGGACGCTCTTTCATACGAGGTTCGCCCGTCAGTACATACTCCCCTTCTCCAAGACAAAGAGCCGCAGCTAATGGTCGCATCGCAGTGCCAGCATTGCCGAGAAATAATTCTACTGGTTCTGAGACAGAAAACGGACGCCCAAGGCCTTCAACGAGACATTCTGTTTTATCTTCGGAAAGTTGGTATTGAACGCCTAGTTTAGTCAGCGCATTCAGCATATGACGAATATCATCACTGTCGAGGAGATTAGTAAGGCGAGTTCTGCCTTTAGCAAGAGCAGCAAGTAAAAGAGCTCGATTAGAAACGCTTTTAGAGCCAGGAAGGTTCACTTCCCCTTGAATTTTATTGATAGGTTGTAACGTTAGGCTTTCCATTAAAAGTTGATAATCCTTTGTGCCCTCAACATACGATTTTTTATGAGGGCTAAACAATTCTTCGTGAATTCAGACTACCCAAAAAAACACGACAAAACCAGAGTAAATCGGCGCTAATTTATGAATATCCTCAAGCAGCCTAAAGATACAGAATTAAAGGCATTGCCAGCGATGTAAATAAGAGCGAAAGAAGCACGGCGAAACAGCAAACTATTTCGACTTGATTTGACAATAAGCCAGCCCGACTGTACATGCCTGATTAGGCTTCGTTAGGCTAAAACAACCTAGGGTTAATAAGTGATATCAACCCTGACTCCATCATCAAAATATAAAATACGAACTTCATCCCCTCGACTAAATAACATATTTTTATCAACATCTTGGATGACATTAATTAGCTTATCACCCTTCACTTTGATGAGTAGCTCAACTAACTTATATTCAACCGTGTATTGGTAATTACTTTGGTTTTGAGCAACTGCGGCACCTGCAAGCGCACCCACTGCCGTCGCGACTTCTCTTCCCGTACCGCCACCAAATTGATTACCGACTAAACCACCGATAGTGGCACCAAGTAGTGTCTTCCAACCGTTACTTTTCGATTGAACAACCTCTTGTTGAGTAATATAACGGACAGAGTCAATCTTCCCGTAAACTACTTCATTAACTGGCTTGGCAACATTTCTTTCATAGGCTGCGTTGGCGACAAGTGGTAAAAACAGTATGATCCCAAGCCATACTTTTACGATATTTCTTAACCAGGTCATCATAAACTCCTCTGACTCCAATGTTGGTAACGACTTCTTATGGCTATTTATTTAACTGAACTCGATGAAACGTTCAACTTTCCCTCACCCTATAAAGCACTCAGCGACCCCAATGGTTTGCTGGCTTTTGGTGGTGACTTAAACCCCATGAGAATCCTCAATGGTTACTATCAAGGCATTTTCCCTTGGTATGGTCCTGGTGAACCTATTTTATGGTGGAGCCCTTCTCCGCGCGCTGTGTTTGACCCATTGCAGTTTAAGCCATCTAAAAGTCTCAAAAAATTTCAGCGTAAACATAACTATAAAGTAACACTCAATTTCGCGACAGAAGAAGTGATTAGACTATGTTCTTCAACACGCCCTGCAGAGGAAACATGGCTCAACGAGGAAATGCAAGCTTCCTACATTGAGTTAGCCAAACTTGGTCACTGTCACTCTGTAGAAGTATGGCATGACAACAACCTGATTGGCGGACTATATGGCATTTGCGTGGGCCAACTTTTTTGCGGGGAGTCGATGTTTAGCCTAAAAGATAACGCATCCAAAATTGCATTGTGGTACTTATGCAACCATTTGGCGTCAAAGCAAGGTCAATTAATCGATTGCCAAGTTATGAATTCTCACTTGGCATCACTTGGCGCATTTGAACTTGAGCGTGACGAATTTATGCAAAAACTACTATCTTTAAGAGAAAAGCAAACACTATTTGATGCCTATCAGCCCCAAGTTTTGCAGGATTCAGTATGAGTACGGATATACAACATATTCGAATAGGGTTGACGAATAATCACCCTTGTAGTTATTTGCCTGAACGACAAGAGCGGGTTGCGGTGGCGCTTGATGAAAGGCTGCATACTGAAGAAAATTACCAGTTGCTCATGGCTAACGGTTTTCGTCGTAGCGGAGATACCATATATAAACCGCATTGCGAGCATTGCACCGCTTGCCAGCCAATTCGAGTCTCGATTCCAGACGTTAGATTATCAAAAAGTCAGAAGAGGCTGCTTAATAAAGCACAGTCTTTACGCTGGGAAATGAAACCTGAAATGGATGAGGAATGGTTTGAGCTTTACAGTAGGTACATCTGCAAACGGCATAGAAACGGCACTATGTACCCACCAAAGCGTGATGAGTTTGCTCGATTTGCTCAAACCAGCTGGCTGACAACGTCGTTTTTACACATTTACGATGAATCAGATCAATTGCTCGCCATTGCGGTGACAGATTTGATGCCACAATGCTCGAGTGCTTTTTATACTTTCTTTGACCCTGACTACGAGTTATCTCTTGGCACGTTAGCAGTGTTTTATCAAATTAAATACTGCCAAGAAAACAAACAACAGTGGCTATATTTGGGATATCAGATTGATGAGTGCCCAGCAATGAGCTACAAAACACGCTTTCAACGCCACCAAAGGCTAGTAAATCAGCGTTGGCGAGGGTAGAATACGCCTCAACTTTACATAATTACTATTTAGCGGCAGAATATAGCCCGCTAATATTGCCTAATTTCTAAAGAGGATTAAATGGCTAAAGAAGACGTAATCGAGATGCAAGGCACAGTCCTTGACACTCTACCAAACACTATGTTCCGTGTTGAACTTGAAAACGGTCACGTTGTGACTGCTCACATCTCTGGCAAGATGCGTAAGAACTACATCCGTATCCTAACGGGTGACAAAGTAACTGTAGAGATGACTCCATACGACCTGTCAAAAGGCCGCATCGTCTTCCGCGCTCGTTAATCTCTGATTTTCGGATGCAATAAAAAACGGAGCAAGCTGCTCCGTTTTTTATTGCACAATTTTTTCCGATTTAGTTCAGATAAAAAAGCGCACGATCTTCTCGTGCGCTTTTGCGTTTGTTACCGACTAACGATTAATGCATCGCTGTCTCTTTCTCACTTAAGTATTCAAACTCAAGCGTATCGTTGACCAGCGTTACTTTCACTGTACCGCCGTCAACTAAAGATCCAAACAACAGTTCGTTAGCCAAAGGCTTCTTAAGCTGTTCTTGGATAACACGCCCCATTGGGCGAGCCCCCATAGCTTTGTCATAACCTTTATGTGCTAACCAATGGCGAGCGTCTTGCGATACTTCCATTGAAACGCCTCTCGCATCAAGTTGCACTTGCAGTTCAACAATGAACTTATCAACCACTTGATGGATAACGCTTTCATCAAGGCTGTTAAACCAGATGATGTTATCAAGACGGTTACGGAACTCAGGAGTAAACACCTTCTTAATTTCCGCCATTGCATCATGACTGTTGTCTTGTTGAATCAAACCAATTGATTTCTTCTCGGTTTCCGCCACTCCTGCGTTAGTTGTCATAACAAGAATGACATTACGGAAGTCTGCTTTGCGACCATTGTTGTCCGTTAGCGTACCGTTATCCATGACTTGCAACAGCAGGTTAAAGATATCAGGGTGCGCTTTTTCAATCTCATCAAGTAATACGACTGAATGTGGGTGCTTAATAACAGCATCAGTTAGCAAACCACCTTGGTCATAACCGACATAACCAGGAGGCGCACCAATTAAGCGACTTACGGAGTGACGCTCACCATACTCAGACATATCAAAACGAAGTAGCTCGATACCTAGAAGCTTAGATAACTGCACCGTCACCTCTGTTTTACCAACCCCTGTTGGGCCTGCAAACAAAAATGAACCAACAGGTTTGTTGTCTACACCTAAACCTGCACGTGTCAGCTTGATCGCCTCGGATAATGCATCAATCGCATTATCTTGACCAAATACCAACATCTTCATTTTGCTATCTAAGTTTTTCAAAATGTCTTTATCTGAAGAAGAAACCGACTTCTCTGGAATTCGCGCCATTTTGGCAACCATTGATTCGATATCAGCCACTCCGACCGTTTTTTTACGACGGCTTGCAGGAGCAAGACGACTACGAGCACCAGCTTCATCAATGACATCAATGGCCTTATCTGGTAGATGGCGTTCATTAATGTATTTAGCCGACAGTTCTACCGCGGCACGCAGTGCTTTATTGGTATAACGTACTTCATGGTGAGCTTCGTACTTCGGCTTCAAGCCCATCAAGATTTTAGTTGTGTCATCTAATGAAGGTTCTACAACGTCTATCTTTTGGAAACGGCGAGACAACGCACGCTCTTTCTCGAAAATGTTGCTGTATTCTTGGTATGTCGTCGAACCAATACAACGCAACTTACCACTACTTAAAAGAGGCTTAATAAGATTTGCTGCATCGACTTGACCACCAGATGCCGCGCCTGCACCGATGATGGTATGTATTTCATCGATGAACAAAATGGCATCTTCTTCTTTTTCAAGTTGTTTCAAAATCGCCTTGAAGCGCTTTTCAAAATCACCGCGATATTTGGTACCAGCGAGCAAAGAGCCAATATCTAGTGAATAAATCACGCTGTTTTGAATAACCTCAGGGACCTGCCCTTCGACAATTCTCCATGCAAGACCTTCCGCAATGGCTGTTTTACCAACCCCTGCCTCACCCACTAGTAGTGGATTATTCTTGCGGCGTCGACAAAGTACCTGAATAGTGCGCTCTAACTCTTTATCACGTCCAATGAGTGGGTCGATGTTTCCATCTTTAGCGACTTGATTAAGATTCGTCGCAAAGCTTTCTAGGCGTTCTTCAGAATTAGGCTCTTCAACACTTTCTGAGCTAAACGAGTCTGATGATGAATCCTCACCTGCACCTGATGCTTTAGTAATACCGTGGGAGATGAAGTTAACAATATCTAATCGGGAGATGTCATTTTTCTTCAGAAGGTAAGCGGCATGCGACTCTTGCTCACTGAAGATAGCAACAAGCACGTTGGCGCCTGTTACTTCATTACGACCAGACGACTGTACATGAAAGACGGCGCGTTGTAGTACACGTTGAAAACTCAAAGTCGGCTGCGTTTCACGCGTCTCATCACTATCTGGGATAAGAGGCGTAGTTTGATCGATGAAAATATCGAGTTCGTTGCGTAAAGCGTCAAGATCCGCCTTACAAGCTAGAAGGGCTTCCTTAGCTGCATCATTTTCCAACAATGCAAGTAGGAGGTGTTCGACAGTCATAAACTCGTGGCGTTTATCTCGCGCCCGAGCAAATGCACCGTTAAGGCTTGACTCTAGTTCTTTATTTAGCATAAGTACCTCCCGAAAAAACAACTGGGGTTGTTCGAGCAAGTCTTCTTTGTTTACGCTTGCTCCATAGTGCAAAGTAGCGGATGTTCATTTTCCCTTGCGTACATCGTAACTTGCGCTACTTTTGTTTCGGCAATTTCTGCGCTGTATGTGCCGCAGATTGCCTTTCCTTCATAGTGGACCTGAAGCATGATTTGAGTTGCTTTATCAATATCATGTGAGAAAAATCGCTCAAGCACCTCTATGACGAAATCCATAGGTGTATAGTCATCATTATTGAGTACGACATTGTACAGCTTAGGTGGCTGGACTTTCGTACTTTCTCGCTCCAGAAGATCAGAGTCCGGAGTGACCCATTCAAAATTTTTACTCATGGCAATCTAAAGATATCGTATCAAAGGGTTGATGTTTTCGACCTATAAAAACAATCTACCACAAGCGTGCAGCGCGGTGTAGTGAGTTATGGCACCGAATTCGATCTTTGATCGATAAAAGTTGCTACCTAATATAGAGACTAATGCACGTCTTGATACGGCGCAAATAAAAGATGCTTGTCGATAAGTTACACATTTTTTCTTATAAAAGAACTTTCTATTTATTGCTTTCGGACTATTGCAAACCACCCCATCATCTTCTATCTGGATCACACTTCCTCATTGAGAATACGGTAATTATCACGAAAACTTCATTTTTTATTCAGTCAGAGGATTCTTCTCCCATAAGCAACACGGACAGTATGGCTTTTTCAGTATGAGCCACTTCATAGGCAAATTGACTAAACTTCTGCGTATATACGAAAAACTGTTTGCAAATTTGTTAATCTCAAAAGTGATTTGTTTTCAATTATGTTTCTGTTTGTTGCTCACTGCTATTGACTGTCGAAATTCATTGACTACAGTGGAAAGTGTCGATGCATAAATCATCATTTTGAAACTTCTCTTCTTTAAGTGGTTTGATGAATGTGACTTATCATTGATTTGACGTTTGTTGGCATTCGCTGACAATGGTAGTACCAAGTTAAAGGTATAACTTGGTTGCAGTAACAACATCAGTAAAAAATGCATGAGGGATGTAAAGCATGGCTACAGGTACAGTAAAGTGGTTTAACAATGCCAAAGGATTTGGGTTTATTTGTTCAGATGAAGAAGAGGGAGATATCTTTGCCCACTACTCAACTATCCAGATGGACGGTTATCGTACACTGAAAGCAGGCCAACAAGTCTCTTACGAGATTGAAAAAGGTCCCAAAGGCTGTCACGCGAGTAGCGTCGTGCCTCTTGAAGGCCAAGCCAAATAATTAGAGCGCTGTCGAAATATAAAAATATTGCTCTCGAAACACCACGTTGATGTTTTGAAGAGAAAAATAAACCCGCCAAGATAGCGGGTTTCTTACTATTTAGAGCACGTGTTACAAAAGGAACACTTACAACGTACTTACAGGATAGGAAACACGCCGAAAACGACGTGTTTTTTAACACTAACTTACTTGTTAATGATTGCGTTAAAGGTTTCGCTTGGACGCATCAATTTAGAAACCAATGCATCGTCTAGTAAGTAGTAACCTCCTAGCTCACCTTTCACGCCTTGCGCATTATTTAGCTCAGCAACGATCGTTTCTTCCTGCTCTGACAGCGCTTTTGCAATTGGTGCAAATTCAGCAGCAAGATCCGCATCATCCGTTTGCTCTGAAAGCGCTTTCGCCCAGTAAAGTGCAAGATAGAAGTGGCTTCCACGGTTATCTAGCTCACCCACTTTGCGTGACGGAGATTTATTGGTGTCTAAAAACTCACCGGTCGCTTTATCTAGTGTATCTGCGAGAACCTGAGCCTTAGGATTGTTTGTCGCTACACTTAAATGCTCTAACGAAGCTGCAAGCGCTAGGAACTCGCCCAAAGAATCCCAACGAAGGTGATTCTCTTTTTCTACTTGTTGAACGTGCTTAGGAGCAGAACCACCAGCGCCTGTTTCAAATAGACCACCACCATTCATCAATGGAACAATAGATAGCATCTTAGCAGACGTACCTAACTCTAGAATTGGGAACAAGTCTGTTAGGTAGTCGCGAAGAACATTACCTGTAACAGAGATAGTATCTAGGCCCGCTTTCATACGCTCTAGTGAGTACTTACAAGCTTCAACAGGAGATAGGATCTTAATCTCTAGACCGTCAGTATCGTGATCTGGTAGGTAGGCGTTTACTTTCTTGATGAGCTCAGCATCGTGCGCACGGTTTTCGTCTAGCCAGAATACAGCTGGAACACCTGTTGCACGTGCGCGAGTCACTGCTAGTTTAACCCAATCTTGGATTGGTGCGTCTTTAACCTGACACATACGGAAGATATCGCCTTCTTCAACCGCTTGCTCTAACAGTACGTTACCTGAAGCATCAACAACGCGAACAGTACCCGCAGCGTCTAGAATGAATGTCTTGTCGTGAGAACCATATTCTTCAGCTTTCTGAGCCATTAGACCAACGTTAGGCACGCTACCCATAGTGGTCGGGTCAAATGCGCCGTGCTCTTTACAGAAATCAATAACCGCTTGGTAAATACCTGCGTAGCTACGATCTGGAATCATCGCTTTGGTGTCTTTTTGTTTACCATCTGGTCCCCACATTTGACCCGAAGAGCGAAGCATTGCTGGCATAGAAGCATCTACAATAATGTCACTTGGTACATGTAAGTTTGTGATACCACGATCAGAGTCAACCATCGCAAGTTCTGGTTGAGTTTGGTAAACCGCTTGAATGGCCGCTTCAATTTCTGATTTTTGCGCTTCAGGTAGAGACTCAATTTTTGAGTAAACATCACCGATGCCATTGTTTACATCAACGCCTAGCTCTTCAAACAGCTTACCGTACTTATCGAAAACGTCTTTGTAGTAAACTTTTACTGCATGGCCGAAAATGACAGGGTCAGAAACTTTCATCATCGTCGCTTTCATATGAAGAGACAGCAGCACGTCTTGTGCTTTCGCTTCAGCAATCTCTTTCTCGAAAAATTCAACCAACGCCTTCTTCTTCATTACTGAAGTATCAATGACTTCTTTATCTAGTAATGGGAACGCAGACTTAAGCTCTTTAACTGTACCATCATTACCGACAAACTCGATTTTGACCTCTGTTGCACCAGAGATAGTTGTAGACTTTTCGCTACCAAAGAAGTCATTGTCTGACATGCTCGCAACATGAGACTTAGATTCTGCTGACCATGCACCCATTGAGTGTGGGTTTTTCTTCGCGTAGTTCTTAACCGAAGTCGGAGCACGACGGTCTGAGTTACCTTCACGAAGTACTGGGTTAACCGCACTACCTTTGATTTTGTCGTAAGCCGCTTTAATCGCTTTCTCTTCGTACGTGCTCGGCTCTTCTGGGTAGTTTGGTAAATCATAACCTTTCGCCTGAAGCTCTTTAATCGCCGCTTTAAGCTGAGGAACTGAAGCTGAAATGTTAGGGAGCTTGATGATATTTGCTTCTGGAGTTTGAGCTAGTTCACCAAGCTCAGTCAACGCATCGCCAATGCGCTGTTCTTCTTTTAGATGCTCTGGGAAGTTAGCGATAATTCGACCTGCTAGTGAAATATCACGAGTATCTACATTGATGCCAGACGATGCTGTGAATGATTGAATGATTGGTAGTAATGAATAAGTTGCTAGCGCCGGCGCTTCATCAGTGATGGTGTAGATAATTGTAGGTTTTTCTGTAGGCATGAAATTTCCCTATTTTTTAATCAACTTGTTGGCTGATCAACTCAGCGTCTGAGTTGGTTTAATTGACGCATTGCTGCACGTTAGCAGTACATGTCTCCTCACTAACGCCACATGCGGTTCGCACTCTTTGTTGTAGTTTGAAGCTCTAAGCTCTGAATCCATGAGTGCACTGATATAATTAAACAAATAACACGAATTAGTCTATCATTCTGTGCGCGTTTGTTAGTTTTAGGCGCGCAAATCATATCCGATCATGAGAAAACTTAAAACTTTCAAACACAGTTCATTTACATTTTTGCAGGGTAGTTAACATGTCATCTCGTACAGGTCAGGAAAAAGGTCGCAGTCGTAACCAGTCTAAAACGGGCCATTTTAAACACTCAGGAGCTCGCAATGGCTCGAAGACTCGTACTCAGCAAGACCGCCGCCCTAATCGCCCAACAAAAAGCCAAAAGCCAAAAGTGGCCCCTAAAGATCGTAAAGTCATTATTTTCAATAAGCCTTACGATACGCTCAGTCAATTTACCGATGGCGATGGTCGCAAAACGTTAGCGGACTATATCCCAATCAAAAATGTCTATGCGGCTGGCCGATTGGACCGAGACAGCGAAGGTTTGATGGTACTCACTAACGATGGCATCTTGCAGGCGAAGCTAACGCAGCCAAAGTCAAAATCGCCGAAGACTTATTGGGTTCAAGTTGATGGCGCTCCTCAGGAGCAAGATCTTGAAAAATTGAGAAAGGGAGTAGAGCTAAAAGATGGTATGACTCTACCAGCCGAAGTTGAAGTTATTCCAGAACCACAAGTCTGGGACAGAACGCCTCCGGTTCGTTTTCGCGCAAATATCCCTACCACTTGGTTAGCCATTACCATTATTGAAGGAAGAAATCGTCAGGTGCGTCGCATGACTGCGCACATTGGCTTCCCTACTTTGCGCCTCATTCGTCATTCGATGGGTGATATCGTCCTTAACGACCTAATGCCTGGTGAATGGAGAGAAATCTCTCTCTAATAAGCAGAAAAGATAAAAGCAGGCTTAAAGCCTGCTTTTTAGATTCGTACTTTTTCAGTTAAGCCCTATCTAATGAACTAAGGGATTACTGCTCAGCGAGCCAGTTTTTAAAGGCCTCTTTTTCCGCCGGAGACGCTTTCTGGTACATCGTCTTTAATACATCAACCATTGGGCTGTCGTTCGATGCGGCTGTTGAACGGGTATCACTAGTCTCAACTCGAGGCTCGATATCACTTACTGATTGTTGATGCTGATTCACAGTTACATAACTAACGGCAACACTCGCGATACCGCCAGCAATATTGTAGTTGCGAGATTCTTGAGGGTAATTACGACCAATTTGAACACCATCTGACTCTAATACATCTTCGACCAAAACAATAGGTTGGCCTTTGGTATCCAGTAATTGCCAATCTAGAGGCGAGATGTTGTTTTGCGCTTGGCGAAGAGTTTTAAACCCTGGCAGTTCAAACGTTAGCTTTTCGTTTTCAGCATCAAATTTAGCAACGATTACATCACTGTAAACCGTCTTAAGGTTTTCGTTAATTTCGAATGTAGGTTGATATTTGAAGACAATTTGATTCGTTCCGTCAGGTAGTTCGATTGTCTTCTCACTAGAAAAAAGACCACCTTCTAGATCTGGCTTCTCCATGTTGACGGCCAATAACTTCACGTCTTCTGGAACCACTAAAGTCGTTGCAGCGTAGAGGTTTGTACTGGCAAAAATAGACAGTGCCATTGCCACTTTTAATGATAACTGCATAGAGTTTTTCATCCTTATCTTCATAGTAAAAGACCCAGCATATAGCTGGGTCTTACAATATCAAACTGGGTATTGATTACCAGTAGAAACGAGCACCAACACCGAAGTTAGTTGCGTCGTCTGTGTCTTTGTTGTCGAAGTCAGTACCTTCGAAAGTGTAACCCGCTTCCGCGAATACACGTGCCCATTTAGAGAACTTGTATTCAACACCAGCGTAGAACCAAGAAGAGTCTGCGTCTACTTTACCTGCTTCGTCAGTAGACTGAGCTAGGTACTCGTAACCAGAGTATAGAGTTGTTTTAGAGCAACAGCGAACATACCAGCTACAACGATGTAGTGTGAATCAACTGTTGATTTACCTAGCTTATCTTCGTTTTCGTTGTAGTAGTACGTAGCACCTAGAGTGTGCTCGTTTAGTGCGTACTCAGCAGTTACTTCAAAAGATAGGTTTTCGTTATCAGTACGCTCTGTGTGAGAAACTGTTTGCTCTACACCATTAAGAACTAGTTTTTTCTCTTTAGTTACGTTGATGTCGTTGTTCGCAGTAAGTACACCAGCGTGTAGAGATAGGTCGTTGAAAGATTTACCAACGAATACTTCTAGTACTTCTTCGTTAGAATCTTTTTCGCCTAGCGCGTAACCAGCTTTTAGCCAGAATGCGTCATTTTCGTAAGCGTATTTGATTTGAGAATCGTTGTTCCAAGCGTGACCGTATGCAGTTTCCGCTGCGTTACCACCGAAGAAGTAAGAGTAATCTGCGAAGTATACGTCATCAGCCCAAGTACCTTCTTTACCGAAGCGAAGAGTACCCATATCACCCATATCAAAACCGATGATGTGGCGACGTACGTATACAGAGTCATCTGTACGCTCGCTTGAATCAGCACCTGCGTCGTAATTGTCACCTAGAGCAACACCGATTTCAACTTCACCCAGAACTTTTAGGCTTTCGTCAACAACGTAAACCGCGTTCACACCAGTACGAGAAGAGCTAGTGTTTAGCTCTGCTGTGTGATCAGTTTTTTCTGTGAATAGAAGAGTTGGACGTAGCTGACCGTAGAAATCTACAGAACCTTCTTCAGATTTGAATACTTCAGCTGCGTTCACTGAAGTCGCAGACGCAACTACAGCTAGTGCTAATAGAGTTTTTTTCATAATTAATCCACTGCCTTTTCTTAGTTCGGGATATCCTTGTCCGGTTCCCTTTTTTTATATGTTTGAGGTAGAGCGTTAACAAAACGTTATACAGCACCTCCTCAAAATCTGGAGCTAAGAGTGCAAAAGATTATTCTGGCTGTCAAATTTTCTAAATACCAATGTAAAAAAAACAAAATACCATTATAAAACAATAACTTGATAAGTTTACCTTTATTTATTCGACGAACATCTAACCAATCTCCATTATTATTTGTAATTTACAAAATTATTAACAAATGGTTTTTTAATCCAATAAGTAAATTTAAAAAAACAAAAAAAAGAATAAAAACCCACAAATCAGACCAAGTTGGAGTTTTATATTTTTCATATAATGAAATTAATTTCATTAAGATAAGGTTCAATATTTTTTTGTGAAGGAGATCTACATTCCTTATAAAAGCATTCCGTTTTGTGAACTACTGTACAACTAGTGATGTGTGCTACTATTCGCCTCCAACGCATTTGAGGCCCGTATGCTGACCAGTAACATTCAAAAATCGATTCGTAATAGCTATCAAAACCTTCAAGATCAACTTGATAACTTTGTGCCTAGAAGAGCACAAAACTACCTTGTTGCAGAGATTGCAAAAACGCTGTGCGGTCAGTATCACAAATCTAACCGAATACTCGTTGCAGAAGCAGGGACTGGAATTGGTAAATCGCTCTCTTATCTAATGGCGACCATTCCCGTGGCTGTACATAACAATAGGAAAGTGGTTATCTCAACGGCGACCGTCGCTCTGCAAGAGCAGCTCATAAATAAAGACCTCCCTCTTTTTCGTCGGATTACCGACCGAGAGTTTTCTTTTATTTTGGCAAAAGGCCGTCAACGCTATTGTTGTGCAGAAAAGCTCGCCACTGCTAGCGGTGCTGATGGTGGCCAGTTAGCCATGTTTGAAACCAAACCTAAGCAAAAAGATATAGAGCTGTTAGAAACAATGCATCGCTCTCTTGCGCAAGGTAAATGGGACGGTGACCGTGATTCTTGGCCTAAACCCATCGACGATAAGCTTTGGCAACTGATCGTCAGTGATAAACACAGTTGCAATAACAGTTTACCAGGCCACCGCGGCTGCCCATTCCAAAAAGCGCGCTCAGAGTTGGATAAAAACGATGTCATCATTGCTAACCACTCTCTCGTCATGGCAGACGCAGATTTAGGTGGCGGCGTGATTTTACCTGAGCCAGAAAATACAATATACGTCTTCGACGAGGCACATCACTTACCTCACGTCGCTCGTGACCATGCTTCAGCATCTGCGAGTTTAAAAGGCGCGGCAGCATGGCTTGAGAAGTTAAATCAGTCGATTAGTAAGTTTTCATCACTCGCAGACGAGAAACGCGTAGCTCGATTTCGCAACGACCTTCAAGACGCGGTTCAGAACTTGATACCGGCACTGACTCAATTGCCCAAACAGTTCGACCCAGCTCAATTTGAAGAGGGTATCTACCGCTTCGAACACGGTGAACTACCTGAGTGGCTAGAGAACCAATCCAAAGAACTAAAACAGTTCAGTAAAAAAGCAAATCAGAGTGTGGCAAAAATTGCCGACCTTATTGCGGAAAGAGTAAAAGACGGGGAGCTTGCGACAAGGTTGGCTGAACCAGCGCTTGCAGAGCTCGGTTTCTACATTCAAAGGTTAGAAAACCTAGCGCAAGTATGGCATTTAATGGCTGAACCAACTCGTGAAAAAGGTGCGCCTTTAGCTCGCTGGTTAGAAACCCACCCCGATCGCGAGGGTGATTTCATTGTGAGTGTTTCGCCACTTGAAATTGGATGGCAACTCGACCAACAGATTTGGAGCAGATGTATTGGCGCCATTTTGGTTTCCGCAACGATGCGTGCATTAAACTCTTTCCATTACTTTTGCCATCAGGTTGGTATTGATGGAAAACCAGAATCAGGCACTCAGTTTTTAGCGCTTGCGTCACCATTCGATTACCAAAACCAGGCAGAATTGCTCATCCCTGCGATGAAATATGAACCACCAGCGCCTCAATTTACTGAATATCTTATCGAGATATTGCCTAAGTACTTGGAAGACAAGAAAGCCAACTTAGTATTATTCTCATCCTATTGGCAGATGAACCAAGTCGCGAAGGCACTCTCTTCGGAGTTCATAAAAAAAGGCTGGGCGTTGCAAGTTCAAGGTGAAAGCTCACGTCAAGAAATTCTAAAAAAACATAAAAAATTAATAGAATCAAATAAAACCAGCATCTTATTTGGTACTGGCAGTTTCTCTGAGGGGCTAGATTTACCTGGCGAATTACTTGAAAACTTGGTGATTACAAAAATTCCATTTGGTGTTCCAACCTCCCCTGTTGAGCAGGCTCATTCCGAATACATCGAGAAAAAAGGAGGAAACCCGTTTATGCAAATAACTGTACCAGACGCAAGCAAAAAGCTGATCCAGAGCGTAGGTCGCTTACTGCGTAAAGAGAGAGATTCTGGTAGAGTAACGATTCTTGATCGACGCCTAGTCACTAAGCGATACGGACAAGCCTTAATCGACTCACTACCTCCATTTAAACGTAAAATAGAATATTAGAAGAATCACCATTTATGGAAATGATTGAGCCAACCATGCTGTTGGTGTTGGCGCTTGTCGCTTTTGTCGCAGGATTTATTGATGCAGTTGCCGGTGGTGGTGGCATGCTTACCGTACCTGCTCTACTTTCGCTAGGCTTGCCGCCTCATATTGCACTAGGCACCAATAAACTTGCCGCTACCTTTGCTTCTTCTACTGCAGCATTTACGTACTACAAAAAACGTCTATTCAAACCTCAATGCTGGAGGCGTGCATTCGTGGCAACACTCGTCGGAGCCACATTAGGTACGCTATTTGTAGATGCGATTAGTACGGATTGGCTGGAAAAAGGATTGCCGCTTGTTATTTTGGCGGCAGCGTTGTATACCGTTTTTCATAAAACACCCCACTCTACTCATCAAAGTCCAATACCCGAGCCTTGCCCAAAACTTCATAAAAAACAGTACATGCAAGGCTTATCCATAGGATTCTACGACGGACTCGCAGGGCCTGGAACTGGGGCTTTTTGGACAGTAAGTTCAATGGCGCTGTACCGGCTGAATATCTTGCTCGCCTCTGGCTTAGCAAAAGCAATGAACTTTACCAGTAACTTTACCTCTTTGATCACTTTTGCATTCCTCGGACATATCAACTGGGTGCTAGGCTTAACAATGGGAGTATGTTTAATGGCTGGTGCTTTTGTTGGCGCGCACTCCGCTATTAGATTTGGTTCTAAATTCATTCGTCCTGTATTTGTTACTGTCGTCAGCATACTAGCCATTAAATTGGCTTATGACGCATGGTTTGTAGGTTTGTCATGAACATTTCTCAACTCCAGGAAAATCTAGAACAAATGGCGAAGCAAGCCGCTGTTCTTGACCGTCAAAGAGGCGAACATCATGTTCCGCTTTTTGATGAGCGTTTATTTGGTTGCCGCTCTCGCTTACTTACTCCTTGCGTAAAAGAAGCAAAAGCGACGCTGGATGCGATTGTGCGTGAGCAAAATGAAGGTAAGCTCACAGCTTTGCGTGCTGAGTACCTCACTGAACGGTTAGTGGCGCAAATCGGTGCGATTCAACGCGAGATTTCTACCACTAAAATTCGTAAGAATGAAATCAAACATAGCAGCCATTTCCGCAAGCCTATCAACGTGCTTTATCAGGAACTCGCTCAACACCAAGAGTGGGCAAGACGCTTGCGCGAGATGGTGTTAGAAAAAGAACGTGCTGTCGAAAGCGCTCCTAGTTTTATGCGTGCCGACGCTCAAAAAGTATTACTAGCAACCGAGCAACGTTTAGCGCGTTGTGAAGCAGCACTTCTTAAGCTAGAGAACCAAATTACACATAGGGAAAAACATCAATAATGGCTGACCAACCAACCTCGCCTTTAGATGACGCACCTGAAGAGATCAAACTGGCTGTCGATTTAATCTATTTGCTTGAGAGCAATGAGATAGATCCAGAAGTTGCGCTTAACGCTTTAAAGATCGTGCAAAACGACTTAGAAAACAAATTAAAAGCAAAGTAGCTCAGAGCGTTTCAATCCTTTCACCGAGACTCATTTTCAGTGCTCTTACACAATGATACTATTCATAAAAAAGTACGCCCCCAAAAGGATAAATAATGAAAGTAATCAGCTTTAACATCAATGGACTACGTGCGCGACTGCACCAACTCCAAGCGCTAATCGACAAACACCAACCTGATGTGATTGGTCTTCAGGAAATTAAAGTTCACGATGAAGCATTCCCGATTGAAGCTGTCGAAGCCATGGGCTACAAAGTGTATTTTCATGGTCAAAAAGCACATTACGGCGTAGCAATGCTTTGTAAGCAAGAGCCTCTACACGTACAAAAAGGGTTCCCGACGGATAACGAAGAACATCAAAAGCGCATGATCATGGCAACGTTTTTAAATGAAAACGGCGAAAAGGTCACTGTGCTAAACGGCTATTTCCCTCAAGGGGATAACATCAGCCACGAAACCAAATTCCCATACAAGCGCCAATTCTATAAAGATCTGATGACCTACCTAAACGATCATCACAATAACGACGAGCAATTGATTGTTATGGGTGACATCAACATCAGCCCTATTGATGCAGATATCGGTATCGGCGAACCAAACCGTAAACGTTGGCTAAAAACAGGTAAATGTTCATTCCAACCTGAAGAGCGCGAATGGTTGAAAACCTTACTAGACTGGGGCTTTGTGGACACCTTCCGTAAGCTATACCCAGAGGTGAACGATCAATTTTCGTGGTTTGACTACCGTTCTCGCGGTTTTGATGATAACCGTGGCCTACGAATTGATGTCATTTTGGCAACCCCTTCTCTAGCGGAAAAGTGTATTGAATCTGGTATCGACTATGAGCTTCGTGGTATCGAGAAGCCTTCAGATCACGCACCAATCTGGTCAACATTTAAGTAATATATTGCAAAGCTATAAGCGAGACTCAACGCTAAGCTTAGTCCAATAAAAAGGGAGACTCAGTCTCCCTTTTCATACAAATTACCAGTTAATCACTGATTCAGCGGCCAAACCGTTTGACCATCAATAGTTATCGGTGTTTGAGCAAATTCGTTCAGACAGTAGCCGGTATTGCTGCTTGCAAAGTAAGTGAGCGGCATCGGCGGTAGATTCAGCGCCACAACCTGCTGTTTCGCTTTTTCTGTGAACGAGAAGCCCCACATATCTAAATAGCTCGTCATGTCTCGCTGAGAGATGTAGCTCAGAGCAATAAGCAACCAGTCGTTGTTTGAGATGCTATTTGCCTCTTCACGAGAGTAGTTGGCGAAACCAATACTCAATCGTCTCTCATTCCAAAGCGCATCATCCGATTTTAAGCGGTTAAACTCACGTTCAATCAGGTGCAATCGCGCCAATAAATGCCAACCATTTTGCAGTACACCTTCATGCTGCGTCGCCATCATCATTTGAATGTAAACGCGAGCTCCCCAACTCCAACCAGTTTGATTTTGCGCTGCCATGTAAGCGTTTGGATCCGCTTGAGTTCGGCTTGCTTGCA
The DNA here is from genome assembly GCF_033339195.1 of Vibrio sp. 811. Taxonomy (NCBI): domain Bacteria; kingdom Pseudomonadati; phylum Pseudomonadota; class Gammaproteobacteria; order Vibrionales; family Vibrionaceae; genus Vibrio; species Vibrio sp. 811. The sequence continues at coordinate 611,064 of NZ_JAWOUB010000002.1, forward strand.
ATAATTCAAACTGGCCTTTGAAATCCAAACTTTGGCAAGTTGAAACTTTCCCCGTATTCTGGAAGAAACGAGACTTACTGTAATACGAGTAGTAATTGGTCGTTGAATGCCCTTCCCAGCCTGAAAATCGGAATCGACCTTTTTCTAAACCATGACCAAGCTCATGTAAATCACCGTGACCGAGTGGGCTGAATGACCAGTAAGCATCGTAAGGGTTACCCGAACAACCATAACCACACGTCGCTTGGTCAGCGTTCATGTGCTTCACTATATCAATATTGGCGATTTCCCAACCTTGGTTTTGGGCGTATTGAATAATTTCAGGCACTTCATCTATGCCCGGCCCTTGGAAACCTGCCAGCACATGCGGGTAGTTGTGAACATATTCTTCTGTTGCAAGCGCCATTTCCGAAGGGGTAGACCACATTTCATCGTTGACCGACTCCAACATTTTGTCGCGCTTTGAGTGTACTTCAAACCCAGGAGTGATCAGCTCAGCCCAATCGAATAAATTGGCTTCTAACTGTTGAATAAAAGCGTCGTTGTCCTTCTCACTTCTCCAAACTGGATGCTGTGCCACATGATTAAATTTCAGTTCAACCGGAACATCATTTTTGTCAAAGTGAACCTGTACTGGACCACCATAAGGAGAAGTCAGCGTGATGGTTTCACCCGGCTTCACTTCATAGCCGAATGAAGTCAGTAGTTTTGGTCGTGTGTATCCATCTTTGCTGAACTCATGAGTTGCACCACTTCTTAAAGTGTTGATGACAATCTTAGTCGCCACATCATTGCTGTCATTACGTTTAACCGTAAAGGTTTCCCCAGGAAGCGCATACACACCAGCCGAACGGAAGTTATGCTTTGATTCCATATTAATCGTTGCACTGATTCTCTTTATTTCAGGGCTAAACTCACTACGGCTGAAGTTCCCCATATTTGGTTGTTTTGGGTTTACGCTTCGGCTGTTGTATTGCACATAATCGGCAAAGTACGACTTTAGGAATTCGGTCGTTTGGGTTGACTGTTTGTCCATTGGGAAGACCACCGTTTGACGATAATGATCAGCCAGCAATACCATGAGTTTTTCGTATTGGTAGCCGTCTTGATTAAACAAGTCTACTTTTTGTTCATCAAGCTTTTGCAACCAATGGCGAATGCTGTTTGCCCCTGCATAAAATTGACTGTCCATATTCGCAGTGTCAGGGCAGGTTTTGTCATCACACTGTGACAAGTCAACGTTGAAATTTTGAGATTCAAAACGAGACAACAGCGCTTGTTGTGTGATGACAGAGTCCGGCACAACGTTCATCAACGATGAAGGTTCCCAGTCGACCAAGCCTAACTTACGCCAATAGTTATCTCCCACATAATCAACATGGAATTTTTCCAAAATGTCTTGGCCAAGATCAGTTAGTCCTCCATCCCAATGCAGGTATAGAACAGGAATTTGGGCTTGCTCAGCGTATTCCAAAGCTTCGAGTACTGGTTTGTTGGTATCTCCAGATTGCAGATGCTGTGACAAGATCAATAAGTTTGGAGTATTGGTTTGCAAGCAGCTAAGTAGCTTCGAACCATCGCATAGGTTGGCCTCGTTAAACGCCAGCTCTTGTGAAACATTGTCTTTCAGCCAATTCCGAGTCGCTTGCTCATCCGGAAAGTAATAAGACTGATCCATTTGCGCGATGACGACGTTTGAAGTAACTCCGCCCGACAACCAAGTGACCAGGTTACTTAACCATTTCGTCATCGCTGCGTTGGAAGAGTCGGGAAAACGTTGTGCCGTTCTAAATGGGTTACTACCTAATAGTGCGTAACGTTGACCATTAGACTTTTCCCCGGCAACGCCAATTGACAGAGCTTGATCTTTGTAACCGCTTGCCATGGCCGTATTGGTCATCAAGATGGTGTCGTTGAAGCCATACTGAGGTGCCAAGATCGCGGCATCATGGGTTGGATCCCAATAAAGACCTGAAAGGCTTTTCGCAATTGCAGATTTGATCGTATTCGACTGCATCTTGTGAGCTTCCACAACCTGATGACTTTTACGAATGAAATCGCTCGGGTCAGAAACGAGCAGTGCATTACCAGTTTCCAGAGCTTGTTGAACTGGAGCTGGCGTTGGTTTTACTTGAGCATTAGGTTGTGATTCTCCCTCTCCCCCACCACATCCTGTGGCTAAGGCGGCAATGCCCAACGATAGAATTGTTTTTTTCATTTTTACTTACTAAACAATGAGTTTACTGAATGTTAATGTAAGTTAATGAATAATAAGAAAGAGTCTTTTATATCGGCTGGAAAAATAGGAATGAAGATAACAAAATTATCAAAAGCAATAGCACCCATTCCGGTGCTATTGCCTCTATTGATAATTAGCTTAAAGGACGTAGATAAGCTAAGAAACGCCTCTCTGCCACTTTGAAACACCACAAAATCATAAACGTCAGTGCCATGTAGAACAGCCCCGCCGTCAGGAAAGACTCAAATGGTGCATAGTAGCGCGAGTTAACTAGACGCGCAGCACCAGTTAAATCCATGATGGTAACGATGCCCGCGACTGCACTTCCGTGCAGCATAAATATGACCTCGTTTGAATAAGCTGGTAATGCTCGACGCAATGCACTCGGCAAGATAATACGTCTGTATGTCATAAACTTACTCATGCCATACGCTTTCGCAGCTTCCACCTCACCTTTCAGCAAACCATTAATCGCACCACGAATAATTTCTGCGGTGTAAGCCGATGTATTAAGAATAAAAGCGACCAAAGCACAGAACCAAGCGTTCTCCCATAAGGTATCTTTCACAGGGAAAAACTGATCCATGCCGTAGTAAATCAAATACAGCTGAACCAATAGCGGCGTTCCACGGAAAAAGTAAATGAATCCCCAAGAAGGTAAGCTTAGAGCGTAATTGGTACTATTGCGTGCCACGGCTAATGGGATAGAGACACACAAGCCAATAACCAACGCTAATCCCACTAACCAAACTGTTGTCCAAAGTCCCTGAAGATAAGTTGGAAAGCTTTCAATAATCAAAGAAAAGTCCATAACTTACCTCGCATGAATACTGAACTTACGCTCAACAAGCTTGAGTAGCCCGGTCGAAACGCTGGTAAAAAATAGAAAGATGAGCGCGACAGCCATGTAAAAGGTGAACGGCATTTTGGTTGTACCTGCTGCCAATGAGCTCATTCTCACCATGTCATCCAGACCAATAATGGAAACTAACGCTGTGGTCTTAAGTAACACTAACCAGTTATTACCAAATCCAGGTAATGCATGACGAATCATTTGAGGAAGTAAGATTCTTCTAAACGATAAAGCAGAACTCATCCCATAAGCTTTCGCCGCTTCTAATTCACCCTTGTCCACCGCCATGATCGCTCCACGAAAAGTCTCCGCCATGTAGGCGCCAAAGATAAAACCAATCGTGAGTACACCAGCTATAAATGGGCTGACATCAATATAATCAGGTAAGTAAGACGTCCATTCATGGTTTGGATCACTCGAGGCAAACCACTCGTTGAGCGTTTCGTTGATGGAGTAAAGGCTGTTATTTAAAAGTATTTGTCCACCAAAGAAAATTAGCATCATCAGAACCAAATCTGGAATGCCGCGAATGACTGTGGTGTAAAGAGTGGCAATCGCCCTTGCCCATTTGTAAGGCGCTAACTTAGCTAATGCGCCAAGCATGCCTAAGACCATGGCGAGAATGAGTGAAAGCACTGCAACTTCTATTGTTACTAAAGCTCCTTTCAAAATCGAAGCTTCGTATCCTTGTAAATCTAGCATAGGTGAGTTCCTAATCCCTAAACTCAAAAAATCGACCGTTGACTACTTCTAGGAACAAGCCAACGGTCGCTTAATTACGTTTTATTCACCGTACACATCGTAGTTAAAGTATTTACCAGCAATTTCTTGGTAAACACCTTTCTCACGTAGTGAAATAATTGCTGCGTCGAGTTTCTTCGTCAGATCTTTGTCTTGTTTACGAACAGCGATACCCATACCTTCGCCAAACCATTTTGGATCGGTTAACGATGGTCCAACAAACTCATAAGCTTCGCCACCTGCTTTGTTGATCACACCCTCTTCTAGAGCAGACGCATCACCTAAAACGGCAGCAATTCGACCATTTTCTAGATCAAGATACGCTTCATCAAAAGAGCCATAACGCACAATTTCAACATCATCGCCGTAGTTGTCAGTTAAGTACTTGTCATGTGTCGTCGCACGTTGCACGCCAATTTTGACATCTTTAAGATTATCAAAATCTAGACCCGCACCTTTCTTAGCGATAAATTTATTTGGGATTTGTGCGTACTTGCCAGTGAAATCGACTTTTTTCTTGCGCTCTTCAGTGATAGACATTGCTGCGATGATGGCATCGTACTTACGTGCGAGCAGAGAAGGAATAATACCATCCCAATCTTGAGCGACGATTTTGCACTTCACTTGCATCTCTTCACAGAGTGCATTTGCCATGTCTACGTCAAAGCCTTTTATTGAGCCATCAGTTTCTGTCCAGCTAAACGGAGGGTAAGCACCTTCGATACCAAAGCGAACTGTTTTCCATTCTTTCGCTTGGGCAACACCTGATACTGCCGTTGCAGCAATCGTTGCTGCTAATAACCACTTTTTCATTTCCATACTCCTGTGATTGCTATTTTATTTCGTTTTGTTTGTTGTGTTGGCTTAGGAGGCAATAGTCTGCCGCCTAACAAATATTAGTAAATGGATGAGATAAACTGCTGTAATCGTTCTGAATCCGGGTTTGTAAATAGCTTAGCTGGATTTCCCTGTTCTTCCACTAAGCCTTGATGTAAAAACATCACATGGTTTGATACGTCACGCGCAAACGCCATTTCGTGCGTGACCACCAGCATAGTTCGCCCTTCATCTGCCAAATCTCTCATTACCCCCAGAACTTCTCCTACAAGTTCTGGGTCAAGCGCAGAAGTTGGCTCGTCAAACAACATCACCTCTGGGTCAACTGCTAGCGCACGGGCAATAGCTGCACGTTGCTGCTGGCCGCCAGATAAGTGCCCAGGGTAATAATCCTTACGCTCATACAAGCCTACCTTCTTAAGCAAGACTTCTGCGTTTTCAATCGCTTGAGATTTTGGAACGCCTAAGACATGAACAGGCGCCTCAATCACGTTTTCTAGTACGGTTAGGTGAGACCAGAGGTTGAAACCTTGGAAAACCATTGCCAGGCGTGAGCGAATACGTTGGACTTGCTTTTCATTAGCAGGAACAGATTCACCTGCTCTGCTGTTCTTCATTTGGATTAATTCACCATTTACCCAAATTTCGCCCGCGGTAGGCGTTTCTAGCAAGTTGATACATCTGAGAAAGGTACTCTTACCTGAGCCGGAAGAGCCAATAATGGAGATAACATCTCCTTTGTGCGCGGCAAGTGAAATGCCTTTTAAAACTTCATTTTGTCCAAATGTTTTGTGCAGGTCTTTTATATCTAGCGCTGGTACATCATTCATGCGCCCTACTCCCTGTGTTTTTGTCACTGCAATTAAGGGACTCCGCCCTCTCTAATTCGGAACAAATTAGCACCGCCCTTTGAAACTTGCAACAAATTATTAACCTAAATAATTCGAATAGAAAGATACGATAGACAAATTAATATGCAATATATAGCAACATATTCTTCAAAAGTTGAATATTAAATATAAAAAAGCCCCTTTCAAAGGGGCTTGATTAATTTACAAAAGTGTTAAGACGCTACTTAACCAATACCATAAAATCAGATTTCTGAGCATTCGTATTGACCTTCTCAGAATCAACTTCACTGATCACAAGACCATCGTGATCCACTTTAAGATCGGTCACATCACCATGAGAGAAAAGAGAAACAAAGTCATAGCTATTTAGGTTTGCTTCAGCAGACTCCACGACAATAGATTGTGAGAAATCACTTTTAGAAGAAACTTTCAAATCTTGCTTCACACTGTCATCGAATGTGTAGTAGAACAACTCCGGAACAACGACATCACTCTCTAAAGTTGTAAATATCTTGTGTGTTACTCGGTGTAGTGTTCCAGAGTTAGACTCTGCACGATATGCAAGGCGGCTAAAGCCTTTATCTTGGTCAGTGAAAGCAAAACCAGTATCAATAGTTGAGCCTCTCACCACATGCGACGCAGGCAGAGCATTTAGGTTGTAGTAAGCGCTTGGATCAATTGAGATATCCCAATTTGCGTCCTGATACATCTTTTGGTTCAGCACTACCGTCCAACCATTGATAGGTTTTTCAGCTGCAACACTGTAAGTCCAAGTTTCCGTTTTTGGCTCAAGCGGGTGGTAGAACTTCGTCGTTGACATAGGTAGCTCTGCAACTTCGTAGTTGTAATCACCAACAAGTACACTGATGTCTAAAGTGTCATATTTAAAAAGTGTTGGGTTCAAGATTGGAGAAGAGCCATTCATGCCAACCAACGGCAATGGTGATTCACTCGACCAATCGCGAATACCATACTGGTGCAGTTCTGTTTTCGCTGCGTCTGCATATTGTAGCACGACTGTCGACTCCATCTTCGAACCAATTGCTCTTACATCCAAAGAATCAATAGAATAGGTAGGCTTAGACTCTTTCGCAATTTTAGATATGAAGTTGTACTCTAAGCCACCAGCCTCCGTTGCTTCATATTTAAGGTCAGTTCGGGTAGCCTTACGGAAGTTGCCATTTTTATTGCAAGCAGACACCGCCTCTCGATTCATTGAGAACGTTGAGTTTCTAAGGTTATTGTCCTTTAAAAAATCTCGACCGAAGCTGTTTGCCGTAAATACTGTTCCAGAAGCATCAAGCAACTGATAAGTAAAATAGCCGTCCTCAGGAATGTCTTCTAGAACAAATTTCAAAGTAGTGCCTGATGGGTAGATAAAGTCGCCTTGACGGACACCATTCTTGTCTGAATAGAAACCGACGACCTTACCTCCTGTTAGCTGTGCACTTACGGCTGGTTGATAGGTCAATACCTGCTCGATGCCGTTGCCATCTACTCTTCGGTCGTAAACAGTACAGCTGTCTTTTTGTGCATTTGTTTCACTAATGACATTTGGAGCTGCAAAAGTAAAAGTGAATGTAGTTCTTGGTGTGGAACCACCGCCACCGCCGCCACCGCCGCCGCAACCGACCATTAACCCTGAGATGATTGCCACTAGTGGCAGTACTTTAAGCTGTTTCATGTCTTTTTCCTAAACTGAGCGGCAATGATTAGCCAAAAAATTGTCTTTGCTCTGTCCAAAGCAAGAATAAAGCCAGCTTTATATAATTATCGTGAATATTGACATTTAGTCTGCATCTCGTGCAAAAGAACAAAAAGTTCTAATTTTATGCAACTTGTGTAATGAAATTACACAAGATTTCCGCATCTCATTCGCATGCCAGAAACTTTCTGTAGTTTTATTTCACAACCATTCTTAAAGTGATCTAAATCAATCACCCTAAATGGCTATCTTGCTAGACTCCTGCCAAAAGATGAGGCTTTTTTTTGTGCCTCAACACAATAAGTTATTAGCTATGCTTAGGCACAGTGTCGACGTGTAACAAATCTAACAATAGCTAGCATAAGCGTGCCGCAGGATGCGGATTAACACAATTGAATGAAGAATTCATAACTTTTAAATATATGAGGAATCTATGTCAGACGCAGTTAACAAAACGCACTCTGATTCAGATATCGAGACCAAGAGCTACCGTGAGCTTCATCGTCCAGCATCTGAGTTCGCAAGCCGTTCAGACTACCTAGACCACGAACTACAAATCATGAAGCCACGTCGTTTTGGCTTGAACTTGCCAGGTCGTGACTTCCGCTTTGAGCTTGAAGACCTTGTTCCAGCACTTGCTGGTACTATCGGTATTATCGCAATGTACTCTGCGGTAATGATGTCTTGGGCTGAAGGTCTTACTGCAGCATGGGACCACGTAAACTTAGGCAAGGACTTTGCTATCGAAGTTGCGCGTGTAGAAATGCTCATCCCTGCACTTCTTTTCTGTGTACTTGCCTCTGGTTTTATTAACCCTAAAGCCAACCTAGCAGGCAACCACGGCCCAATGATCCCTCTTATTGGTACCATCGCTCTTGCTGGTGCTCACCCTCTTGCATTAGCAATTCTCATTGGTGTGTTTGGTTTGATTTTGAGCCTCTTAAAAGGTGGGTCAAAACTGGTTAACCTCACCTCTGAAGGTACGGCTGGTGGCCTTCTTATTTTCCTAGGTTTAACCGGAACCATGAGCCAAATTAACTCTATTCAAGCTTGGGCTGTTGGTTTGCAATCCGATACGGTTGCCGCTGGTAGCATGGGTTACATCGGTCTAATTGTTCTTGCGGTTACCATTGGCTTATACGCGTTCCTTGCTAAAGTGAACAAACGCTGGCTAGCGATCCCTGTTTGTGCCTTCACTGGGCTTGCAATCGCACTTGCTCTTGGCGCAGGCTTCGATATTAAATTCGTAACCGAGACAGGCCTTCCAAACCTAAATCCAATCTACTGGTGGGGTTCAACAGAAGAAGGTTGGATGCTTGGTCTTCCTAATATGGAACACTTCATCGCTTCTCTACCATTCGCCATTCTTGCGGTAGCAATGTGGTCACCTGACTTCTTGGGTCACCGTATCTTCCAAGAGATGAACTACCCACGTAAGAGTGAGAAAGTGCTGATGGACGTTGATGACACAATGACAATGTGTTCCGTTCGCCAAATGGTCGGTACTGCAGTGGGTGGTGGTAACATCACATCATCTTGGGGGACTTACATGATCCCTGCTGCAATCGCGAAACGCCCTATTCCTGCTGGTGCCATCTTACTAGGCTCTCTATGTATTATTGTTGCAATCCTTGGTTTTCCTATGGACGTTGCAGTATGGCCTCCAGTTATGCGCGTTGCTCTTCTCGTTGGTGTATCTCTACCACTGCTTGAAGCTGGCATGCAGATGGTGAAGGACTCGAAAGACTCACAAGCAGCAGGCATTTGTATCTTTGGTTCTGCCGTTGTTAATCCAGTTCTAGCTTGGGCACTAACTATGCTTTTAGATAACAACGGTTTAATTGGAGATAAAGAGCGCGCGTCCCGCCTATCATTTGTAGACAAGATTGTGATCCCAGTAAGCGTACTTGTTATCTGTTTAGTTGCTATGCTTGCAGTTGGTATGCTTGAAGGCCAGTATGGCATCCAAGCTTGGCTATAAGCTAGCAGTCCAGAAATTTGTGGGTAGCGCTCGTCGCTACCCCATTTTTATCGAGATTTTTGAGGATTTATTGATTTAGTTTAAGGTTTGCAAAAAAATTTTAGTTTAACCTCTAACTGTTGCTTAAAAAGAGAAACGTTAAAACTAGTGACAATATTTATAGTTTTGTAAATCGAATACGTAAATTTAAGACTATAAATATTGTTATTCATAAGAGTGTACTGTTCCCCTCTTTTATCTGGGGATAGCTGGCTCAACGGCGAAGCAGTACGTATTTTTTTCTACTAAAAAGGTAGGTATGTCATGGCAGAGCAATTTGCTAAAGCTTGGGAAGGTTTTGCTGCAGGCGACTGGCAAAACGAAGTAAACGTTCGTGATTTCATTCAGAAGAACTACACTCCGTACGAAGGCGACGAATCTTTCCTAGTTTCTGAAGGTACTGAAGCGACTAACAAGCTTTGGGCTAAGGTAATGGAAGGCATCAAACAAGAGAACGCGACTCACGCTCCTGTTGATTTTGATACTTCAGTTATCTCTACCATCACTGCTCACGATGCAGGCTACATCGAAAAAGACCTAGAAACTATCGTAGGTCTTCAAACTGACGCTCCTCTAAAACGTGCGATCATCCCTAACGGTGGTATCCGCATGGTTGAAGGTTCATGCAAAGCCTACGACCGCGAGCTAGACCCACAAGTTAAAAAAATCTACACAGAATACCGTAAAACTCATAACCAAGGCGTTTTCGATATCTACACTCCTCAAATCATGGCGTGTCGTAAATCTGGCGTACTGACTGGTCTTCCAGATGCATACGGTCGTGGTCGTATCATCGGTGACTACCGTCGTGTTGCTCTATACGGTATTGACTTCCTAATGAAGGATAAATTCGCGCAGTTCTCTTCTCTACAAGAGCGTTTTGAGAACGGCGAAGACCTACAAATGACAATGCAGCTTCGTGAAGAGATCGCAGAGCAACACCGTGCTCTAGGTCAAATCAAAGAAATGGCTGCAAAATACGGTTGTGATATTTCTCGTCCTGCTGAAACTGCGCAAGAAGCTATTCAGTGGACTTACTTCGGTTACCTAGCTGCTGTTAAATCTCAAAACGGTGCTGCTATGTCTTTAGGTCGTACTTCTACGTTCCTAGACATCTTCATCGAACGTGATATCGCGGCTGGTAAGCTAACTGAAGAACAAGCTCAGGAAATGATCGACCACTTCGTAATGAAACTACGTATGGTTCGTTTCCTACGTACTCCTGAGTACGATGATCTATTCTCTGGCGACCCTATCTGGGCAACTGAGTCTATGGGTGGTATGGGTCTTGACGGTCGTACGCTAGTTACTCGTACAAACTTCCGTTTCCTAAACTCACTATACACTATGGGTCCTTCTCCAGAGCCAAACATCACTGTTCTTTGGTCTGAGCAACTACCTGAAGGCTTCAAGAAGTTCTGTGCGAAAGTATCTATCGATACTTCTTCTATTCAGTACGAAAATGACGACTTAATGCGTCCAGACATGAACTCTGACGACTACGCGATCGCATGTTGTGTATCTCCAATGGTTGTTGGTAAGCAAATGCAGTTCTTCGGTGCTCGTGCGAACCTTGCGAAAACAATGCTTTACACCATCAACGGTGGTGTGGATGAGAAGCTAAAAATCCAAGTTGGCCCGCAAATGCCTAAGATCGAAGGCGATGTTCTTAACTACGATGAACTGTGGGAGAAAATGGACCACTTCATGGATTGGCTAGCGAAACAATATGTGACTGCACTAAACGCTATCCACTTCATGCACGATAAGTACAGCTACGAAGCGGCACTAATGGCTCTACACGACCGTGACGTTAAACGTACTATGGCTTGTGGTATTGCTGGTCTATCTGTTGCAGCTGACTCACTATCTGCAATTAAATACGCAAAAGTTAAGCCAATTCGTGACGAAGACGGTCTAGCAATCGACTTCGAAATCGAAGGCGATTACCCTAAATTCGGTAACAACGATCCACGCGTTGATGATATTGCATGTGAACTTGTTTCTGTATTTATGGGCAAAATCCGTAAGCTTAAGACTTACCGTGATGCAATCCCTACTCAGTCAATTCTTACTATCACTTCAAACGTGGTTTACGGTAAGAAAACTGGTAACACGCCTGACGGTCGTCGTGCTGGTGCTCCATTTGCTCCAGGTGCAAACCCAATGCACGGTCGTGACGAGAAAGGTGCAGTAGCATCACTAACTTCAGTTGCTAAACTGCCGTTTGCTGACGCACAAGATGGTATCTCTTACACATTCTCTATCGTACCTAACGCGCTAGGTAAAGATGAGGGTTCACAACGCGCTAACCTTGCTGGTCTTATGGATGGTTACTTCCACCACGAAGCGGGTATCGAAGGTGGCCAACACCTAAACGTGAACGTTCTTAACCGTGAAACTCTAGAAGACGCAGTTAAGCACCCAGAGAAATACCCTCAGCTAACAATCCGTGTATCTGGTTACGCTGTTCGCTTCAACTCTCTAACTGCAGAGCAACAAGCTGACGTAATCGCGCGTACATTCACTGAGTCTCTATAAGACTATAGCGAAATAACGTTCTAGTAATACAACAAAGGCTGATGCTAAGTAGCATCAGCCTTTTTTTATTTCTTGAATGAAAGTTGTGATATCGCGAAAGACTTTTGCCCGCATTCTTACGTATGATGCGAAAAAAGTTAGCAAATAAAGTCTATGAGATTTAGTAAATTAATTATTCTTACCCTTCTTTCTCCAGTTGCAATAGCATCCACTAAGTCTACGGTTTCTTTTACCATCGACAACGATGGTATTTTTGGCGTCGATCAAGACTATACGAATGGTGTTTTCCTTTCTTACGCGACAGACCAACTGACACAAGAAAGCCAATGGAAATGGCTGAGTCTAGCTAACTCAGAGCACGCCAATATCGATAAAATAGAGTTGGTTCTTGGCCACAAAATGTGGACTCCAAGCGACATTGAAGCCGATTATCCACTAATCAATGATCGCCCATATGCCGGTTACCTACACACCGAAATCAACTACCTTTCCCTAACGAGTGACAAAGCTGTACGGTACAATTTCACCATAGGAGCTACGGGTGAAAGTTCGCTATCAGAAAAGGCGCAAGAAATCGTTCACGGCATAACAGGATCGACGGATCCTCAAGGTTGGGATTACCAGATTGAAGATAAAGTTGCGTTCAGCCTTGGTTACCGCGTATTTAACAAATTGATGCGCAGCGAAGAACAAAAAACACAATGGGAGATTACCAACATTAACGACATCAATGCGGGTAACTTCCGTAGTGATGTCTCTCAAGGCGTCATGTTTCGTTGGGGTACAAACCTAGCGAATAGCATCGGAGCCGCCAATATCAGCGTCGAAAGCCCTTTCTCAGCAAGTATGATCGCTCAGAACAAGTCGAGTTGGTTCTTGTTCACCGGGTTTGAAGGTCGTTACCGCTTTAATGACATGACTATCGAAGGAGATCGTCCTGGCATTCCTGAACCGTCAGCGCCATACGACGTCACACTGCAAAATTGGCAAGCAAGTGCCGTCGCGGGGGTATCTTGGTACAACCAAAATTACGGTGCAAGCATCACCTTTACAATTAAAACACCGGATTATGAAGAAGCCCAAACCGATGTTTATGGGACAGGCTCGTTCTCCGTGTTCGCCTTTTTCTAAAAACTGGATTATCCCAGCATCGAAGTCAATCTAGATACACGGCAAGTTCTCGGGGTAGGTATTAACCACCTCGTGTTCAAGCGTTTATGTAGATTGGCTCCATCTATTTTCTTTCTTCAAATAACCTTGCCTTTAGTACCGACAAAGCTGTTTTAACCCTGCTTTTTGTAATAAAATAACAGCTAGAATTTACTAGTAATGAGAGCAAAAGATGTCAACAGCTGGTCGTATTCACTCATTTGAGTCATGTGGTACCGTAGACGGACCTGGTATTCGATTTATCGTCTTCTTGCAAGGTTGTTTAATGCGCTGTAAGTATTGCCATAACCGCGATACTTGGGACACGCATGATGGCAAAGAAGTCACGGTTGAAGAAATCATTTCCGAAGCGAAAAGTTACCGCCACTTCATGAATGCATCAGGTGGTGGCGTTACTTGTTCTGGCGGCGAAGCGATGCTTCAACCGGAATTCGTACGTGATTTTTTCCGCGCAGCTAAAGCCGAGGGCATTCATACATGTCTAGATACTAACGGTTATGTTCGTAAGCACACTGATGTTATCGATGAAGTACTGGATGCAACAGACTTAGTCATGCTTGACATCAAACACATGAAAGACGAAGTGCACCAAGATCTCATCGGTGTATCCAACCGACGCACATTGGACTTTGCTCGTTACTTGCAAAAAATCGGAAAGAAAACATGGATTCGCTATGTCGTCGTGCCTGGTTACACAGATGACCCAGAAGCAGCACACATGCTTGGTGAATTTATTAAAGACATGGATAACATCGAAAAGGTCGAGTTACTTCCTTACCACAAATTAGGGGCTCATAAGTGGGAAGCGTTAGGCTTAGAATACCCACTCGAAGGCGTAAACCCGCCACCGAAAGAAACCATGGATGAAATTCAATCCATTCTTGCTCAATACAACGATAACGTAAAATACTAAGTGAACCGCAAGACTAACCTCTTTAAAATACCAGCTTATTGCTGGTATTTTTTTGATTATATCTAAGCCTTATCAGTGAGTTTCTCTGCGGTCATTTAGGTATAAAAAGAACGATAGAAATGATTGCGTCATGTTCGCATAGGAAGGAAGTAACATGGATTTGTTTAACTTAGGCTCTCTTGTTGTCTCAATTTGGATAGTAGTAGTCTACTGCCTACCAGATTGGAAAAAAGTCGTTTGGCCCAAACTGGAAAAAGAGAAAGGATTTCAGCACCTCGTTTTTGCAACGCTCTTCTTTTTCAGTATTTTATGGGCCGCTCAAGCAGGTGTAAAAGAAGGATTACAGATTCATTTTCTTGCACTAACAACGCTGACGATGATGTATGGTTGGCGCATGGCATTTCTACTCAGCATTCCCGCTATGTTGGTCAACCACCTACTACATGATGTGTCCTTGCTACTCTTACCCACGTCGTTAGTTCTATCTGCCCTAATTCCGATTTTCATTAGTTACTTAGTGTTTCTTCTGAGTTACCACTACTTGCCACGAAACATTTTTGTTTTCATCTTCGTTGCTGGATTTTTCAATGGCGCGATAACAGGAAGTCTGCACCTCATCATTAACTCTTTTTATCACCTATCAGTTGGTCACTACGATTGGGAAACCATTCAACATAACTACTTTGTTTTTGTGCCGTTGCTCGCCTTTCCAGAAGGTCTATTAAATGGTATGGCACTGGCGGTTTTAACCGTATTCAAGCCAGAGTGGCTGAGAGTATTTTCAGACCGAGACTACATATACAATCATTACCATAAATAAGTGTTTTCAAACTGGTCAAAAGTGACAGTTCTTGCCATTTTTTAGTATTAAATATGTGTTGAGATCATGTTTCACTCGTGTCTTAAGCGTTAACCTAAGCACATTAAAAATGTATTAGATATCTAGTGAGGTCACCATGGAAATGTCAAACGCTCAACGTTTGATTCTATCAAACCAATACAACCTTATGTCTCAACTTGATCCAAGTAATGCGGCCAAATACAAACGCTTACAAACGATCGTTGAACGTGGTTATGAACTACAAATGCGAGAGTTGAACAAAGATTTCGGCTGCCTCTCAGAAGCAGAGTGTCGTGAGATCATCGACGTTATGGAGATGTATCATGCGATGCAAGAGTCTTACAACATGCTAGACGATGAAGATCGCAGCAACGTGGATCAACGTCGCTTGAAGTTCTTGGGATTTGATATCGCTTCAGAAGCGCAACAAGTACATTACGTACGTTTTCTCATCGATTCTGAAGGTTTGTACCCTCAGTTTGACAAGGCAGATCATCACTTTAACAGCCAAATGCCGATGCTAGATAAATACCGCCGTATGCTGCAAACTTGGCGTAACTGCCCTCGTCAGTATCATTTATGTGAAAACGAACTAGCGCAAATCTTCAGCGCATAAAATGGTCGTCTAAGAATGAGGAGAGCGCCCGCTCTCCTTGTTATTTACCCTGTCACAAACTTATCTAAGACTTTGCTCTCTTCCTACCTCTTTCACTTGCCTTGCTCAATGTAGAACAACGAATCACTGAGACTCTTCCGTCTTTGCCAAATATTTGATTTCTATTGCACCTATTCACGACATAAATTCGTCCTTAATAAAAGAGTGATTCAAATGTCACTTTTACAATAAATTCATAATTGTTAAGCAAAATTGCAAATCCCCGACTAGGCTTAAGTAGAGAAAGGCTGTGATTGAAAAATTCATATCCACCGCTCACCGTTGTAACGAAAAAACCGTCCATAAAGCAAAGTCTTTGGTGTCGCCAATCTTACATTCTGTACGAACCAAATGTGATAACAGGACGTATATTCAAACAACAACGAGCATAACTGTTGGTGGAAAGCCTGAATCAACGTTCGTCGGTAGACTGACTATTAAAGGGGAAAGCGACATGAGTATTTTCGACCACTATCAATCAAGATATGAAGCTGCAAAAGATGAAGAGATGTCGTTACAGGAGTTTTTAGCCCTGTGTAAAGATGACAAAAGCGCTTATGCTAATGCAGCAGAACGCCTACTGATGGCGATTGGTGAACCAGAGATAATCGATACGGCAAAGGATCCGAGACTAAGCCGAATCTTCTCGAATCGTGTTATCTCTCGTTATGAAACCTTTAAAGACTTTTATGGCATGGAAGATGCCATAGAACAAATTGTGTCTTACCTAAAACATGCGGCGCAAGGCCTAGAAGAGCGTAAGCAGATTCTTTACCTACTTGGCCCTGTAGGTGGCGGTAAGTCTTCGCTTGCAGAAAAGCTTAAGGCTCTGATGGAACAGATGCCTATTTATGTTCTTACTGCTAACGGCGAACGCAGCCCAGTGAATGACCATCCGTTCTGCCTATTCAAAGCCACAGAAGATGGCGATATTTTGAAAAAAGAATATGGCATCGAGCACCGTTATCTTCGCTCGATCATGTCTCCTTGGGCCGCTAAACGTCTTCACGAGTTTGGTGGTGATATCACCAAATTTAAAGTAGTGAAAGTACGCCCTTCTATCCTTGACCAAATCGGTATTGCCAAAACTGAACCAGGCGATGAAAACAACCAAGATATCTCATCATTGGTTGGTAAAGTCGATATTCGTAAGCTTGAACACTATTCGCAAGACGATCCAGACGCTTACAGCTACTCCGGTGCGCTGTGTAAAGCAAACCAAGGTTTAATGGAATTCGTTGAGATGTTCAAAGCACCAATCAAAGTGCTTCACCCGCTGTTAACAGCAACGCAAGAAGGCAACTTCAACGGTACAGAAGGCCTTTCTGCGATTCCATTCGACGGTATGATTCTGGCTCACTCAAACGAATCTGAGTGGCAGACCTTCCGTAACAACAAGAACAATGAAGCGTTCTTGGACCGTGTTTATATTGTGAAAGTACCTTACTGTCTACGTGTTTCAGAAGAAGTCAAAATCTACCAAAAACTTCTTGAAAACAGTGAGTTGTCTCAAGCCCCTTGTTCACCAAGCACGCTCGAGACTCTGGCACAATTCAGTATTCTTTCTCGACTTAAAGAGCCTGAAAACTCGTCCATCTTCTCTAAGATGCGCGTATACGACGGTGAAACGCTGAAAGATACGGATCCAAAGGCAAAAAGCTATCAAGAGTATCGTGATTATGCTGGTGTCGATGAAGGCATGAACGGTCTCTCAACACGTTTTGCCTTTAAGATTTTGTCACGCGTATTTAACTTCGACCAAACCGAAGTGGCAGCCAACCCTGTACATCTATTCTATGTGATTGAACAACAGGTTGAGCGCGAACAGTTCCCTGCTGAAACAGCAGAGAAATATCTCGAGTTCTTGAAAGGCTACCTAGTACCTCGATACGTTGAATTTATCGGTAAAGAGATTCAGACCGCTTATCTTGAGTCTTACTCTGAGTACGGCCAAAACATCTTCGACCGATATGTCACCTATGCAGACTTCTGGATTCAAGACCAAGAGTACCGAGATCCAGAAACTGGTCAGCTATTTGATCGCTCTTCACTGAATGCTGAGCTAGAAAAGATCGAAAAAACAGCTGGTATTTCTAACCCGAAAGATTTCCGAAACGAAATCGTTAACTTTGTGCTTCGTGCGAAAGCGAATAACAATGGTCAAAACCCGGTTTGGACCAGCTACGAAAAACTGCGCACAGTAATCGAGAAGAAAATGTTCTCCAATACCGAAGAGCTACTTCCGGTTATCTCATTTAATGCGAAAACCTCTTCTGAAGATCAGAAGAAGCACGACGACTTTGTCGCTCGCATGATGGAAAAAGGCTATACCGAGAAACAGGTTCGCCTACTTTCTGAGTGGTACCTACGAGTACGTAAGTCATCCTAACCCAGTATTGAGTTAGGTCGCTTGTGAAACATGAAGAGGGCTATTTCATGGCGCAATTTATAGACCGAAGGCTCAATGGCAAGAACAAGAGCGCTGTTAATCGACAGCGCTTCTTGAAGCGCCACAAAGAGCAAATAAAAGAGTCGGTAGCAGACGCAGTGAATCGACGCTCGATTACGAATACGGAAACGGGCGAAGACGTCTCTATCCCTCACAAAGACATCAATGAGCCTATATTTCATCAAGGCAAAGGTGGTGTTCGAGAACGAGTTCATCCCGGTAACGACCAATTCATTACTGGTGATAAAATTGAGCGTCCCAAAGGTGGCGGTCAAGGTAGCGGCTCTGGAGAAGGGAACGCCAGTCCAGATGGAGAAGGCCAAGACGAATTTGTATTCCAAATATCAAAAGATGAGTACCTCGATATTTTGTTCGAAGATCTCGAGCTGCCTAATCTAGAAAAAAACCAAATTGCCAAAATCACAGAATGGAAAACGCACCGTGCAGGCTTTCAAACTGCCGGTATCCCTTCCAATATCGCCGTAGTACGCTCTCTGCAACAATCTCTTGCGCGCCGTACTGCAATGACTGCTGGTAAGAAACGACTTCTTAAAGAGTTAGAAGACGAACTTGCTCGCATCAAAAATATTGAACCTGCTCAGCAGTTTGAAGAGAACCGCTTGAAGGCTGAAATTGAAGAACTGCGCAAGAAAATCGAAAGCGTGCCGTTCATCGATACCTTCGACTTACGCTTCAAGAACTATGAGAAACGCCCGGTACCATCGAGCCAAGCGGTAATGTTCTGTCTAATGGACGTATCCGGTTCGATGGACCAGGCAACGAAAGACATCGCAAAACGCTTCTATGTTCTTTTGTACTTGTTCTTAACTCGTACCTACGAGAATGTCGAAGTCGTCTTTATCCGCCACCATACCCAAGCGAAGGAAGTGGACGAGCACGAATTTTTCTACTCACAAGAAACCGGGGGTACCATTGTATCTAGCGCGCTCAAGTTAATGGATGAAATAGTAAAAGAGCGATACCCGATTGGTCAGTGGAACATATATGCAGCTCAAGCATCCGACGGTGACAACTGGGCAGATGATTCGCCAAGATGCCGGGATCTGTTAGTGAACAAATTACTTCCAAACTGTCAGTATTACTCTTACATAGAGATCACGCGGCGATCGCACCAAACTCTATGGCATGAGTACGAAAAACTCACTGAAGAGTTTCCTAATTTCGCAATGAAAAACATTCGCTCTGTGGAGGATATTTTCCCAGTCTTTCGTGAACTATTCCAAAAAGAAACGGCGTAAGGAGGCTAGCGATGAATACCGCAACGAGAAACCTCTCAGGAGAGGCGCCTAAAAAGCGTAACAGTAAAGTGTTGCCAGATGGACCAGATTGGACATTTGAGCTGTTAGAGCGATACCACAAAGAAATTAAGCGTGTCGCGGAGCATTATCGCCTAGACACTTACCCTAACCAAATAGAAGTGATTACTTCAGAACAGATGATGGATGCCTACTCAAGTATCGGCATGCCAATCAATTACAACCACTGGTCATTTGGTAAAAAATTCATTCAAACAGAGCAGAACTATAAACATGGTCAAATGGGGTTAGCCTACGAGATTGTGATTAACTCCGACCCTTGTATTGCTTATTTGATGGAAGAAAATACGGTAACAATGCAAGCACTCGTGATAGCGCACGCGTGTTACGGCCATAACTCTTTTTTCAAAGGTAATTACCTATTCCAAACGTGGACTGACGCCAGCTCTATTATCGACTATCTGCTGTTCGCCAAAAAGTATTTAGCCGAGTGTGAAGAACGATATGGCGTAAAAGAAGTGGAAAAACTGCTCGACTCTTGTCACGCGTTAATGAACTTTGGTGTAGACCGCTACAAGCGTCCAGAGAAAATCTCAATTACAGAGGAAAAAGCAAGACAAGAAGAACGCGAAGCATACCTACAATCTCAAGTTAATGAGCTTTGGCGCACGGTACCGACAGCCAAGACGAAAGAGGAAGACATTAAAGAGCGATTCCCAAGCGAGCCTCAGGAAAACTTGCTCTACTTCTTCGAAAAACATGCGCCGTTGCTAGAGCCGTGGCAGCGTGAAGTTGTTCGGATCGTCCGTAAGATCAGTCAGTATTTTTATCCGCAAAAACAAACGCAAGTTATGAATGAGGGCTGGGCAACGTTCTGGCACTACACCATACTCAACCATCTTTATGATGAGGGCTTGGTGTCTGAAAAATTCATTCTAGAGTTCTTACATAGCCACACCAGTGTCGTGGCTCAGCCGCCTTATAACAGTCCTTACTTTAATGGCATTAACCCCTACGCGTTAGGCTTTGCCATGTTCCGAGATATTAAGCGTATCTGTGAAGAACCAACTGATGAGGACAAAGAGTGGTTTCCAGACCTAGCAGGAACCGACTGGTTAGATGCAGTGCATTTCGCGATGCATAATTTCAAAGATGAAAGCTTTATTAGCCAATACCTTTCTCCGAAATTAATGCGTGATTTCAAGCTGTTTGCGATCAACGATGATGATCATAAGAACTTTATTGAAGTCGCTGCGATACACGATGAGATGGGTTATAAACGCATTAGAGAAACCTTAGCTGCTCAGTATAACTTATCTAATCTTGAGCCAAACATTCAGGTGTTTAATGTCGATGTCCGTGGTGATAGATCGCTTACGTTGCAGTACGTTCCTCACAACCGCATCCCACTTGATGATAGTTACGAAGAAGTTCTAAAGCACGTGTACCGATTATGGGGCTTTGATGTCATTCTCCAAGAAGTGAAAGACACCGGTCACCGAGAAGTGTTAGCAACCTGCCCTAAACGGAACCAATACGACACTAACATTTAACTAATACCGCGATACAAGTAAAACAAAAAGGCTCCTAATTCAGGAGCCTTGTTTATTCTTAAATCTATATGAGCATTTGTTACGCTTGCTTTGCAACAATCGCGCGCACGGCTTCTAGGTCTTCGGGCGTATCAACCCCTGCCGCTGGTGCTTCTTTCGCTACCGCCACATGAATTTTTTCACCGTACCAAAGCACTCGCAGTTGCTCAAGACACTCAATCTGCTCTAATGCACTTGGTGCCCAGTTGACATACGTATTAATGAAACCAGCTCGATAAGCATAAATACCAATATGACGCATTAATGGGTTGGCAATGGTTTTGTCTTGTTTAGCAAAGTTATCGCGATCCCAAGGGATGGTTGCTCGACTAAAGTACATCGCATAGCCTTGCTCATCTGCGACAACTTTAACAGCGTTCGGGTTGAACACTTCCTCTTCCGAGTCTATTTCTACAGCTAACGTCGCCATCGGGGCTTCACACCCTGATAAGTTATCAGCAACCTGACGAATGATGGACGGCGGAATCAAAGGCTCATCCCCTTGCACATTAACAATGATGTGGTCTGACGGAATAGCCATCTTTTCAACAACTTCTGCAAGACGCTCCGTACCTGATTCGTGGTGGGGAGAGGTCATACAAACTTTACCACCGAATGACGAAACCGCTTTCGCAACACGCTCGTCATCAGTTGCAACGATGACATCTTCCGCACCCGCTTGTAGCGCTTGTTCATAAACCCACTGAACCATAGGCTTACCACCAATATCCGCTAGCGGTTTACCAGGCAAACGGCTCGATGCGTAGCGCGAAGGGATGACAACCGTAAAAGACATTAGCGTCCCTCATCCATGCTCATAGTGCGAGCTTCAGGCTCTAGCAGAACTGGAATACCCTCTTTGATCGGGTAAGCAAGGCGATCCAATTTGCAGATCAACTCTTGATTATCTTTATCGTACGTCAGCTTACCTTTGCAAACAGGGCAAGCTACAATCTCAAGTAGACGGTGATCCATAAGCCGCTTTAACCTCTTTTATTCTATTTAAAATTTGCTCTGCATCGTTTGATTCAAACTGGGCAGATACAGGCAGATACCACCAATTATCTTGCGCATAATGGCTGCACTTGACGGCATCTTTCTCGGTCATAATCACATTGGTCCCTTGTTGAGCCAATGCTTCTAATTCTTGTTGATCAAAGTCTTGATGGTCAGCAAAACCTTTTGTGACTTTAACATCTGCGTTCATCGAGTTTAGTGTATGAAAAAAACGCGGAGGATGCCCAATGCCCGCAAATGCGACGAGATCCTTCAACTCCGAGACATCCACATGTTGCTTAGTCTTAAGATTAATAGCTTTAGAAGGTGCTAAAGCCATTGCGATTTCGCCCGTATGCGCTTGACCGCCATTGGTGATGATAAAGTCGACTTCTTTAAGTCGCTCAATACCTTCACGTAAAGGACCTAATGGAATCAGGCTTTCATTCCCAAACCGGCGATTCCCATCCACAATCACTAACTCAATATCACGGCCTAACGCATAATGTTGTAATCCATCATCCGTAATTATGATATCCACATCCAAATCTAGCAGTGCTTTCACTGCATTTGAACGCACAGGATCTACCGCAACAGGTGCTCCTGTACGGCGATGAATCAACTTAGGTTCATCGCCACAATGCTTCGCTGGCGTATCTTCTTTTAGCACTAACGGATAGGCAGGAGCCTTTGCCCCATAACCACGAGAAACAACCCCCGGCTTAAAGCCCATTTGCTGTAGTTGCTCAACAAGCCACACAACAACTGGTGTTTTACCATTGCCACCAGCAGTGATATTGCCAACCACAACAACAGGTATAGGCGCATTATAAGCTTGCTTGCGGCCAGTTTGGTATTGCTTTCGCTTTGACTTGCTTATCGCTCCAAATAATAAACTCAGTGGCCACAAAAGCGGCCACAAGAGATATTTTATTGGATGGCTTTCAAACCAGATTTTTTCAATCACCGCGCTTATTCACCAAACTGAATACGGTGCAATTGTGCATACGCACCATTTTTCTCAATAAGCTCAGCGTGGTTGCCACGTTCAATGATGGCACCATCATCAACCACAAGAATTTCATCGGCTTTCTCGATTGTGGATAAGCGGTGCGCTATTACAAGTACCGTTTTGTCTTTTTGCAGCTCATCAAGTGCAGCTTGAATAGCTCGCTCGGATTCGGTATCCAAAGCCGAAGTTGCCTCATCAAGAATCAGCACTGGAGCATCACGCAATAGAGCTCGCGCAATCGCAACACGTTGGCGTTGACCACCAGACAAGCTAGCACCATTTTCACCAATCATCGCATCTAGTCCGCCATCCATCTTACTGATGAACTCCATCGCATGCGCGAGTGTTGCCGCTTTCTCGATATCACTGCGCTCGTATTGGCCATCCGTTGCGTACGCAATATTGTTTGCTATCGTGTCATTAAACAAATGAACATTTTGCGATACTAGTGCAAATTGCTGACGTAAATTCTTTAGCTCGTAATCACGAATATCATGCCCATCTAATGTGATAGATCCACTGCCAACATCATAGAAGCGGTTGAACAAGTTCGCGATGGTACTTTTACCTGAGCCAGAACGGCCAACTAGCGCCACCGTTTTTCCTCTTGGAATATCGAAGCTGACATTTTCCAATGCTGGTTTTTCTGCGCCAGTGTAAGTAAAGCTTACGTTTTTAACCGAAACATCGCCATTTGCGCGTTCAACTGTCAACTTACCTTCGTTTTTCTCAGGCTCGAGATCAATTAACGCGAAGAGCGTTTGGCTCGCGGCCATACCACGTTGGAACTGAGAAGTAACGTTAGTCAGCGCTTTAAGTGGGCGCATCAGACCAAACATTGCAGAGAAGACAACAGTAAATGTCCCTGGAGTCAACTGCTCTTTAATCGAATCAATACTTGCTAAATAAAGAACGGCAACAATTGCAAGTGATGCAATCATTTGGATGATAGGGTTAGCCGCCGCTTGAGCCGTCACCAACTTCATGCTTTGTTGACGCATTTGGTTGCTGACTTTTTCAAATCGTTTACGTTCGATGTCTTGGCCGCCATAGCTCAGCACAACTTTATGGCCTTTCAGCATCTGCTCTGCTGATGCAGTTACGTTACCCATCATGGTCTGCATATTTTTGGATATTTTTCTAAAACGTTTAGAAACAACACCAATACCCCATGCTACAACGGGAGCAACAGCAAACAGCACTAGCGACAATTGCCAGCTGTTGTAAAACATCAAGACTAACAGACCAATGATACTTGCGCCTTCACGGACAATGCTCACCAACGCTTGGCTAGTTGCCGCTGACACTTGCTCTGAGTCGTAGGTTATACGCGACAATAAATTGCCCGTCTTTTCCTTATCAAAGTAAGACACCGGCATATGCATAAAGTGATTGAACACCATGCGACGGACTTGCATAACTACGTTGCCAGATACCCAACTCAAACAGTAGGTGGAGACAAATCCACTTATGCCACGAATGAACATCATAGCAAAAATAATCAATGGAAGCGTGCGTAAAAAATCAGACTCAGCGTTCCCAAAACCTTCATCGAGTAGCGGTTTTAGCAAGGAAATCATATAAGTATCTGATATTGCATTAATAACTAATGCTAAAACAGCAACGATTAGGCCAGATTTATAAAGGCGTATAAATTGCCAGAGACGCTTAAACGTCTGCCAAGTCGTTTCATCAGTATTTGTTGACATAGAAGTGCTTTGTTTTCTTACATTAAGGCATTCATTCTACTCTGTTAGCGCTCATATGCCTATCCCTAGAACGTACACTAAGTTTGCTAACGTATAAGACTGCCACTTTTACCCAGTAGATCTCCAATGTGTCATTGGCTAACCTACTCTGACTCAACTGATATTCAATCTTAAATATGAAAATTGGGGGATCAAGCCTCATCGTGAAGCAAACTTGACCATCGTACCTGTTCATCTACTGATAAACATTAATAAATGTGTTATGTCCACTTAGAGAAAGTCTTTTAGTCTTTTATATTTCGCTCTATACTCTTGATATGTTCATTCTTATTTACAATAAAAAATATGCAAGTCATTCCCATTGTTCATTGCTTTGATAACAACTATGTTATTCCAGCTGCAGTAGCATTCTATTCTTTGCTTGAGAAATCAGATAAAAACTACAAATACCAGATATATGTCTTACATGAAGATATTACGCTGCTAAATCAAGAAAAATTAAAAAAAACCATACAAAAATTCAAAAACTCAGAGCTTATTTTCATTAATTTCGATGAAAATGTCGACTTTGAAAATGATTGGAAAAACATAAAGACAAAAGGTCATTACTCTAAAGCTATGTTTTACAAACTTAGTATTTCAAGTTTAATTAAAGAACATAAAAAAATGATCGTATCTGATGTCGATGTTATTTACTTAAATGACATTTCAAAAGATTTTATAGAATATAATAACAACGATGATAATAATTATATATCAGGGGTATTCTCTGTAGATAAGATCCTAAGCTATAATGATGTTTATAAAAAGAGTTTTTCTAATGAAGAGATTAGCCAACTGAAAATAGGTGCTGGATACTTTTTTATGAATGCCGATCTCATTAGAAAAGATAATTTAGAGAAAAGGTTTAAAGACTACCTCGAAAAAAACTCTCACAGATTAATACAGCCAGAACAAGACGTTCTAAACTTCTGTTGTCACCCTAGAGTTGGAAAATTACCCTTAAGAAACATGGTTTGTAACTATGTGTATAGTATGTATGACAGAAAAGAGTTTGTGGATGAGGTTAACTATACTAAAGAAGAATTATTGGATGCATATGATAATCCGATTCAACTCCATTACGCATCAAGAGTAAAACCATGGAACAAATTAGATTCTATAAAAGCTAACTTGTGGTTAGAATGTATACTTAAGACCGAGTTTTTCGAAGACTACTTTTCTAGCTTAGAGCAACTAGCCAGACCAAATGGTGAAAAGAAACTATTTAGTTTTACACTACCATTAAAAAAGAATAAAAAATTCAGGTTGGATATATTAAAAATAAAAAGCTAAAACTTACAGACCTAATTCGACATTAGGTCTTTTTATATTAGTTCCGCTACGCAGCATCTGCCTATACCAAGGCTCAAATGTATCGCTACGTTTGGTTTCTGAGCGCCAATTATCACGGTGAATAAAGAAGCTTACCTGACCACCCTCACCAGTATCAAGCCAAGTAACGCCAAGCTTTCGGTATGAAGCAACGACATTTTCCGCTGGCATTCCCCATCGATTGTTTTTTGCTAAAGAAGCAACCGCCACACTCGGGCTCACCGACTCGATAAATCGAGGATTCGATGAACTTTTACTCCCGTGGTGAGGGACTAGCATCACATCGCTTTGTAACTTTCCGGGTTCTCTAAGCAAAATCCACTCGCTAATGGCCTCAATATCACCAGTAAAAAGCATACTAAAGTTAGAAATAGGGTCAGTAAGTCGTAATACACAGGAGTGCGGATTATACGCACGTTGAACAAGTGCAGGAGGCCAGAGCACTTCCATGTTTAATCCTTGCCATTTCCATTGGTCGCCTCTAGTGCAAGGCTCATATCCGATAAAGAATTGACTACTAAGTTTACGCTGTGGAGAAAAGGCATCTTCAATGAAAAAGCGGCCGCCTGCGTGATCATTATCGGAATGGCTTAAAATCAGTGTATCTATGCTTTCATAACCTCGTTGATGCAAAACCGGAGTGACGACCTGCTCTGCGATACTGCCGCTTTGCCATGCTTTACCAGTGTCATACAGCAACACCTTGTCGTCTTTTTCTACAACCACTGCAAGGCCATGACCTACATCTAATACATCGATACGCCAATGCGGTTCATACTCCGATGCAAGCTTGATACTAATAACGATGCCGAGTAACAAATACCACGCGTACTGAGACATGAACCGTTGAAATATTAAGCAAACCACTATAGCCATAACCAGCATTGTCATTTCCATGCTAATAGGTTGCCAAGAACCTATTGCGTACTGTATTGACGTGCTCAATGGCTGTAATGACCAGTCCACCAAATGCCACAGAGGCTTCGCTATCATTTCAAGAAACAAAGATGAGAACAGGGCTAGAAACATCAAGGGTACAACGATAAATCCGAACCAAGGAATAAATACCAAGTTGTAGGCTATTGAGGACAAACTAAAACCGGAGAAGAAATGGCCACTGACAGGTACGATTAAAGCGCTCAACATCAATTGAGTAAGCAATAACGCTTTTAATCGCGCTTTCCAACCTCCCCTTTGATGTCGAATCAAATTAATTGCGAACAATACCGCACAAACGGAGAGGTATGATAACCAAAAGCTCATACTGTAGGATGCAAAAGGTTGGACAAGCAGTTGTAGAGATACTGCAAGCAAAAGAACTCGCCAAGAAGTCCAGTGCACCAGAGTATACTTCAGGAGAACGTAAACAACGCATACCGACACTGCTCGCGTAGTAGGCAGAGAGAAATCCGCTAACCAAGCGTAGGCAACAGCGAAGATCAGCCCATATAAGCTAGGTAACAACTGGTATTGGGGTAATAGATAACGAACGGTACCGCCCACGACTAGCCCAAAAGTAAACGCCATACCAATATGTAAACCAGAAATGGAGACCAAATGCAGTAAACCACTGTCCCTGAGCGCTTGCCAATCTTCCTTAGACAACCAAGAACGGTCAGCAAAAACTAACGCACTTATTAACGAGAAATGATGAAGGGAAGACACATCATCAGCGACATCGGCAATAATGGATTGACGCAGAGATACATTAGAACGAACAATCCACTTAGCATCTTTGTTAACAACCGCTTGGGCGATAATATTTTTACCCATCGCGTGCTTTTCAGCATCAAAGCCAGCTTCGTTGCGTAGACCTGTAATCGGCTTTAACGAGATGGATGTCGTAAACTCACTGTTAACATCGAGTGGAAAAGGCGTAATAAGACGGATTTTAGGTTTAAGAAAAGGTAACAGAGTTTGAGAATTTACCGCTTCTATCGCGACAATACCTTCATAACCGTGACTTATTTGCGTAAAAGGGCTGTCAACTTTACCAATTATGGTAATATTCTCCCCTGCTTGAAAAAGGGCTTGTCTCTGAGACTCCAATACATTGCCGTGGACGATGACAACCATAAAGCCCGCAATTGCGCCTATGCTAATTAAGCCACGACGTAATTTGATTATTGAGCCAGTGGTTATTATTCCCAGCAGCAACCAACGCCAATCTGGTATTGTCGGCCACCAAGCTGACGAGATTACGCTCGCTACAAATAACGCCAAGGTCCAACTTTTTTCTGAGAGAGTCATGCTGTCCTATGCCTAGAAAGCTGATAAAACGCTTCATGCCAGATCATGAATTGATCAAACGCCAAAAAGCATTGAAGGTCTTCGGCAATGTGTTGTACAACCCAAACTTGTGGTGCTTAAACCGCCGCTCGGCATCAGGGGCTTTTGCTGTCGGGTTATTTATGGCTTTTGTTCCGCTGCCGAGCCAAATGATCATGGCCGCTGGTTTGGCCATTATGTTGGGTGTCAATCTGCCCCTCTCCGTCGCTTTGGTATGGATCAGCAATCCTATCACTATGCCTGTGCTATTTTACTTTGCGTACAAGCTAGGTGCTCTAGTGATGCGTCTTCCCCCGCAACCTTTTCACTTTGAACTATCGTGGGAATTCATCATGCAGCAAATGAGCACCATTGGACCTCCATTTCTATTGGGCTGCGCAATTTGTGGGGTTGTATCCGCGATTATTGGCTACTTCGGAATTCGAGGGCTTTGGCGCTACTCAGTGGTACGGAGCTGGCAAAAACGCAAAATAAGATAAGACCTTACTGCGTAAAAATCAGCATTTGAGCTATCAGTTGAGGGGCATCTAACAGTTAGAATGAAACGCGATGTTACTCAAGTCGGATAAATACAAAAAAGGACCGAATTCGGTCCTTTTTGTTTTTCGCATACTGTAAAACAATCAGCTATTTAGAACTCAGTACAGCCGCCGGATTCAACCTTGCGGCACGCGAAGCAGGATACCACGTCGCAAGTAAACTAAGCACTATCGCCGTCACTGACACCAATGCCACATCTGGCCAGTGTAGTTGTGATGGTAAGAAGTCGACGAAGTAAATATCACCCGATAAAAACTGATGACCAATTAAGCTCTCTAACCCTTTAATTAACGGAGTCAGGTTTAACGCCACTAAGACACCGATAACACTGCCGACGAGACTGCCAAATACACCAGAGAATACACCTTGCCAAACAAAGATCCGTTTGATTAGGCTATCTTTTGCTCCCATTGTTCGCAAAATTGCAATTTCCGCCGCTCGGTCTTTCACTGCCATCATCAACGTAGACACAATATTAAAACATGCCACGCCAATCACCAGTACCATCACCAAGTACATAATGGTGCGCACGAGCTGAATATCGCGATACAAAAAACCAAACTTTTGCTGCCAGCTTTTCAAATACACGTAAACATCAACCATGCTACCAACCTCGCGAACAATAGAAGGCGCATTGAGAACATCGTCAGTTTTTAGTGAAATGCCTGTGACCCCTTCCCCTAACCTCGCGTATTGCTGCGCATCAGCTAATGGTACTAACGCTAGAGAGTGGTCGATTTGGCCATTCAACGTTAAGAACCCTGACACCTTCACGCGCACACGCTTAGGAGCCTGCACTTTATTTGCGCCGCCTGTTTGCGGAATCATTAACGTAACATAATCCCCCACGGCGACATTTAGCTCGTTTGCTACACCTCGGCCTAAGATCACTTGCTGCTGACCGGCATAAAAGTTTTGCCAAGCTGCTTGGTCAATAAAATTCGATAAGCTCGACACCGCTTGCTCGAAAGTAGGCTCTACACCACGAACTTCTATCGCTTTTAGCTTACTGCCTTTTTCTGCCAAGCCCGTAAAACGAACATACGGTGCTGCCGCAACAACATGTTCATGTTTTAGAGCTTGATTCATCGTTTTGGTGTAGTCATGAAGTGGTCCATTAACACCTTCTAACTCGCCGTGTGGGATCACAGACAACACACGCGATTGCAGCTCGCGCTCAAAGCCATTCATTGCAGACAAACCGATAATGATCACAGCAACGCCAACCGCAATACCAATGGTCGAAGAAAGCGATATGAAAGACACCATCTTGTTGCGCTTTTTCGCTCGACTGAAGCGACCACCAATAATCAAAGCTAAAGAGGTAAACAAAACTAGCCCTCCGCAGATGCTGTATCAGTCACAAAACGATCTACGAGCAAACCATCTTGCATGTGCATTTGACGATCCATTTTTGCTGCCAGCTCTTTGTCATGCGTGACAACCAAAAATGCAATGTTTGACTCTTTATTGAGCTCGCGCATCAAATCATAGATAGACAGTGCCGTATTGTGATCTAAGTTCCCCGTAGGTTCATCAGCCAAGACCAGATCAGGTTTATTCACCAATGCACGCGCAATCGCAACACGCTGACGCTCACCGCCCGATAACTCGGAGGGTCTATGTTGCATCCGATGATTCAAACCAACTTTATCTAACAGCGCTTTAGCCGCCTGTTTTGCATCCGCTACTTTAGCACCGCCAATCATCAGTGGCATCGCCACATTTTCAAGCGCAGTAAAGTCAGCCAATAAGTGATGAAACTGGTATACAAAACCAAGGTGCTTGTTGCGTAATGCCGCCTGTTTGTTCGAGCTCAAAGCTGATAAGTTTTGCCCTAGAAAATCAACTTCACCATGAGTTGCGTCATCTAACGCACCTAAAATATGCAATAAGGTACTTTTTCCCGAACCAGAAGAGCCAACAATAGAAACCAACTCCCCTTTGTCGATATCGAAACTTACGCCTTTCAACACTTCCGTATCTAACGAACCCTCTCGGTAGACTTTACGAATATCACGACATTCTAATAGCTTATTCATAGCGAAGTGCCTCAGCAGGTTTAACAGAAGATGCTCGATAAGAAGGATAAAGCGTAGCAGCAAGGCTAAGAGCAATCGCCAACACCACCACTAAAAGAATTTGCATTGAATCAATCAAGATGGGTAGATGACCACCAAAGCTGAATAGCGCCACACCAGCAGATTCAAGAATCGCATTTAGATTAAGTGACAAGATCACGCCCGCAGCGCCACCAACAATCGCGCCAATTACACCACTGCTTGCACCTTGCACCATGAAAATGGTCATCACTTGAGATTGAGTCATGCCTTGAGTTTTCAATATTGCGACTTCTGATTGTTTCTCCATTACCACCATGATCAAAGCGGAGATAATATTGAATGCAGCGACACCCACAATTAGACCTAGCATAAGTCCCATCATGTTCTTTTCCATTTTCACCGCTTGGAAAAGCTCACCACGCTGTTCGCGCCAATCACTCCATTCCCATCCATCAGGCATGGGTTGGTCAGCAAAATCCGTCACCATAAATGGGTCAGAGAAAAAGACACGCCAACCAGAAACCGTGTATTTAGGGAAACGCATCAGCTTAGATGCATCCGTCATGTTCACAATCATTAATTGACCATCAACGTCCGATCCCGTATTGAAAATGCCTGAGACAGTGAAGTTTCGCTGGCTAGGAATACGACCAAGTGGGGTAAACTGCGTCGCGTTGGTCACCATCAAGCGTACTTTATCCCCGATTGAGACCTTTAGTGAACGTGCCAAACTGTGACCCAAAAATACATTGTAGTCACCTGCTTGAAGTGACGATAATCGTCCGGCAATCAAATGGTTGCTAATCGGATCGCCTTTCTTAGGTTCAATACCGATGAGGTAACCAGCCGTCAGCTGTGCAGAACTCTGAATAACAGCCTCTCCTCTAACGATAGGTTCCGGCTCGGATTCACTCGACATCGCTTGAACAAATGGAGGGGCAGACTCGGTCATAGGCGTTTTTCCATCGTGTTGCGAAACAACGGCATGAGGTAGCACACCTAAAATGCGTTCTTTTAACTGCGATTCAAACCCGTTCATCACAGAAAGAGCCGTCACCAACGCCATTACACCGATCGTAATACCCGCCGTCGACATATAAGAAACAAATCGGCTGAACCTATCTCCAGAGCGTCCCCGAAGATACCTTAAGCCAATAAACAATGAGATAGGATGATACATATAAGACAAACCAACTGGTTGTTTTGATATAAAGCTTTAGCGGATTATCTTACCTTACTCTTCTCATTAAGAAGACAAGAGAATCGCTAAATTTGTCAACGACATGCAATAAGTCTGTATTTAGGGCAAAAAGTTCAAGGACAAATCGGCTAAACTTGATAACTTCATTCAGTTAGCGATAATCAGTGCCCTATTTCTCTTTGTTTGTTGAGTGAGCAAGGAGCGCTCACTGGCAAAAGGATCGACTATATGACAGAGCAAGAATACTTTACCGTCCATCATAACCTCACCATCAACGTCGAAACGTTGAGTGCGGACTTTGCTTTGCCAGATGAAGAAACATTTGCCTCCGAAATTCCAGCACCATTTATTGTCGCCAGTGAATTTAGTCACTTAGATATGTTGGCAGACAACGCGCGTCTAGAGCTGAAAAACAAAGAGTTAAAGCATGTGATCAACTTGCTTGATACGCAAAACGCGAAACTTAACCTCTTGTTGAGCTTTATGCTTTCACAACAAGATGACGCCTCCATTCGCTATCAAACGACGCAGTTTGGTGCTAGTCAACTCAGTTTCCGCTCAGATACAGCGTTAACTACTCAACAACTCGTTCGTGTTAAACTGTTCCTCGATCACCCTGCTGCGGCGATTTACTGTTACGCTCAAGTAGAAGAATGTGATGCTTCAGAGCAAGATTTCATTATCACGCTTAGATACAAGATGCTCCGAGAATCTGATCAAGATTTACTGATAAAGGCGGCACTGTATCAACAACAAAAACTTTTACGTCAGCGCTCGATGGAGCGAGATAAAAAATAATTCCTATGACAAAAGCAACGATTCTTTCCGTCACCAACCCTTCAGAGCGTGGCGACAAAAAACAGCTAGGTAATTTGCCGGGCGCAGCTCTACCTCTAGCCATTGCAGAGCTAGCCAAGCAGCATTCGAGTCACTCGCTACTCGTTGTGCCTGACCCGCAAATCGCTTTAAAGCTTCAGGCAGAGATTGAGCAATTCACCGACCAAACGGTAAGCCTATTCCCCGACTGGGAAACGCTGCCTTACGATAACTTTTCTCCGCATCAAGAAATCATCTCTGAACGTATCGCACGCCTATACCAACTGCCAAGTCAACGTGATGGCATAACCATCGTCCCGGTCAGTACAGTATTGCAACGCCAATCGCCACGTGATTTTTTGTTGCAACACACTTTAATGGTGAAAACTGGTGATCGAATCTCGCTAGAGAAGTTACGTGTACAACTTGAAAATTCAGGCTACCGCCATGTAGATCAAGTATTTGGGCCAGGTGAATATGCAAGTCGTGGGTCTATTCTGGATCTCTTTCCTATGGGCAGCAATGACCCGTACCGCATCGACTTCTTTGATGATGAAATAGATACCATTCGCACGTTTGATCCAGAGAACCAACGCTCTATCGACGATATTCAGCAAATCCAATTGCTGCCTGCACATGAGTTCCCAACCACTAAAGAAGCGATTGAAGATTTCCGTACACGTTGGCGCACCCAGTTCGACGCACGCCGCGAGCCTGAATCAATCTACATGCAAGTGACCAAAGGCACGTGGCCCGCTGGTATTGAGTATTGGCAGCCGCTGTTTTTTGACCATACCGAGACTTTATTTGAATATTTGCCAGAAGACTCTCAAGTCATCACATATGGTGATATCGAATCTGCGGTCGATACTTTCTTAACCGATGTCGAATATCGATACGACCAGAAAAAAGTTGATCCGCTGCGTCCTCTTTTGGCTCCTGAACAGCTTTGGTTGAAAAAAGACGAACTTTTCAGTCAACTAAAACAGCTCCCTATCGCTCAATTGAGCCTAGATAAAGTGGTTAAGCGTGCCGGTCGTCAAAACCTACCCGTACAATCGTTAGCCGAGCTTGGCGTTCAGCAACAAAATAAAGAGCCGCTCTCGCGCCTTCGTCAGTTTAGTGAGCAATTCAGCGGAAAAATCGTTTTCTCGGTAGAGTCAGAAGGTCGTCGTGAAGCACTAACGGAGCTGTTGCAAGGCATCAAAGTTCGGCCGGTCGTACATGGCTCACTTTACCAAGCTCTAGACTCGGGTGATCGATTCAGCTTGATCTTAGGCGCAGCAGAGCATGGTTTCATTCACGAAGAGCTGAACTTCGCTCTGATCTGTGAAAGTGATCTACTCGGTGACCGTGTTCTCCAGCGACGCCGCAAAGATAAAAAAGCCGTCAACAGTGACACCGTTATTCGCCATCTTGCGGAACTAAAACCCGGTCAACCTGTGGTTCATATTGATCACGGTATTGGCCGCTACATCGGTTTACAAACACTTGAAGCCGGTGGCATGAAAACGGAATACGTCACCCTTGAGTATCAAAACGATGCCAAGCTCTACGTGCCAGTTTCATCACTGAATCTTATCAGCCGTTATTCTGGCGGCGCTGAAGAGAGTGCGCCACTGCATAAATTAGGTGGTGAAGCGTGGGCAAAAGCACGTCGTAAAGCGGCAGAAAAAGTGCGTGATGTCGCAGCAGAATTGCTGGATGTGTATGCTAAACGAGAATTAAAACCTGGCTTCAAATTTGAGCTAGATCGTGGGCAATACGCAACATTTAAAGCAACATTCCCGTTTGAAGAAACAGATGACCAAGCGATGGCCATCAATGCCGTATTGTCAGACATGTGCCAGGCAAAAGCGATGGATCGCTTAGTGTGTGGTGACGTGGGCTTTGGTAAAACGGAAGTCGCTATGCGCGCAGCATTTGTCGCAACGGATAATAGTAAACAGGTCGCCGTACTCGTACCAACAACCTTGCTTGCTCAGCAGCATTTCGAAAACTTCCGTGACCGTTTTGCCAACTTACCAATCCGAGTTGAAGTACTGTCTCGTTTTAAATCTGCCAAAGAACAAAAAGTCATTTTGCAAGACGTTGCCGATGGTAAAGTCGATATTGTCGTTGGTACGCATAAGCTGCTTTCGAGCGACATTAAATTCAAAGATTTAGGTTTGTTGATCGTTGATGAGGAACACCGCTTTGGGGTTCGTCAAAAAGAAAAGGTCAAAGCAATGCGTGCGGATGTGGACATTCTTACCCTCACCGCAACACCAATTCCACGCACACTGAATATGGCAATGAGTGGCATGCGAGACCTGTCGATCATCGCGACACCTCCTGCACGCCGTTTAGCCATTAAAACCTTTGTTCGACAAAAAGAAGAGCCAGTGGTCCGTGAAGCGGTACTGCGTGAAATTATGCGTGGTGGTCAGGTTTACTTCCTGCACAATCAGGTTGAAACCATTGAAAAAACGGCAGAAGACTTACAGAAACTCATCCCAGAGGCACGTATTACCGTGGCTCATGGTCAAATGCGCGAGCGCGAACTTGAGCGAATCATGAATGACTTCTACCATCAGCGCTTTAATGTGTTGGTGTGTACAACCATCATCGAAACCGGTATCGACGTACCAACGGCGAATACCATAATCATGGATCGTGCGGACAATCTTGGCTTGGCGCAGTTGCATCAATTACGTGGCCGTGTTGGACGTTCGCACCATCAAGCCTATGCTTACTTATTAACGCCACATCCAAAAGCCATGACCAAAGATGCCATCAAGCGTCTTGATGCGATTGCTTCACTGGAAGACTTAGGTGCTGGCTTTACGTTAGCAACCCACGATTTAGAAATCCGTGGTGCTGGTGAGCTGCTTGGTGATGAGCAAAGTGGGCAAATTCAATCCGTTGGTTTTACACTTTATATGGAAATGCTGGAACAAGCAGTGCAAGCATTAAAAGAAGGCAAGGAGCCATCTTTGGATGAGCTGCTTCGT
This sequence comes from Vibrio sp. 811, assembly GCF_033339195.1. Taxonomy (NCBI): domain Bacteria; kingdom Pseudomonadati; phylum Pseudomonadota; class Gammaproteobacteria; order Vibrionales; family Vibrionaceae; genus Vibrio; species Vibrio sp. 811. The sequence goes on from NZ_JAWOUB010000002.1 coordinate 646,741, forward strand.
GAGCAAACTGAAGTGGAAATGCGAATCCCAGCGCTCTTACCAGATGATTACATTCCGGATGTAAACACACGACTGTCGATGTACAAACGCATTGCGAGTGTCACAAGCAGTGATGAACTATCAGAGCTAAAAGTGGAACTGATTGATCGCTTTGGTTTGCTTCCAGACGCAACAAAGAACTTACTTGCCGTCTCAGAATTGAAAATTTCGGCTGGTAGTTTAAAAGCGAAAAAGATAGAAGCCCATGATAAAGGTGGATTTATCGAGTTTTACCCTGATGCTGACATAAATCCAGCGTATTTAGTTAAACTGCTGCAATCACAGCCGCAAAAATTTGCAATGGAAGGTCCAACTAAGTTCAAGTTTAGCGTACCATTGGTGGACCGACGTAAACGCATTCAGTTTGTTCAAGACTTACTGAATGATTTTAAACAGAATTTATTACCAACGAGCTAATAGTCGAATGAGAATACTGATCCCGTTATTGCTTCTATGTGTCTCAATGCCCTCTTGGGCACAGCGCCAATTTGATATTGAAGTGATCATTTTCAAGCGAGCAGTCGACGCTGAAAGCACAACAGAATCTTGGCCGAATCAACTGCCAAAAATCGATATGGAAAATGTCGGTAGCCTAGAGAGTGAATCCTACCGCCGCTCTAAAGGCGTGACACTTTTGCCAAGTTCTTCTTTCCGTCTCAACGCGCAAGAAGCGGCACTAAATAATCATGCCGGCTTTAAAGTGCTTAAACACGTAGCCTGGCGTCAAGGTGACCGAGGTAAATCTAGCGCCCCAATTTTCCGCATCGTTGGCGGGCGAGATTTCTCTGATTCTTATCAAGCAGATGGCCGCCCAATCAATGGCAATCAAACATTTTCCAGCGACGGTTACAGTGAAGAGACGGTCAATGGCCCTTTATATGAACTAGATGGTCGATTCCAAATATACGTACAGCATTACCTCTTCGCCGAAACAACACTAGATCTGCGCGAACCAAGTGTTAGAGAGGTGCGTTTTGAACCAACCTCAACAGAGCAATTGGCGGATGACTTAGGTGAAGTAGATGGTAACGTCCAAGTCGGTAACTTGGCAGAAATATCGCCGACAGTAACCGAAGAGAAATTCCTGAAGAGTTATCGAATGGATCAAAAACGTCGTATGCGTAGCAGCGAGACTCATTACCTAGATAACCCGTTGATGGGTATGATCATTCAAGTTCGTCGGGTTCGATAAGCACGAGCAGTTCGACAAAGCGCAGCAAAGCTGCGCTTTGTTTTTATCTGCTATACCTCAGTTATTCCTAACCAACGCAGAGCAAGGAAAATAGCTGCGTTCAAGTATAAATAGACAGCTTTCAATTTACTTACACTCAACATGGAAGTCGTATTAGTTCATGAGTCCAGACTTTGAAATCATTGCGCCCCGCTTAGCGCTCAAGCTCATCCCTGCTGAAGAAGCACATTCACTACAACGATTACTTGCAGAATCCCCTTCGCTGCACCAATGGCTTGACTGGTGTGATAAAAACGTCACATTGAAAACCGCGCAGGACTTTCTGTTGGCAACCCGTCTTAACTGGGTCAAAACTGAGGCTTTTGGTTTCGGTATCTATGAGCGGCAAAGTAACACTTTGGTTGGAATGGCAGCGGTTAATGAGTTATATCATACGTTTAATATGGCGAGTATTGGTTACTGGGTTGCCGACCGCTATCAACGGCAAGGCTATGCCCAAGAAGCCGTTAAAGCCTTAGCAGAATTCTGCTTCGCAAAGCTAAGTTTAACTCGACTAGAGATTGTTTGTGACCCCGACAACGAAGCTAGCCAAGCCTTAATTGAGTCCGTCGGTGCACAAAAAGAAGCCATCGCCAGAAACCGGTTTATTTTTCAGGGTAAGCCTAAAGATGGCGTTGTGTTCTCACTTTTACCGACAGATCTAACATAAACAAAAAGCCACCGACTTGCGGTGGCTTCTGCATTTTTTAAGATACAACACATCCACACAGAGTGGATTTAAAACCTTAGTGCAGCTTAAGGTTTGGACGCAGCACGCGATTAATGCGGCCGACGAGCATCATCAGACCGGTTTTGAATACACCGTGCAACGCCATTAGGTGCATGCGATACAACGAGATGTAAACGACACGAGCAATACGGCCTTCTACCATCATCGACCCTTTAGTTAGGTTCCCCATCAGACTACCAACGGTTGAGAAGCGACTTAGAGACACTAATGAACCGTGATCTTTATATACGTAGTCTTTCAACTCGCGCCCGTTGATCTTCGCGACGATGTTACTAAATGCCTGGCTTGCCATTTGGTGTGCAGCTTGAGCGCGTGGCGGCACGAACGAACCGTCAGACTGGGTACATTGTGCTAAGTCACCAATAACAAAGATGTCATCATCTCGTGTTGTCTGTAGTGTGTTTTTCACTACAAGCTGATTGATACGGTTCGTTTCTAAGCCAGCGATATCTTTAATAAAGTCTGGAGCTTTGATACCTGCAGCCCAAACCATGATTTGAGCTGGGATCTTCTCACCATCTTTTGTAGTAAGGCCATCTTTTTCAGCTTTAGTCACCATAGTGGCGGTGCGCACGTTTACGCCCAACTTCACCAACTCTTGATGAGCAGCAGAAGAAATACGTGGAGGTAACGCTGGTAAAATACGCTCACCTGCTTCAATCAGATTGACGTTCAACTTGCTAGAGTCAAGATCACCGAAGCCATAAGTGCGCAGCTCTTTAACAGCATTATGTAACTCCGCTGATAGTTCAACGCCAGTTGCACCAGCACCAACAATCGCAATATCGACCGTACCGTTACCGTTTTTCGCGTGCAGCTTTAGGAACTCGTTGTTCATTTCTGTACGGAAACGGTGTGCTTGCTCAGGGCTGTCTAGGAAAATACAGTTTTCACGAACGCCAGGCGTGTTGAAGTCGTTTGATGTCGAGCCAATCGCCATCACTAGAATGTCGTATTCTAGCTCACGGCTTGGCATAAGAAGTTCACCGTGTTCGTCTTTAAGCTCACTTAAGATGATCACTTTACGTTCACGGTCGATGTCTTGAAGACTACCCATTTGGAAGTCGAAGCTGTGGTTTTTTGCATGAGCTCGATAGCTCAGTGCATCTACTCCTTCGTCCAAAGAACCTGTAGCAACCTCATGCAATAATGGCTTCCACAAGTGGCTCGCTTTTCGATCGACTAGCGTAATTTGCGCACGGTTTTTGCGACCTAGAGTTCGACCAAGCTTAGTTGCCAACTCAAGACCACCTGCACCGCCGCCTACAACGATAATGCGTGTCACAATGATTTTCCTCTACAAAAATGAATATATGGGGTTCAGCTCGATGCATGACTCACAAACATTTGTGGCATCCATCCAACCGATGAATTCTTGGTTCTTAGAGGTGTCTCAATTACTTGGATTAAAAAACTGCCACTCACCTTGAATCTTTATCTATCAATGACTTGTCAGGGTTTGGCATGTTTATCTGGTACGCATACGACGCCAGAATTTTTTGGGCAAGTTTATTACTCGCTCTCAATTTTTTTTGATATTTATCAAATTATTTTAGTCCGGTTCATTATATAGAGACCAACTTTGAAGGCAACCAAAATCCGTGTAACGAGTACGGATTGACTACTTTTCGACTACTCTACAACAAGGTGTTCGTGCTACATAGGAGGGAAGTAAGAAAACGGTAAGGAGAACACAATATTCAAAGCGTTAAACCAAGAAAATGTGCCTTTCAAAGAGACAGTGGCTCGGCATACTCAAGAGAAGGAATCGCAGCAAAGCAGCCGATAAAAACGCCGCTTTACTGTCTACACTCAACATTAATAAGTATTTTTAAATACCTTTATCGCTTGTAAATGATGAGAGATTTTTTTGAACTTATGAGACTGAGTTTCATCCCAAATGATTTGATAGTGTTTTCCTAACTCAGCTGCCGTTTTCGAATTGTCATGCACTTCATCATCTTTAGAGAGAATCACTAAGCAGTGCGCTTGATTTTTCGCTCGAAACTGATCAACACATTTTGTTGCGATATCTTCGTACTCTTCTGGGCGATCGATTCGACCAGCCATCGTTTTTTCTGGGTGCAAGTTCGGGTTGAACATCACTTGTTTGATACCGCATAGAAAACCAATTCGCTCAGACCAGTAACCACCTAAACCAACCCCACAGATTAATGGGTTTGGGTCATCAGATTGATCGATAACTTTAGACACTTCTTTTAACAAGTGTTGCATGTCGTGCTTTGGGTGAAGGGTGCTGTAATTGATAAAACGAACGTCGTCGTCGATAAATTGCAGTTGAAGAACTTTTTCGTGGTTACCCGGGCTTGTACTGTCAAAGCCGTGTAAGTAAATAATCATGTGTACCTCTCCCTGTGTGTATCTGGTACTTTTATTAAAACTACCACTATTTCCTTACTGTTAAAGGGGAAAATATCACGAGTTCTCAAAACAGTGATCTTCCATACACAATGAGCCTTTCAACTCATACGCACTGTTTAAGTATTGTTCATCTCCCCACAATTTATAGGCAAGTAGATACCAGAGCATCGCCATCACCAAGGTTCTTGGTTGCCAAGCGTGTACACCTCTCAGCCAAAGAGACACATCTTCGATACCTCGAAGTTGGCAATACTGCTTTACCGCTTCTTCCACAGGCGCATTCGCGACCTGAATAGTTAAGGTCAAATCAAGCCTAGGGTCAGCAATCCCGGCATACTCCCAATCAATGACTTTCACCCCACTCTCTCCTCGCACTAGGTTGTAACACCCCAGATCGAAGTGACATAGGGCCAGCGGAACAGGTGCAACGTTCGGTTCCGTGCGCCACTTCATGTACAAAGCCTCAAACTCCGTCCCCACATACTGACCACCAAGCTCAAGCCAATAATGATCGATGCGAGAAATATATGAAAATGGAACCAAAGGAATTGCGCTTATCGGATATTGATGAATCTTCGCCGCAATGGATAATAAATTGCTTAGTGCTAAGCCTGACTCCGTCAGAGCCTCTCCTTCTATCCATTCCACCAGCAACCCTTGCTCATGAATAAAAACTGGCTTGGGGCCAATTTCCAATGAAGAGACTGCATTCAGCACTTGATATTCACTGTGACGAGAAATTGAAAAAGCCTTGCAGACATGACTGGTCGGTCGCCAGATGTATGCAAGGCCTTGAGAAGATTCCAACCGCCAACAACGGTTGGTGAGCCCCCCGGTAACAGTTTGTACTTTTACCGGAGGCTCCGTAAAGAAGCCATCGAGAGCGTTAAGACTCGGATCTAACTGTTTTGCTTGTTGCCAAGAAAACCATGCCATTGATGACTTCTCCACCCTGTTCGATTAAAGACCGAATAGGCTCTTAGATTGCGCTTTACGAATTTCAGTTTCATCCGCCCACTCAATCAAACCTGTTTCTAGGTCCATTAGGCGCATGGTCATCTTGTAGTATACATCTTTATCGCTACCCGCATTTTTCACAATGCTAGATAGGTTGCCGTAAAGCATGTATTGAGCACCAACCATTTTACCAAATTGGATAGCTGTGCTTTGGTTAACAAGCTCATCCGTGTTTTGGAAGTTAAGTTGTTCACGCACAGACTCAACACGATCCATATCAACAAAACGGAACTTACCTGAGTTCAACATCTTAGTAGAGATCGTGTCAGTAATGGATTCAGTGTCAATATGTTCACTGGTTTTGTTCTTAATTCGCTCAACAAAAACGATAGGACGTTGGTCACGAGTAATTGCTGCTACAGAGCCCGACATCATCATGCTATCCACCATTTCAGCCGCGATTTTTTGTAAATCTGTTGAGCCAAAATCGATAGTCGTGGTTTCTGTTGCTTGCGCATCGCCGTAAGAGACTTTGTTAGAACAGCCACCTAAAATGACGGCAAGACCTAAAAGAGCAATAATACTTTTTTTCATGAGAGTTCCTTAGTTTTTCAATACCAGCGCATCGTTAGCGCGGCAGCTTCGGCAGAGCCGTTAAGATTAATCGTCTTGTGCTTCTCTAATTTGCACACGGAATTTTGTGCCATTTGGATTCACAGTAACTTCAGATAACGTGACTTGCTCAAATCCTCGCACAATCATTTTTCGCCACGGACCAGGTTTGGTATTCACTTCTAAACCATTGTTGTCATACCAATAAAATCGGTAAAGAATGTGCTGATCACCTTTGTAATTGCTACTCAGCTGCACGACTCCTCGTGGGCGATCATCAACGTAAGTGGTGGTGATGTTGTCAACTAATAAGCGACTACCTAAAACGTTATCATTAAAGAATACTTTTTGCGTTTGGCCATCAATTCGAATACCAGCCGTGTTTTCGGCGCATCCAACTAAACCAATAGCCATTGCTAAACAAACAAGCCATGCTTTCATTACAGTCTCCCTAGCTGTTTATGCCACACGGTTGAGTGTGCTCCCTGACGAGATACCCATACCAATGTAGTCTGCTGTGCAGGCACTTCAAACTGATAGGTTTGATCACCCAAGTTTAAACTTTGTGTTCCCGGTTTCACGATTTTTGAAGCCGTTTTCACTTGCGCTGGCAATGTTTGCCAACTTCTCGTATCTGGCTGTTCGGTCAATGTGTTCCATACATTGAAAAGTATGTTGCCCACATCATCGCCTTTTTTCGCCGCCTCTTTTCGGATTCGATCTTTTGCCCAAACACGAAGAGCTTGACGGATCACTATTGTAGTAAGACGTTCATTAAGATCGTTTTGCGCCATCGCATTAACATCAGTCAGCGTACTGGAAGGCAATACCTGACCATTTAAAACAACATCGCTAAAACGTTGAGCACCTCGGTTCTGATAATAAGGAAGCGCCAACGAATAAATCGCGCCATTATCGCGACTGTCGTAAATCGGTAAATCAATACGCCACCCTTTCATCGCCTCAACAACACCCTGCTCATCAATAACGATGACTCGCCCTTGTGACTGAGTTAATCCAGAAGGTGCTTTGCCATACCGCTTCTCTAGCATGCGCAAGTCTTCACGCATGCCCAGCTTCTTAGCAGCGTATAAGGTGCTTTCCACAACTTGCTTGTTGTCTGGCATTACAGCGAGTGCTCGTCGGTAATCAACATAAGCACTGTTTAAGTCTCGCGACGCTTCATATAACAAGCCAGAAAGATAGAACAGATAACCATTTTGTACCGCGCTTAGTTTTTTACCAGCATCAGGGTAGTTCGCTAACACACTGCCTAAATTGGCAGACATGCCTTGCTTGTTAAGGTCTTTCTCTGCTGCTTTTAGCTCTTTTTCACGCGCCTTTCTTGCCGCTTCCTGAACTTGATTAGCACGACGCACTTCAACTAGTGCTCCTTCTAAATCGTTTTTCTGTAAGTAATTTAGTCCTAGATACAGGTGCAAAAAGCCAAGTTCGTAATCGGCGGGATGATAGTCTTGGAGATTGTCGTTCACTGCGAGAGAGCCGACGCTCGTTGCCGTGTCTGACACAGATATCGTCGCTCGATCTTGTTGAACACGTACGGCACGATCGCTGCTTTCTAGCGCATTCAAACTTGTCGGGTAATCTTCAGCAAGAAAAGAGATGCGACCTTTTTCAAAATTGCCAAGTATCTCGCCACCCACTTCACTTGATTGAAGTTGTTTTGCTTTGGCATATTCCCCTGCAACAACGGCTTGATAAACTTCTTGATTCTGGTTGCTGTAATGACTAAACAGATTGCCCGCAGATAAATTCGCGCAGCCAGAGGCCATTAAAGCCCAGCTCATCAGCCCTAACAGCTTTACACCTAGTTTCACATTTATCTCCACAAATGTGTCATTCGACAGGAAAAAGAAGTGGGTGAATCACCACCCACTTTTAAAAGCTTAGCTCAATACCATTGGACCTAGAGGGCGGCCGCCTAGTAGGTGCATGTGAATATGGTAAACCTCTTGGCCACCATGTGGATTACAATTAACGATTAGGCGATAGCCGTCTTCAGCAATACCTTCTTCTTTCGCTAACTTTCTAGCAACAGTGAACAAACGCCCCATCATTGCTTCATCTTCAGCTTCTACATCATTCGTTGTTGGGATCAGTTTATTCGGAATAATGAGAATATGGCTTGGTGTGCGAGGGTTAATGTCGCGAAACGCAGTCACCAAATCATCTTGATAAAGGATATCGGCAGGGATTTCCTTGCGAATAATTTTACTAAAGATCGTTTCTTCCGCCATGAGGACTCCATTTTATAAACGTAATTAGACCCCAATTAGTATGCGCCAACCAAAAGCGGAGCTCAATAAAAACAGTGTTCACTTAACATTATTAATCAAATGCTAATTAACGAAGCTTTTTTTGTCGTGTGCGTCATAAAATGCGCGTCACAAACTGAATACAATCCAATGAATTTTGTTACTTTTTTAAGACAATTAGTATTTTTATACCCAAGTAAACTCAAAAATGCTTGGGTAGCTTGTCTATTTTTGGGAGAGGAAGCTCACTTATGCGAGGTTCAGTTATTAAAAGGATGTATGCCGGCTTTGCACTGATCATCATCCTATTTGCCGTCACAATTGCCATTATGATGGGAGGAATGAGTGATATTCACGGAAAATTTGGCACGGTTTCTAAATCATCCCTACCGTTGGTATCGTTATCTAATCAAACCAGTGTTGAGCTGCTTTCTGCCGACAAATCATTTAAAGACTTCCTGACGACAGAGAATAAACAACGCATGGATGAAATGCGTCAGGAATTTGCTAGATCTCAACAGCGCTTCGAATCCACATTGGCTCAACTGAAAACCGCAAGCCAAACCTACCCTTCTCTTGCCGAACCGTTTTCACAGTTAAAAACGTTAGAGCAGAGCTATTTTACAGAAGCTCTAGAGGCCATGGACAACTACGAAGCAATGTTCGCGGCTCAAGAAGAAGTGCAAAAATCCTCACGCCGCTTCCAAAAACTGAATACCGAACTGTCGGTTGGTCTTAAAGAATATGTGGCAGATCAAACCAGCATTTCTGTCAAAGTCATGGCAAAGAGCTACTTTATCAAGTTAAAAGATGCCGAAGTAATTACCTCTGATGCCCTCGCCAGTTCCAACCCTGAGTTTGTTACGCAAGCCGTGGCTAAAAACCGCAAAGCAGTAACGCACTTGAATTACGCATTCCGCGGGTTGGTGACTCAGCTTCCTGAGCTAGAAAAAGCATTTGGCGAATCTGTAGAGCAATTTACTCGTGACGTCGGTATGCGTGGCGGTGTGCTAGACCAACATAATAATTACCTCAATGCTCGCGCCGCTTTGTATAACAATATCGCCAACCTAGCAAATAAAGTGGATTCAACCATGGCGATTCTTGAGCAATTTACGACAACCGCAACAGATAAGCTCAATGAATCATTGGCAGATGCAGGTGACATATATTCGGCGGGTGTAACGAAAGCCATCATCATTGGCGTTATTGTCGTTTTACTCGCGACAGCGATTGGCTACCACATCGCACAAAGCGTTCGCGAGCCGTTGACTCGTATTCTAAAAGTGTTAGAAGGCCTGACTGAAGGTGATATGACACAGCGTATCGACATTCGCTATAACAACGAATTCAGCCGTGTGAGTGGACACATTAACTCACTCGCCGACAACCTTCACGAGATCTTGGTGAAACTCAACGAAGCGTCAGAAAACCTATCGTCAACCGCGACAACCAACGAACGCACCTCTTCGCAAGCACAAATTAAATTGAGCTCTCAACGCGAACAAACGGCAAACGTCGCTACCGCGATGACAGAAATGTCCCATTCAGTGCAGGAAGTCGCGCAAAGTGCGCAATGCTCTCTAGAAATGGTGCAACGCGTCGAATCTGCCTCTGAAGAAGGCAGAAATGTTATGAGCAGTAATATCTCAACCATTAATCAACTAGAAACACGTTTGAACGAATCGGTTTCCGCAGTTTCTGAGCTACAAAAAATGAGTGGTCAAATTGGGTCTATCCTTGATGTGATCCGCAACATTGCGGAGCAAACCAACCTACTGGCATTGAACGCGGCAATTGAAGCGGCTCGCGCTGGTGAACAAGGTCGCGGCTTCGCGGTAGTGGCAGATGAAGTACGAGTACTCGCATCAAGAACGACTCAATCAACCACTGAAATTGAATCTATGATCAGTAATCTGCAATCTAGCTCACAATCGGCAAACCAAGTCATACAAAGCTGTATGAGCGATATGGAGATGTCGGTTGAGCAAGCGTCAAAAGCGAACAGCTCAATGGAAGAGATCCAGGCGCTAATCATTGAGATCAGCCAAATGAGTACGCACATTTCACAAGCAGCAGCAGAGCAAAGTGAAACATCAACAGACATTGCTCGCAGCATTGAAGATATTAACAACATCGCCGATGAAAGTTTCCAAGCCATGTCGAGTATCGCACTAACCAGTGAATCACTGACCCACTTGGTTCATCAGCAAAATGAATTGGTCCACCGCTTTAAGTTATAAATACTTTATAACTAAGAGCATTAATTAGTGCAATCAACTGTATAAGGGCGACTTTTTGTTAAGTCGCCCTTGTTTTTTGTCGGCCATGTCTACATATGATTAATAAGGCCAGCTCATCCCCTTGCACAACTCTTTTCGAGCGGCCTCATAAAAAGGAAAATCTATGGCTGTTCATGTTGGTATTATCGACCAAGACCCAGTGAGATTGGTCACTCCTCTATTAGATAATCGTACGCTAAGCACACATATCGTCTTCATCGGAGACAAGAGCCAGTTAGATATATTTGACCGACTGAGTGCCGTTTTAGATCAACGAGAAATTACTTCTGAATTTTTTGAAATTCCATCCGCTGTTAATACATCTCTGATCAAACAAGCAATTCAAAAACTGGCAAAAGACCTCCATGAACGCGGCGAAGATGTAAAATTGAACGCGAGCTGTGGTCTTCGTCATCGCTTGTTGTCGGTGTACGAAGTTTTCCGTACCTATCGCTGGCCAATTTTTGTGGTTGAGCCTAGTAGCGATAAGCTTTGTTGGTTATACCCTGATGGCAAAGAAGATACCCAAGTCGAAGATCACATTACGATTGCAGATTACCTCACTATCTTTGGTGCACGCGGCGAGTTTCACCACGTTGATTTACCACCTCTTCTTGATAAAAAATTGTATGAACTTGGTGAACGATGGGCCTCAAATGCGCTTGAACTTGGGCCAGGTCTAGCAACACTTAACTACCTTGCAACCACATGCCGCAAAGAACAAAAGCTTGATGTCGAGCTCTCCGAAAAACAGCAGGGCTACCGTGAGCTCAACATGTTGCTTTCAGATTTAGTAGAAGCAGAAATCGCCACCTATGAGAATGGCGTTTTAACGTTTGCAGATGAAGATGCTCGACGCTTTTCAAACGGTGAGTGGTTAGAAACTTTGGTTCACAGCACCGTGAAGCAAATCCAAGACACCATGCCAACGATCCAAGATCGATCGTTAAATGTTCAGGTTTATCGCAAACTTGGTGAAAGTGAAGTACGCAATGAGTTAGATGTCGCAACAGTTGTAAACAATAAGCTGCACATCATCGAGTGCAAAACCAAAGGCATGAGAGATGACGGCGACGATACTTTATATAAGTTAGAATCGCTTCGCGATCTATTAGGTGGCTTACAAGCGCGCGCAATGTTGGTGAGCTTCCGTCCTCTTCGTCACAATGACATTACTCGTGCTGAAGACTTAGGGCTAGCCCTGATTGGCCCTGATGAGCTTAAAGATTTAAGAACGCACTTAACTGCTTGGTTTAAAGACGCGGGCGGTTCAGACGAGATATAGTGCCATTAAGAAAAGCTAAAATTCACAACGATAAAAAGCAGCATTAATGCTGCTTTTTTTATACCTAAATTTTAGCTGTACGCATTTCTATAACTAGAAAAAAACCAGAGGTTAGCCTCTGGTTTTTTCTGTTTGTTTAAATGCCAACTATAGGGGCTTAAAGCATTTTACGCGCTGCTTCTACAACCACTTTAATTGAACGCGCTTCCGTTTCTTTCAGAGTTGAATGATCTGGAATCTCTTTTTGTGTACGGTTGATGATAACACCTGCCACACAACCCGCTTTTAAACCAGAGCTCGCACACATTGTTAGCAGTGTTGCAGACTCCATCTCGAAGTTAAGTACGCCCATGTCTTGCCATTCTTGCATAGAGCCTTGGAAACGCTTAACAACACGACCAGAGAACGTATCGTAACGTTCTTGACCAGGGTAGAACGTGTCGCTTGATGCAGTCACACCCATGTGAACTGTAGCGCCAGACTCTTCTACCGCTGCTTTCATTGCGGTTGCTACTTCAAAGTCAGCAACTGCTGGGAATTCCATAGGAGCAAAGTGTAGGCTCGCACCGTCAAGACGAACTGACCCCGTCGTTACGATCATGTCACCCACGTTTACATGCGGTTGAATTGCACCCGTTGTACCAACACGTAGGAAAGTACGAACACCAAGCTGTGCCAATTCCTCAACTGCGATAGAGGTAGAAGGACCACCAATACCTGTAGAACAAACCACAACAGGTTTACCGTCTAGCTCTGCACGGTATAGCGTGTATTCACGATGGCTTGCTAGAAATACTGGATTTTCCATTTGTTCTGCGATTTTTTGAACACGCGCTGGGTCACCAGGAATGATCGCTAGAGTCGCACCATTAAGATCAGCTTCAGTAACACCTAAATGGAATACAGCTTGAGACATAAGTCGCTCCTTATTGTGGCTTATTTTATGAACAATAAGCTCATTAATCAGTTATTGGGTACAGATGCACTGTAGCGAACCTTTCACCAACATAGAGTGATCACAATCACAATGACAAAATGTAATGAAAGTGAAATTTCAAACAAAACTGGTATTGATCACACTTTAAGGGGCGTTAAATCATTTTGTTGCATAGCAATGCGTGATTTCAAGGACGAGAAAAACGTCTGATCGCATCAGGTGAATACGGTTAAAAAAAGCCCGATACACGAATGCCTCGGGCTATTAATGAGTGGGATCATTGGTTAGGTCAGTTATTTGATCTGTTTGGACTCAAAACGAAGTAATCTCAACGCATTCAATGTCACCAGTGCTGTTGCACCACTGTCAGCTAATACTGCAACCCACAACCCAGTAACCCCAAGTAAACTTGTCACTAAGAATACACCTTTCAAACCTAGCGCTAACGCGACATTCTGACGAATGTTACTTAGCGTCGCACGCGACAGTTCTATCATGGCAGGTAGCTCAATCAACCGGTTGTGTGTTAACGCCGCATCAGCAGTCTCGAGCGCAACATCCGTACCGCCTCCCATCGCAATACCAATGCTCGAAGCTTTCATGGCTGGAGCATCATTGATACCGTCTCCCACCATCGCAACGGTATGTTGTTGTGATAGTTTCTCGACGTAATGCACCTTGTCTGCAGGTAACAAACTCGCTTTATAATCCAAGCCTATTCTATTTGCCATTGCTTCTGCACTTCTCGGGTTGTCACCCGTTAGCATCACCGACGTGACCCCAAGTTCCTTCAACATTGCGATGGCTTGCTGGGCATCTGAGCGCAATGTATCTTGCCATGCGATCACGCCAATGACCTCGTCATCGTAACGAACAATGACAACCGTTTTACCTTGTTGTTCCAACGTAACCACTTGCTCTTTGGCTTCTTGAGAAAGTGGAAAGTCTGCCTTTGAAGGCGTGACCACTTGGACCATTTTTCCATCGACGTAACCAGTGACACCAGAGCCTACTTGCGCGGTTTTATCCAACGCTTCAGGAATAGTAAGCCCCTTCTCTTGCACTTTGGTAACTAAAGAAACCGCTAGAGGATGACTTGAACCAACCTCGATTGACGCAGTTAGGCTAAGTAACTTGTCTTCATCCATATCAAAAGCAAAGACGTCGGTCACTTCTGGTTTACCTTGCGTCAGTGTCCCAGTTTTATCAAATGCGACAGACTCAACCTTGCCAAGCAACTCAAGCGCCGCTCCACCTTTGATCAATGCGCCCCGCTTAGCCGCTGCCGCCAAGCCAGAAGTGATCGCCGCAGGCGTTGAAATGACTAATGCACATGGACAAGCAATCAACAGCAGGGCGAGTCCTCGATAGATCCACGTTTCCCACGGTTGGGCAAATAGTAATGGCGGCGTAACGATAACCATCAGAGACACCAACATCATTAGTGGCGTATACCAACGGCTAAATTTATCAAGAAAGCGTTCTAATGGTGCCTTACGAGATTCGGCTTCTTCAATCAAATGAAGAATTCGGTCTATCGCATTCTCGCCCTGACGGGAAGTCACCTGTAAGCGAACCACTTTATCGACAACCACAGCCCCGGCCATCACTTTGCCACCGGTTTGATGTTCAACGGGAACAGATTCTCCCGTTAACGCACTTTCGTCAAAACTCGCAAGCGCATCTTGCAAAACACCGTCGGCAGGCAAACGACCTCCGGGTGCGACTTCTATGGTATCCCCTGGTTTAAGCTGAGCAGCTGGTACTTCTTTACGCTCTCCATCAATAATTAAAATTGAATTTTCTGGGACTAAGTCCATTAACGCCTGGACACCGCTTCGCGCGCGAGATGATGCATATGCTTCTAACTTTTCACCAATAAGGAAAAGCAATAACACCATTGCGGCTTCGGCGGTTTCACCTAAATATAAAGCGCCGAGCGCCGCTACACTCATTAACGTTTCAATCGCAAAAGGCGTACCGCTACGCGCCAACTTAAATGCTTTGAGCGCGATTGGGTATAAACCAAGTAAACACGTCAAAGTGAATAACCAAGCGCTTATTTGAGGGTCGATCTTAGAAATTACTGCCGCAGTAGCCATTGCACCAGCAATCGAGAGAATTTGGATGTTGTCTCTTATGACGCCAAGCCAGCCTTTCTTTGTAGTGCTTGGTTTTGGAGCATCCAGTGAAGAGAGCGGGAAACCCGTTTTTTGGGCTGTCTGCTCTATCGTAGCTATCAGCTCTCGACCATCAAAATCGACGACCAGTTTTTCTGTTGCAAACAAAACCTTGGCTTGGCTGACGCCTTGTAAAGACGTAATGGCTTTCTCAAGCTTTTGCGCACAAGATGGGCAATCCATACCTGACACAAGCCAAGCGTTCCGAACGGAGGAATTACTCTCCCTTGTGGGATCGTCTTCCTCGCCTGTGTCAACGCTGCAGCCTCCTCCACTACAGCAAGAGCTTTCAGAAACATCAACACTGGCCTGAGAGATATTGAGCGAAGATTTTACTGGCGCACAGCATGACTCGCTTGCACCAAGCGGCACCGCAGTTTTGATTTTGCTAGATTGGCAACCTTGATGTTTTGTACACATAATTTTTTCCTTATTGGTATCGGTGATTTACCTATTGCTAAGGGTAAACCTTAGAGTAAGCTCCAAGGTCAAGATAAATTTGTACAGTTCGGCGATAGAAAATAAAAAAGACGCCGAAGCGTCTTTCCAAACCAGTTTAAAAGCAATATTCCGTAAAATTTAAACAGAGAGGTTAAACGGGATGCTTAAAACACTCATTTAATGTCATTCCGATGGCACGCAGCACGTCTCTTCTTGTGATAACACCAACCAACTTACCTTTGCCATCCACCACTGGATACATTTTCGGCTTTCCAACTTTCATCATGTCAGCCAGTTCAATTACTGACATTTCTGGAGAAACAGATAAGACATCATCATGCATACACTCTTGTACCGTATGTGTATCTTGGCAGTGATAACTTGCTTTCACCAACTTATCTAATAAGTCTTGCTCCGATAAAAACCCAACCACTTTTTCATTTTCATCAATGACAGGGCCACCTAGTGTGACACTTTGCATTACTTTGTTTAAAGCTGCCGAAAGTGACATATCTTTCGTGAAAGTCACCGCTTGCAACGTCATGTAATCTTTTACTTTTAATGAATGCATTCTTATCTCCTTAAGGGCATTTTATTGCGGCCTTTAGATAAGTGTCGCCTAATTTCCTGATTTTACTAAATGGAAAGGAGTAATTTTATTTATAGGCACAGCCTATTGAACTAAAACAAAATTAACTCACCGAACAACATTCACTGTATTTCGTTAAACGCAAGATTCAGCCAGGCTGATTTTTCTAGGCAAAATACAACAAAGCCAGTCAATTGACTGGCTTTGTTATTATGTAATTGTTGCGTTAGCTATGTTGGCGGCGCATGTTGTCTAAAATAATGCCAGTCGCCATCGCGACATTCAGTGATTCGGCACCGCCAAACGCTGGAATCGTGATCTTATCTGTCACGAATTTTGCTGCGGCTTCGCGCACACCATGAGATTCGCTGCCCATCAACAAAATACCTTCAGCAGCGAAATCCGTTTTATGAACGCTCTCTCCTTCCAAAAACGCGCCATATACTGGCAATTTGGCGTGTTCCAAGTAACTTGGCAAATCCACCAAACTCACTTGTACGCGGCCAAAGCTGCCCATGGTCGCACTGATCGTTTTAGGATTATAAGGATCAGCACAATCTGTACTCGCAATAATGTGCTTGATGCCATACCAGTCTGCTACACGAATAATCGTACCTAGATTACCAGGGTCGGATACACCATCTAGCGCAATCATCAAGCCTTTCGCTTGAGGCTCTTTTACACTCGGAATTTCAACCACAGCAATGGCCGCATTATTGCTCACAAGCGTGCTCGCTTTGGTCAATTCATCAAGCGATGCTTCAACACAATCAAAACGATTTAGCGTACCAGCATTTTGTTCGAGAAATGCTGCTGTTGCAAAAACCTGCTTCACCTTCAATGAACTACTTGCTAGCTCTAGTACGTTCTTTTCACCCTGAACTAGGAATAAGCCATGCGCTTTACGCTGTTTCTTTTGACCTAAAGCACGAAGCAGTTTTAATTGGTTTTTTGAAATCATTAAAGTATCCCAGGTGAAAATGGTTATTCGACGAGCGTACCCTAAACAATCTTCACGAAAGTTCGGTATCGAGCGGATGAGATTATAAATTATACCTAAATAACCTCAAGAAGCTTGATCATCAGAAGACGTTGAACACCAAGCGTAGCCAAAATAAAAGAAGGCTCAAAAACGAAAAAAGCCCTGCGATAACGCAGGGCTTTCAAAGGGTGGGACCCCAGCCACATCCCGGCACACAAGTCACACGCTGCGGCTGCTTCCTTCCGGACCTGACCGAGTTCACGAGCTATTGTTGCGAGAGGACCAGAGCCCCATAATTCTTTTCGAGAGGTCTTGCCTCAATCGATGGGGCGATTATTCAGTATCAGCTCTCACAATGCAAGAGCAAAAACCTTGAATTTCATCATTTCATTACCGTTTGAACAAAACTCGATCAATTCATTCCTTTATGATGAAACCGTACAGTCACGATAAGAGGAGTCGTGCCGTGAGGACTGCTTACTCATGTACATGTCTTCATCAGCCAAATGCATCGCTTGCTCTAAGCTCATGTGCCGTTCCCTTTTTGCAGAGAAACCAATAGAGATACTTATAGACTCCAAATCACTACATAATTTGCCTTTCACGTCGATTCTACTGAGCTCTCTCATTGCTCTAGTTAACTCGGCTTGCGTTGGATAACCCAGCAATATGAACTCATCCCCTCCAATTCGATAACATCTTCCCGACCAGACATAATGAATTTTTAGTGCCAGTAGTTGTAAAACTTCGTCCCCAGCGCGATGCCCATAAGTGTCATTGATTCGTTTGAAATGATTAATGTCTAAGTAAAGTATGGATAGATCTTTGTTTACTCCTTTTCGATACTTTACTTGCAACGCACGACGGTTCCTTAACCCTGTTAAGTTGTCAGTGTTCGATTGACGGTAAAGATAAAGCGAAACACAAATAGCAAACAATAACACAAAGATAAACACAGCTTGTGTTTGCGTCGCTAATCGAATCTCATATTCAAGTGCGGTACGCCAATCTGGGCGTACATCGTACTGAGCAATGATCTTATCAACTTCTAACATCGCTATCGCTCGACTGAAGAAAGGCGCAAGCATGGCTCCTTTTTCATTCGCGACCAATCCAACAGAGAGTTGTGACTCATAAAACTCGCCAATAGCGGTATCCTGCTCTATCGGAACCAATTCACTGAGACGTAAAAAATGATTGAGCATCGCCGTATCCATCGGAATGTAATCGACTTCTTCATTTAGTAGCCCCTGAATGAGCTCTTGTTGGGTACGATAACGTTTGAGTTCTTTTAGCGGTAACAGTTGCGTCATCATTTGATCGAAAAAGTCATCCTTAACTACGCCAATCCGCTCAGATATCAACTGTGAAACATGAGAGTATGTGCTCGGTTTGTAACCTAAACGCTTGACCATCACCGATGCTGGCGCGTAATGGGACTTTGGAAAGTAGCTAAATGCGCGCCGCTCACGGCTGACCGTTAATGGCGCCAAAATTTCGAAATTACCTTGGATAAACTCATGGTACATAGAACCCCAGCTTTCACCAGGCTCACTAATGATCAAGCAGTTTAAAGCCAAGATCTCACAGCTTCTCAGGACTACATCAGCCGTCATCCCTTCGACACTACCATCTGCGTTGTATACAACATATGGAAAGATAGATTCGAGCTTAATCCGTATTGGTTCATTAAAATCAAGGGGCAATAAACGAATAGAATCACGCAACGCTGCTCGCCTTAATTCAAATTGATACTGGGAAATTTCTTCGCGAAGCTGCTTTTGCACCGCTTCCCCGTGAATAAACGTAGCGAACGTGTCCAACTCTTCAAGATGATGATCTTTTTTACTGATGATGGATACGGGCTTTATCGAAATCTGATCATTGAGCATCTTGGCGTCAAACCCCTCCATCAGCATCGGCTTGAGCTGGTTAATGGCATCGACAACGCCGTCCACAGCACCTGAACGTAGCAGTGTTACTGCTTGTTCGTGACCTTGATAAGAGATCTGTTCTAGCTCAGGGTAGTGTTGTTTAAGTAATTGGGCATAAACTGTATCTTTGGGGACGCCAACACGCGAAATATCACTCAACGTCGAATCTTTTAAGCCAAAGAGGTAGGTATATTCGATATTTGTTGGGCGGGAATAACTAAAACGTTGAGCACGTTCTTGTGTGTAAGTGATATTCGCAGCAAAGTCCGCTTCCCCATTCGCTACTGAATTTAGAATGGCATCAAAGCTGGAGTAGTTCACGTATTGAACGGTAAAGCCAAACTCCTCTGAAGCAGCATTGAAAAGAACACGAGTGACGACATCATCCGCTTCAGTCGCGACTTTATAATGAGCAATTAAAGGGGCTTCGGCTTTTACATTCAAACTCAAGTGGCAACATGCAAAAAGCAACAGTGTTCGAGCAAAAGTTGTCATGACAAACTTATCTTAAATCAACCACTTATATTGTGGTTATTATTATTGGAAGTGTAGTAAATATGAAATGAAGAACATATACTAATCTCCATTTTGTTCCACAACCAATTCGATACTCTGCCGCACATGTCACTTTTTACCTGACTAAAAATTCATAATTCAGCCTGTTCATCGCTACTACGTAAAATATAGTCAGTCATCCAAGCCGTCCCTAACAAACAGATCCAAACCACGAAAACAGGGTTTGGCACATCCGTGGTCGGGCTGACGACTAAAGCGGCAAAACCCACAGTCGGCAATGTCCAACATAATAATTTGCTCCAACGAATGGTATGTTGAAGCTTCGCAAGTGCTTCCATTGACGCTAACATTCCCGTCAAACTTAACGCCATAAGAACGGCGTACGGTAGGCCTGCAATCCACAATGGGAGCAACAAAAACAACGGCCACCAGCTGTGTTTATTGGATGGCGTCCAATGCGCAGCCGACCACCACATCGCCATAACCGCAATGGTTTGAACCACTGTAACCCAAGCAGACCCATCCAGCTTACCTCCTTGCTGTGTGACCATAAGACCAACTTGCAGTGTAAGTACAATAAGACCAGCGGTGAGCAACACGCCTAAAGAGCTTCTACGAGAAAACACCACCATTAAAAGTGGGAAAAGGATCAAAACACCAACCGACAAAGCAATTGGCTGCATTGAGAGTGTCGCACCAAAAGCCATCATCGCGCCCAGCAATACTAAGCCAGCGAACCCACCTTGTGGCAGAACCCACAGCGCGGGGATCATAAGTGCAAGAACGGGAATGTCACCCTCGCTCAAACTCATCGCCCGAACGCAGACAACAGCGAGTAAGGTCGTAACGAAAAATTGAAGTGTCGATAAAATCATAGCGCCTCCTGGCTTCCCCACCTACTTGGTAACTCAACGGCAAAAACTGGGATTGAAAGTCGTTGAGAGGGTCTAGATTCAAGCTTAGCTTGCGTTTGCTTCATGCTGTTTAAGGCTCATCAACCAACGACACTAAAGAACAGAAAATGTAATTCTTCAAAGTGAGTCGCTGGCAACACAAGGGTTAAGAACCGTTAGCAATATACAAGTCCAATGGTTTACCATTCCTTAGTAATCCAAAATAGACACTTTTGAGTATGGACCAATTTTTAGCGCAAATCTTTGCTGTAATTCACCAAATTCCAAAAGGAAAAGTCTCCACCTATGGGGAAATTGCAAAAATGGCCGGTTATCCGGGCTATGCGAGACATGTTGGTAAAGCACTGGGTAACCTACCAGAAGGCAGCAAACTCCCTTGGTTTAGAGTGGTAAATAGCCAAGGAAAAATATCTTTAAAAGGCAGAGACTTAGAGAGACAAAAAAAGAAATTAGAAGCAGAAGGGATTGAAGTATCGGAAGTTGGCAAAACTTCACTTAAAAAATACAAATGGCAGCCTTAAGCTGCCATTTTTTGTTCTCAGTACGTCGTATTAACGTGTTCCAACTAGACGAATATCTAATTGGTGAGTTTGTGCTTCATCTGTAATAACACCGTTATGTGTGTCGCTGATAAAACGCAGCTTTCCATCTACCTCAATGCGAGCACGAACGCTGTAACGATGGTTTGGTTTGATTTCATTGCTGTCGTAACTCAACTCAAAAGAAAGAGGAACTTGCTTACCTTCTGTTTCGAATGTCTGTTTCGCCAACACTTTTGCTGGCGCATCCGCCAAGGACACATCTTCTAACGCAATAGTAACCACTGCGTTTGGTGGCAAGGCAATCCGCTCGCGATAAGCCACTGTACCTGTAATCGTCTTCATTGACGCCTCTGTAGATTCCATTTCTGTATTTTGAGAAGTTTGGCAACCCACTAACGCAGCCCCAAAGAGTAGAGAAGTAACAAGTAGTAGTGTTTTTTTCATATATTCCTCGAAAAGAGCATTAAACCGAAGCAATTATAGGTGTGGAATATAAAACTGTCTGCTTCCTGTCACTTTATTTGACAATAGTTTGACTGAGTTAGAATTTATCAAACAATTGATTTTGTTTCATAATTGGAACAATACTATTTCTAAGTTACTCAATAGTTCTTAACTATGCCACTTCACAAGAGTGAGGCTGTTGAGGTAACTTGGAATGAAAGACAACGGTGAGGAGACACAATGAGTAAACCACTACGAGAATTGCTCAGCCTACTACAACTCGAAAAATTAGAAGAAGGCTTGTTTCGTGGCCAAAGTGAAAACCTAGGTTTGCCTCAAGTTTATGGCGGTCAAGTAATTGGGCAAGCACTTTCTGCTGCGCGCTACACCGTTGAAGAAACACGCACGGTACACTCCTTCCATAGCTATTTTTTGTACCCTGGCGATCCAGAAAAACCTATTATTTATGATGTAGAAAATCTGAGAGATGGCCGTAGCTTTAGCACTAGACGCGTAAAGGCAATTCAAAATGGACGCCCTATTTTTTACCTAACCGCATCCTACCATGGCGATCAACCTGGGTTTGATCATCAAAAAGAAATGCCAGATATCCCTGGTCCAGAAAACTTTGCCTCAGAGAGTGAGCTCGCAAGCCATATTGCAGAATTTCTACCCAAACGCTTACGCAAAACATTTTGCGGGGAAAAGCCAATCGAAACTCGCCCCGTTACGGTTATCAACCCTTTGAAGCCCAAAAAAGCAGAACCCAAACAGTACCTTTGGATTCGTGCTAATGGTGAAATGCCAGAGAATCAGCTAATTCACCAGTACCTTCTGGCCTACGCATCCGATTGGGGATTCCTTGTAACAGCAATGCATCCACATGAAGTCTCATTAATGACGCCTAACTTTCAAGTGGCCACCATTGACCACTCTATCTGGTTCCATCGCCCGTTTAAGATGGATGAATGGCTTCTATATGCGATAGAGAGCCCAACGGCGAGCAATACTCGTGGGTTGGTCCGTGGCGAAATATACAACCAGCAAGGTCACTTAGTGGCGACCGCCGTGCAAGAAGGGGTGATGCGCTACACGAAATAGCTCGTGTTCGTTACACGAAAAAAGGAGTGCTGTTCCGCACTCCTTTTTTAATGGGTATCAAACGATGATTAATTTGGTTGATACTTCATGTTAACAACCGACCATTCGTAAAGTGATTTCGGGTAACCATATTCACCTTTCCCGTAAATGACATTTGGGTCGGCATAGAATCCACCTTTATTCGTTGCTAAAAATTCACGAACCCCACGACGGTAAGTAATCACAGGTGCAACTAACTCATACTCTACCTTTTCCATCTTCGAGTCATCAATTATTAAGAACCGAGTCATACGAATCGTGCTGCCGCTGGTGCAGTACCCTGGGTCATCATAGTCAATTGCTTCAAAAGGCTTGAGATCATCTTCGAACAGCTCTGATGTACATCCATCAAATCGAGCTAAGTGTACCCACGCTCCTTTTATTAGAGTTTGGTCATCGTTACCCACCGGCTTGAATGCAAGTAGTGCAATCTTACCTTTGCCGTATAATTTCAATTCTTCGTCCGTTGGCTCACGCACTGAACGAACGTTCATCAAACCAAACTCACTTTCTTCTAAGTTAGAAAACTCACGTGCATTTAGCGTGCTAAACAATACTGTTTGTTCAGTTTCAAGCAATGTATATTGATCCGCAACACCTTCATCTGCAAAGCTTAGATACAGCTGGACTTTCTTACTTTCCAACGCTTTGTAATCTCGAGATTCTCCTTCCGAAACGTCGAGAGAAATCCAACGTCTTTTTACTGGTGGGAGGTCAAGTAACGTCAGCTCTTCCTTATCAACATCTAATGAAGCGACTCCTTTAATTGTTGAGCTGGATATTTGATAGCTGCGGTTTCCTATTGGTGTACCAAAGTCTAGCTTAACCTTTTTAAATGGTTCAAATTCCACCTTCATTGTAGAAGTACTTAAACCAGGGTGATTCGCTTTGTTAATAGTGCCATTTACGACGATTGTTTTAGCTTTGTAGTTGCGCCCAGTAAGGGTAACCTCTAATTGGTACGTGCCTGCATGCAGGATTTTCAAACGCCCTGTATCAGGAGAAACTAGCTCGACCACAGGGTCTTTTTGGTTAATAAGACGGTAACTTGCCTTCGCAGTCCCACCACTCATCACTGGTGAGATAACACTACCAGCGGAGAATTCTACCGTTGGGTAAGTAACCGATACAGGGTTTGTGCCTTGTTTAATCGTGACCGAGAAACTACTTTCACCCGGATCCACTTTGTCGTCCCCCGCATCCGAAACAATAATTTTTGTGCTACCCGCGTTAAGAATTTGCATGGCACCCGTTTGGCTGTTTAAGGAAACCACATCTGTTGCTGCGTTGTCTGCAAATCGGTACGTAACTTCCCCAACCGTACCAGAGATTTTCGGCGCAACAAATGTTTGGCCAACCTTCCAAATCTCTTCCACATCGGATTGAACTTCAATTCGGCTCGGCGCACTCAAAATTGTCACGTAGACTTTTTGATCAGGACCAACGGTATAATTCGCGCTCTCTTTTCTGCGCACAGTTAGCGTCGCTTTACCCGCTTTATACACATGGAGACGTCCTTCACTAAAACCACCGACAACATCTGGTGCGGTGTTATCTACAATCTCAATTTGCTCGTCAGCACTCAAACCAAAATCACGGTGAAGATCAAAACTGTATTTGTTGCTGTATACAACGTCATAATCGTGTGTTGCCATCGGTTGGCCTTCAGCCTTTGCAACTTTGATGACGACATTAAATTGAATAGGTTGGTAGAACTCCCCACCATCGTCTTCAAACTTAAGGTCGTACTCACCCGCAGTCACTACCTCCAACTTGCCGTCAGTCATTCGTAAGCCATTAGGTAAGCTGCTAACTAGATTTACGTTACCTTTTTGCCCTTTAAACGCCAGAGGGATTGAAAGATTTGGTTGATAGGTAAGCGGCATTTCAATGTCTTTTATAACGGGATGAGGCGCGCGATTAACTTCAAGATCAAAACGAGTTTTGCTTGCAGGATAATTACGCATGTCATGCTCGTAAATTTCCACTTCAGCAGCACCAACACCTTTGATCAGTAATGCTTCACCATTTTCAGTTTTAGCGACAACGTCTTCACCACGAATGATTCTCAGCTCATAGTCACCGTAGGCGTTCGTCACCTTAGGGAAAATTCGTCCACCTTCCTCATAAGTTGTGACGATATCCGCTGCGCTGATTTCTTGACGCTTGCCTTGTTTTATATCCACAAAAAATTGCGCTGTTTGCTGTTTATCCAGAAACGCGTCGCTGTAAGTTGCAGTCGCTTCAACCGTTAATCGACCAACATTATGAACAAGAAGCAAACCCGTTTCAGGATCTAGCAACTCGGCCACCTTGCTGTCTGGTACGCTATTTATAATTTTGTAAGAAATACGTTGCGTTTGAGCTTTATCTAGACGCACTGGTTCTAACGTCAACCCTTCTCGATACTCGTCTTCAAGCAAAGCGAACTGTAATTGCCCCGGAGCTACTGCATGCAGTTTAACCGTAGCGCGAACTTGTTTCGGCAAGTAAAAGTCGTTACCTGAATCAGTAATCAGCACCGATGCCTGACCAACTGAACCTAATGAATATACCGAACCGTTCTCATCAACACGAATCAAGTTATGACCACTTTCTACCTCATAACTCAGTTCGCCTTTTTGGCCACGGACGATCAACGCTTTTCCTTCTGACTCAATCGCATTGAAATTCAGATCACTCACTGAAAGTTCAGTATTGATGCCTCGCTCTACAGTGACAGAAAATCTTGCTTCAGAAGACTCATAAGCAGAGCTACTATCTGTAGCAAGAATAGTCGCCGTTCCTGGGCGCAGAATTTGTAGTATTCCTGAGTCATTAATTTTCACGACATTTGGCGGATTAGAGTCAATGACTTGGTAAGATACCGACCCATGTACATTGCTCAGTTTTGCTTCAGTAACCGTTCCCACTCCTTCAAACTTCAATACCGTGTCTTCAACTTTTAATTGCGGACGGTTCTGCTTTGTTATCGTAGTTGGTGTCTTCGTATTGTTCGGCTTAGAGTCTCCCCCACCGCCACAGCCAGCGAGTAAAGCTGCGAGAAAAAGCAAATAGTAATTTCTGTTCATTTTTAGTAATACTTTGTTACATACAAGATGGGGCGATAATAATACGATGTTTTATTAATCACTATCCCCATTTTTGAGTACTTTATTACTTAAGTAATTGCTACTGTATTAATCCTAAAAATAAATACTCAAAAATAGCGACCAAATTACATGAAAACACAAAAAGCAAACGTTTAAATCAAACTCTTCCATTAATTTAGTAAAAATTAATATTCAATAAAATAAAACATGAAAAATAAAGAGAAAAAATTGCGTTATTTTTTCTTTCATTATGATGTATAGGATTAATGGACTGCAAAAACAAATGGTTAATGAAAAATAGAAGAGAGAATAAATATCGTTTATATTTATAAAAATCTGGTAGGAAATAGTTTTAAAAGCATAATCAAACTACCTTTTAACATTTAAAATACTAAAAGGTAGAATTAACATTAGATAGAATTCTTATAGGGCGAGTTATTTTAGGATTGGTAACTCTGTTGTGTATTTAATGGACTCCATAGCAAATGTTGAAGTCACATTAGATAGCCCTTTTACGCTATTAACTAACCGCTTATAGAATTCGTCAAAACACTTCATATCTTTGACTAGTACTTTCATCATGTAGTCATACTCGCCAGCCATACGATAAAACTCCATTACCTCAGGAAAGTCACTCACAGTTGTAACAAAATGGTGATACCAACCTTCGGAATGATCAATCGTTTTTAACTGAACAAATGCAATGAAAGATAGCTCGAGCTTTTCTGCACTTAACAACGCCACGCGTTTTTCGATGTAGCCCTCTTCTTCCAACCTTTTCAAACGCTTCCAACATGGCGTCGTTGTCAGATTTACCTGCTCTGCTAACTCATTTAATGACAAGGTGCTGTCGGTTTGTAACAACGCAAGCAGCTGTTTATCGACCCGATCCAAACTCATCCTATAAAACCCACGAAGTGTAGAAAACTTTTCTATCAAAATAGTCATTACCGGCAACTATAGCAAAGTTTTTCTCTCGTATTATAGGTAAATTATTCCCATCTAATGCTTATCTATCGATTTCCAAGGAGAGACGCCATGTGTACTGACCACAACTGGATCAACAATGCAGTGCGTAAAATTGAAGCAGACTTTCAACGTTCTGCTGATACTCATTTATTTAAACTTGAACTGCCTTCTCTTGATGGTATCGATATCTACCTAAAAGATGAGAGCACGCATCCAACAGGCTCTCTGAAACACCGATTGGCACGCTCGTTGTTTCTTTATGCGATTTGTAACGGATGGATTGGTCCTGAAACCACAGTGATTGAAGCGTCCTCAGGCAGCACTGCCGTTTCAGAAGCGTATTTTGCTCGCTTGCTTGGCTTACCGTTCATTGCTGTTATGCCGAAAACCACCGCACGTAAAAAGATTGAACAAATTGAGTTTTACGGTGGTAAAGCGCATCTTGTAGAGCGCTCAGATCAGATTTATGACGAGTCTCGACGCTTGGCTCAAGAGTTAAATGGTCACTACATGGATCAGTTTACTTATGCTGAACGTGCGACTGACTGGCGCGGTAACAACAACATCGCGAACTCTATCTTTAGCCAAATGGAGTTAGAGGATCACCCGATTCCTAGCTGGGTAGTGATGAGTCCTGGAACAGGCGGCACATCAGCAACCATTGGCCGTTTTATTCGTTACCAAAAATACGACACCAAGCTTTGCGTGGTAGACCCTGAAAACTCAGTGTTTTACGATGCTTTCCAGTCAGGAAATCACTCATTGAAAGGCGATACTGGCAGCAAAATTGAAGGTATCGGGCGACCACGTGTCGAACCAAGCTTTATTGCTGGTGTCATTGATGAAATGCGCAAAATTCCAGACGCAGCCAGTGTGGCAACCGCCCATTGGGTATCTCAGCTGATTGGGCGTAAAGTCGGCGCATCAACAGGCACCAATCTTTACGGCGTGCTGCAATTGGCTTGTGAGATGAAACAACGCGGTGAGAAGGGTTCAATCGTGACGCTTCTATGTGATTCTGGAGAGCGTTACCTAGATACGTATTATGACTTAACATGGGTAAAAGAGAACATCGGCGATATTCAACCTTACTTAGCTCAACTCGAAGTCATTCAAGCAAAAGGTTGCGTTGAGCCAGCTTGTTGCGGCTCAACTAACGCTTAACGTGCAAACTGGACTTTAAAAAACAGCCCAACTTCATGCGGGCTGTTTTTATCGCTGGGTTTTACTTTTTCTGGCGCGCTTCAAACGCAGCCAATTGTTCTGGAGTTGCCGCTGGTTGATGATTTTGTTTCCACTCATCGTAAGTCATGCCGTAAACACGTTCGCGAGCGTCATCAATATCTAAATCCAAACCGAGATTTTCAGCCTCAGATTTATACCATTTGCTAAAGCAGTTGCGACAGAAGCCCGCAAGGATCATCAGGTCGATGTTTTGTACGTCTTTGTTGGCATCTAAATGCGCCAATAAACGGCGAAATGTCGCCGCGTCTAACTTATCTTGTTCTTCTTGAGTCAAGTTTTTGTATTTGAATTCAGCCACTTTCCTTTCCTTCTCTCTTATTTAGCTAGCTTTCGTCACCATATCTAGTTAGTCGGTAGTCATGAGTAAGAAGTATGCTTTAGCGCAACAATTCCCACTCTAAAATCACTACCTTTGATAAAAGCTGATATGATAATTACCATCCATCCTATTGATTAAATTAACATTTAAACAAATCATTACAACGGTCTTTTACCAAGGTTATCGTCTAGTTATGAAAAACGCCATTCTATTATTGTCTGCCTTGACCATTAGCGTGCCAACTTTAGCTGCTCAAGAACAAGCTCATCAATCTTATTTTTATCTGGGTACTGGTAACGTTGGTTTTGATACACCGTACTTCGGCTCGGATAGAGACAATGAGTGGTCAACACCACATATCACCGTTGGCTGGGGTTACCATGTAAACCAATACCTCGCGTTTGAAGGGGTTCTGCGCTATTCACAAAATGAACTTAAGAACAATGCTCTAAAAACTGACTTAGATCTTCACTATTACCAAGCAGGTATGTCTGCTGTTGTAACAAGTGATAACTTAGGCGATACGCCACTATCACTATTCGGTCGCGTAACAGCGCTTGGCACTCAAGCCGAAATGTACGTACCAAACGAACAAAAAGTCACAGATGATTCAGGTGCACTATTCAACATCGGTGCTGGTGTCCATTGGGATATGAGCAAAGATATCTGGTTACGCGCAGAGTACATTTATAATGTCGCGGATATGGGTTTTGAAGATTTTTACGACAGCTACGAAGGTGTACAAATCAGCCTAGGGAAACGCTTCTAACATTAGATAGCACCAAGTTTCCATAATTGAAAAACAAAGAAGCCGAGTGTTTTGCCTCGGCTTCTTTTAGATTCTATAGTATGTCGTCATTTACTGAACAGAGAACGTTTCTGTTGCCTCTTTGTTCACATGGTTGCTTGGTTGACCAGCATCGAGAGAATGCAAAATACCATCTTGACGATCTTTTAATGCATTCGTCAACGTTGGAAGTGCGGTAGTTGCTAGCAACGCCATAACACCTGCAACTAAAACCATTTCGACCATGTAACTACCACGTACTTTTTTCAAGGAAACACCTCAATAATAATAGGCATAGGCTGCTTTCCTAGCATTAAACCTAACAAGACCCAACATTCAGTCAAAACGATGAGCGAGTCCTGTGCCCCTCGAATAAGTGGCGAAATAATAAACAAAAATAATCATTAAATCTATAAGTAATCACTATCTATACAAAAAAACACCGAACAAAAATTGCCCGGCGTTTTCAATCAAAGCTTTACGTGCTACTGCTAGGGGTGGGCAACACGGCCCTTCGTATCATGGCTAATTGCTTTGTTTAACTCTGCTTCTACATGACCTGGTGCTTGTGTTTTCGCCGAAATCAATCGGTACATTGCCGGGATAACAAACAAGGTCACCAATGTCGCAAACCCCATCCCGAAAAAGATAACCGTACCCACGGCAATACGGCTCTCATAACCCGCCCCTGTCGATACGATCAACGGAATTGCGCCAGCAAGTGTGGTAAACGCAGTCATCAAGATTGGACGTAGACGTCGCGCAGCTGCATCAATGATCGCTTTTTCAAACCCAACGCCACGATCACGTAGCTGATTGGCAAATTCTACGATCAAAATACCGTTTTTCGTCACCATACCAATCAACATGATCATGCCAATCTGGCTATAAATGTTCATACCTTGGCCCATAATAACCAAACCAAGGAAGCCACCAAATACACCCATCGGCACCGTAAACATGACCACTAACGGGTTTACGAAGCTTTCAAACTGAGCCGCCAACACGAGATACGCCACTAGTAGTGCCAATGCAAACACAACAGCAACACTTGCTTGGTTCTCTTTAAAGTCTTTCGACTCCCCCGAATAGCTCACCGAAATGTCACCCGGTAAGTTGTCGATGGCTTCCTGGTCTAGATAATTCAGCGCATCTCCTAATGTATAACCTTCCGACAGGTTGGCAGTAATAGTGATGGACTTCTGTTTGTTGTAGTGAGAAAGACGAATAGAGGCCGCCACTTCTTCAATTTTTGTGACCGCATCTAACGTCACTAGCTGACCGCTATTCGTGCGCAGATAAATCTGACTTAAATCTGCAGCATTATTAAAGCTATTTTCATCACCGCGAAGATACACATCGTACTCTTCGCCACGCTCAATATAAGTCGTTTCGCTTTTACCACCGAGCATGATTTCTAGGGTGTCAGAAATGTCTTTAACACTGACTCCTAGCTCTGCGGCACGCTGTCGGTCAACTGTAACCAATAACTCAGGCGTTTTTTCCGAGTAATCTATCTCTGCTCCTTCCATCATTGGTGATTCTTCTGCTTTGTTCTTTAGCATTTCAGCCCAAACAACGAGCTCACCGTAATCAGAGCCGCCTAACACGAACTGAACTGGCTCACTCGAACCACCTTGGAAACCTGGCATAAATGGGAACACTCGAACATCTGGGATACCCGCCAATTCTTTACGTACTTTGTTAAGGGCTTGCTGAGCCGTGATATCACGTTCGTTCCAATCTTCTAGAATCATGATCACAAAGCCTGTCTGGTCTCCTGCCTGGCCACCAAACGCTGGCGTTTGGATGCTGAATGACTTCAGATAACCTTGCCCTAGTAATGGCATCAATCGGTCTTCGACAATATCCATATTGGCTGACATACGATTGTATGACGTAGCATCTGCACCGCGCACAAACGCGAATATCACACCGCGGTCTTCTTGTGGGGTCAGTTGGGCCGGTACCTGATTCATCAAGAAATAGCTACCGCCCAAACAAGCTAGAATCACCAGCGGAGCAGCCCAACGTACTTTCAATGCGCCTTTCAATAATGCGCGATAGCCACTCTCAAGCTTGCTAAACAAGCGATCAACCGCTTCATTGAATCGATTTGGTTTTACATTCGCTTTCAAAATCTGACTCCCTAATACAGGCGTCAGCGTCAGGGCAATCAAAGAGGAGAATATGACCGACATAGCCAGCAATACAGAAAACTCTGTAAATAGTAGACCTACCATGCCATCCATAAAGGAGATCGGTAAGAACACCATCACCAGCACTAATGTTGTTGCTACAACAGCAAAACCAACCTCTCTGGTGCCTTTATATGCGGCGAGTAATGGCGATTCACCGCGTTCAATATGGTGGAAGATATTCTCTACAACCACAATTGCGTCATCCACCACCAAACCAATCGATAATATCAACGCCATCAAGGTGATCAAGTTGATAGAAAACCCAAAGTAGTACGCGGCAATGAACGAAGAAATCAGAGAAACAGGTACCGTAACCGCAGGAATTAAGGTTGCACGAGCTTGGCCGATGAAAATGTACAACACCAAAATCACCAAGCCGCCCGTGATAAATAGCGTGCTGTACACCTCTTCGATTGAACGCTCGATAAACACTGTCGCGTCGTAATCTATCGCAAGACGTGTACCTTCTGGTAAGAACTTCTGGATGTTATCGACTTCAGACCTAACCAGCTTCGCTACTTCTAACGGGTTTGCGTCTGACTGCGGTGCCACACCAAGACTGATGTTTACTACACCATCACTTTTGAAGGTTGAGTTTTCGTTTTCTGCACCAATGAAGACATCTGCTACATCTTTTAAATAGATAGGTGTATTGTCGCTTGCGCGTTTAATGACAAGATATTGAAAATCTTCAGGCGTGTTATAAGTACGAGCCGTACGCACGGACATTACTGTTGAGTCGTTGCGAACTTCACCACCTGGGCTTTCTAGGTTCTCACTTCGCAAAGCTGATGTAATATCCGAAGCTGTAACTGAACGTCCAGCCATTAGTTCTGGCTTAAGCTTCACGTACATGACCTTGTACAAACCACCGGATAGATCAATGGAGCTAACCCCAGAGATCAGGCTAAAGCGGTCCATCAATACACGTTCGGCATAATCGGTTAATTGAGTACGGTCCATCTCTGCAGAACTGAGATTGATGTAGAGCGACGCCTCTCCCGAGCCATTGTTCTTATAAACAATAGGGTCATCCGCTTCATCAGGTAGCGAGCGCTGAGCACGAGCTACGGCATCACGCACGTCGCTCACACCTGTGTTGAGATCGTAACCTAACTCAAACGTGATCGTGATACGCGACATGCTGTTACGAGTAGTGGAGCTAATTTCATCAACTCCACTGATCCCAGAAAGCTGGTCTTCCAAAACGGAGGTAATTTGGCTTTCAATAATAGTCGCCGATGCACCCTCATAACGCGTACTGATAGAAACGACTGGGCTTTCTATATCAGGCATTTCACGAACGGCTAATTTGGTGAATGACACAAAGCCAAACACACACAACAGCATGCTCAGAACCAACGCCGCGACAGGGCGTTTAACTGAAACGTCGGACAGTAACATTAGTTTTCTTCCTCATCCGATTCACTGTCATTGCGTGTCACATCCGTGGTGTTCGCTTTTAGTGGCGCGACAATTTCTTTCACTTCGACACCATCACGCATGTTAACAATGCCTTGAACCACAATCTTGTCACCAATCTCAACACCAGATTCGATCACCACCTCGTTACCAACACGAGCACCTAGCGACACTTCTTGACGAGTAGCTTTGTTGTTTTCATCAATTACATATACAAAACGTTTAGTTCCGGAGTATTCAAGCGCTTGAACAGGAATGATTGGCGCCTTAATAGCAGGAAATGCTAGTGAAGCGTTCATCAACATGCCCGGCTTCAATTGATTTTCTGGGTTATCAAACTCAATACGCACGCGAAGATTCAGTGTTTCGGCGCTGATACGCGTATCAATACCTGTGACTTGACCAGTAAAGATCTGGCTACCCCATGCACTGGTTTTAGCGATGACTTCCATACCAATAGAAAGCATCGATAAATAGCGCTCCGGTACTTGTAAATCCAGTTCCATGACGGAAAGATCATCCAACGTCAAAAGTTCAGTACCCGCACTGACCATTTTGCCGCGGCTAAAATCGATAAAACCAACAGTGCCAGAAAATGGGGCAGTAATATGGAGATCAGCTAAATTGGCTTGAGCAGCATCTAGCCTCGCTTGTGCTATTTCAACACTGGCTTTTTGTGCATCGATTTCAGTTTGAGTAATCGCATTCCGCTTAACCAAACGTTGGAACTCTTTTAACTTACGCTGTTCATCTTTTAGATACGCCTTTGCCTCAATCAAGGCGGCTTGAGCCTTATCGTCATCTAACTTAATTAATAGCTGGTCTTGCTGGACATTTTGATTCGCTTTAACAGCGATTTGATTCACTTTGCCGGCGACTTCCGATGCGACAACCACAGACTCCGCTGCCTTTAATTTGCCGATAAGAGTTAAGGATTGATTTATCTCGTGCGTTTCTACTTGTTCAGTCACAACGGTAACCGCTGAGCCTCCTCGCATCGCAGCGCAAACCGATGGAGAACTCAGTAATATAGAAAGCGTTAAAACAGATAACGATAACGTGGCTTTCATGCTCATGATATTGACTTCTAAACGAATAAACTTATGTCATTAAACTGCTTACAGTTTATCAGTAGATACGGTGTTTAACGTCAAGTAGTGTAAATTCAAGTAAAAAGCGCGCTTCTCTTCTGTTCAAAGGACAAACAAAACGCTGACTTTCTACCATCTTTGCCCAAAAAGACAGCATTCAACGTAAAAACGTAAGAAAAACGCTTTACAGCCTGAGCGAGTTTGCTATGATTCGCTCCGCACTTGGGAGATGAGTTGGGAAAACATCTTACTAAGTATAAAAATCCTCTGGAGGGGTTCCCGAGTGGCCAAAGGGAGCAGACTGTAAATCTGCCGGCACTGCCTTCGATGGTTCGAATCCGTCC